>NZ_UPHQ01000306.1 GCF_900566055.1 Mycobacterium innocens
GCCCCTCAGATCTACCACCCCCGCCGGTGCCGGCTGTGCCCGCAGCATCACCGGAGTCGCCGACCACGGTCTATTGGGGCAGCTACCTATTTGTCGGGGTGGCGGCGGTACTGGCGGCCACCGCGATCGCGGCGCTGATAGGGCTGGCGGATTTCCGCTCGCGACACAGCGCATCCGGCCCGGTGCTCGTTGCGGTGGCCGTGGCGGCAGTCGTCGTCGCCGCGATCGTCGTCGGACTAGGCGTGCTGGATGAGCGTGGTCACCGTTGGGCCCGGACAATGACGTGGCTGGTGTGCGGGCTGGCGGCGTGCGCGGCGGTGGCGGTCTTGATCGTCGAGCCGGGCAGCTCGGTGACGTGGTTCGCCCAGCTCGCGCGCCTGGGTGCCGCGGCGACGGTCGTCGTCGCGGTCGCCTCCGCGGTCTTGCTGGCCCTGCCGGCGTCAAATGCCTACTTCACCCGGCCCGCAACACCGCAACCAGCGTGGACTCCTTCACCACCCCTGGCCGGCACCCACCCGCCATCAGCAGGGATGCCGGCGGAGGAGCCCGACCATGATCCGTTCTCCTGATCAACCGCTGCCCCGATTACATCTACGGCGCCAGCGGGACGCGGCAGTGCCGGAGCTGACTCGCGTCACCTACCCGCTGCGGGGCAAGATTTGACAATGACCGTTCGCCGCGGACCACCGGCAAGGATTGACGAACAGCATGACAGCGAGGCACCTGCATGACACATGGAGACCCGTTCAGCGCTGATCCGTTCGGCGGGCAGGCTCCTGCGCAAGGCTTTGCCACGCAGCCGGGAGCTGGACCCGCGGTTTTCCCGACGCGGCCCGCACACGCCGAGACCAATACGTTGGCCACATTGTCGGTCGTGTTCGCGTTTGTCTTCGCCCCGGCCGGGGCGGCGATGGGCCACGTCGCTTTGTCGCAACTGCGCCAACGTCACCAGCCAGGCCGCGAGCGCGCCATCATCGGAATCACCATCTCCTACATGGTCATCGCGTTCGCGGTGATCGGGCTGGTGGTGTGGCTGGCGACCGGTGACGGTTCACGTTCCAGCGCGGGATCAGTCAAGGCGCCCAGCACCACCGTTCAGGCGAGCCCACCCCCACCGCGCACGACGGTGATCACCCCGCCGCCCGCAAAGCGTCCAAGCGTCACCGTCGACGAGCTTCGGGTTGGTGACTGCATCGAGGTGCAGCAACAAGCTCCCGACCCGGCTGAGCGCAACGCCGATTTGGCCCTCATCTATCCCACGGCCTGCCAGGTGCGCGACGGTGTGCTGCAGGTTCTGCAGCTTCTTTCCACCGACTCCTGCAACACCAGGTCGGAGCTGTGGAACCGTAATAAGACGATCTTTGCGTGCATAGCCGACTTCAAGGGTTGACATGGTGCCGTCGATACAAGCGTCGCGTGGCGCAACACGCTCCTGGTTGGCTCACTGGCATAACGTCGTGGACGGTGAGGTGGGTTGATGTACTCCGGAGCTGATCCGTTCGGGCCGCCGCCGGGCGACCCCTTCGGCGCACCGCCACCGCCGACGTCACCTACCGCGCCACGCAGCGCGGGCGAATACTGGCCTGGCCCGCCTTTCGGTGGACCCCCGCCGCGCGGCGACTACAATACGCTGGCCGTGCTCTCGCCGATCGTGAGTGTGATCGTTCCACCTGCGGGAATCGCGCTCGGACATCTCGCGCTACCACAGATCAAACGCACCGGCGAACGGGGGCGAGGCGCGGCGATCGCCGGCCTGGTGATCGGCTACCTGATGTGTCTGGTGCTGATTTTCGTTGGCGTGTGGTGGGGTACTCGCGCGTCGACGGCCGTCGACGCGTCGGCAACGAGCCATCCAACCCGGGCGCCGTCGCGGTCGGTGATCACGTCCGTCGCGCCGCGGACCACCCCGCGTCGGATAAAGGTCGACTTGGCGAACGTGCCCGTGGGCACGTGCGTGGAAGTCCAGGTGCGAAGCACTTCGGACAATGAGGCGCTGGACCTGTTCAAAGTCGACTGCGAACACCGCGAAGGTGTGTACACGGTGTCGGCCCGGGTAGGGTCCAGCGCCCAATGCCGGTCGGTGTACGTGGCCGCCCCACCAGACCATTCGTTTGCGATCTGCTTGAATCCCTACTGAGGTCTCATGTTTGAGTACACAAACCCTGAGCGCCGGGCGGCTGCGCCGACAGAGTCGGGAGGCTAACCGATGGCATCGTCAAATCTGTTTGACTTCAATGACTTCGGTCCGCAACAGCGCTCCGGCGTCACTCCCTCGACGCCGGGCGGGAACATGTTCTCGACCGGATTCGACCCATGGCGCAACCAATCCGGGTCGGCGGCACCCGCGGAGGCATCAACTCCCGGTGACGCGTTCGGCAGCAGCGGCACAACCACATCCGACCCGGCAGCCCGGCGCGATACGTTCGGCCAGCTGACCGCCAGCGCCATGGGCACGGGGACCCTTACCACAGCCGGCCCCCCGCTGGCCTGGTTCGGAGTGGCTTTCGCACTGGCGATCGTCGGCGTGGCGCTGGCCGGGATCAGCGCGCTGACCGGACCGATGATTGCGACCGCCCTCGGAGGATGGCTGCTGGCCGGGCCTTTCGCCATTGGCGCCTTGGCGATCTTCAGCCGGGTCGACACGCGGCGCCGCACCGAGGCCGTCTACTCGGCGCCCACCTGGACCTCGACGCTGTACTGGGGGGTGCTGGCCGTGTGCCTGCTCGGGATAGCCGTCGGAGCATGGCAGATCGCGCTGTGGGCGGGGACGATGTAGTGGTCGGTACTTCTCGGGTTATCGGATGCCGCAGGGTGTTTGCGGTTTCGGTGCGCGTCGCCGCGACCGCGGTCCTGGTCGCTGTCGTGACCTTGGCCGGCTGGGCGGGTTCAGCGTCGGCGACCGGCGCCGCAGGTGCGAGCAGGTTCGGTGCGTGCCTTGCCGCGCAGAAGGCCGGCGATCTGCTGCTGCTCTTCGACGAGTCGAGCAGTTTGCAACAAACGGACCCCAAGGCCGCGCGGGTGCAGGCCGCCCGCTACCTGCTGCAGACACTGGGCAAGTACGCCGACCGGGTGCAGGCCAAGCTCGACGTCGCGGTCGCGGGATTCTCCGATTCTTATGTCCTCGAACATGATTGGACACAGCTCACCGGCTCCTCAGCTGACCGTGTGAGTGCATCGTTAGACCCCATTGCGCAGAAGAACACCGGCATCGACACCGACTACTGGGTGGCCCTCGACGGCGCTCGGCAAGCGCTGTCCACGCGCGGCCCCGGACCCGACAAAGCCCCGGGATGCCAGGCCATCGCCTGGTTCTCCGACGGCAAAATCGACTTCACCGCCCGCCCGGCCACCAAGCCGTACGCCGACGGAGTGCGGTTGGACTCGCCGAACGCTGTCGCCGAGATCACCCAGAAAGCGGTGCAATCCATCTGCCGCCCAAGCGGTCTGGCTGATCAGCTACGGTCGAGCAACATCATCATGCTGGGAATCGGCTTGGGCGCCAACCAAACTCCCGGTGACTTCGACGTGATGTCGGCGATCAGCACCGGGAAGGGGTTGCAGGGGATGACGTGCGGCGCCATCACCGATCCGGTCCCGGGCGACTTCTTTCCCGTCTCCAACATCGACGACATGCTCTTCGCGTTCGACGCCCTCAACCCCAATCCCGGAGTCAACGACCAGGGCGGGGTGTGCCAGATCACGGTGTGCCCGGAAGCGCGTCACAACTTCGTGCTGGACCGATCCATCAAAGAGGTGAACATCCTCGGTTCAGGGGGCGTGCCGGGTGTGGAACCCTACCTCGTCGCGCCCTCCGGGCAGACGCTGCCGCTGCCCAAGAAGGACGGCAAGGTCGCCGCGGACCTTGACGGGGTTCCGGTGACCTATCAATGGCAATCCGAATCGGCGCAAACCATCACGCTGCACAATAGCAACGTCGAGCACTGGACCGGCCAGTGGGCAATCGTCTACGTCGACACCACCGGCCAGCATCCCGACGCGGTGTCCAAGGTCAGCATTCACATCACCACCGACATCTTCCCGGCACTCGTCGGTGCTGACAAAATCGCCTGGCGCAGCGGCCAACTCGTCAACGGGCTGACCTTCGGCCTGGTCGACGGCCAGGGCAAGCCGGTGATGCCGACCGACTTGGCCGGTTCGGCCACCATGTCGGCGGCATTGGCACCCGATGGCGCCGCGCCCATCCCGCTCCTGACGTCGGTGGGCAAGGATCAGATCGCCACACCGGTGGCTGCCGACCTGACGAAAGTCAACCCGGGCCACGCGATGCTGCGGATGTCGCTGGTGATCACCACCGCGGCCACGACCGACCAGACCGGAGCTCCGGTCGCCGGCACGCAGTTGTCCCCACAACAGGTCGACGTGCAGATTCAGCTCCTGCCGAAACTCGGTCTGCCCACTCCGGCAGAGCGCATCGACTTCGGCACGGTCGAGGCAGCCAAGGGCGTCACCGCGGCCTTGAACATCACCGGCCCCGGCTGCGTGTGGATCGGTGACACCGATGCCCCGACAGTGGCGGGCGCCCCGGACGGCATCGGCACCGCACATATCAGCTCTCCGGCGAACTCGGCCCAGCACTGCCTTGCGGTGCAGGCCGGACAGACCGCGCAACTGTCTGTCACCCTGCGTACCGACCACAACGGCCATGGCGGGCTGAATGGCACTGTCCCGGTGCATGTTTCAGCGCTCGACAATCCCAACGACGCGCAGCTGGTGCGGGTGCCGTTCACGGCGTCGCTGATCAACCCGCTCAATACCACCAACTTCGTCCTGGTGCTGATCGCCGCCCTGTTGCTGGGCCCGGGAATCCCGCTGGCCTTGCTGTATGTCTCCAAGTGGTGGGTCAGCAAGATCCCGGACAACCCGCTGCTGGCCGAACGTATCCCCGTTGAGGTCGAGGACGAAACGGTGCTGCGCGACGGTGAACCCTTCGCGATCGCCGACACCGACTTGGTGCAGCCCGTTCCCGGCCTGCCCCGCGGCGGAACCCGCCATCTGTCAGTGCGCGGTGTGGACCTATCTGTCGCAATGGGGCGCAGCCCCTTTGGTGCCGGACAAGTGATCGTCGACGCTCACGGGCTGGTCAGCGTCGGCTCTCAACTCCCCGGGTCGGACAAGACCGGGCTGAGCGCGGTGCTGCCTTTGGCAGTGCACAACACCTGGGTGCTGCTGCACGACCCCCGGGGGCCGGAGAACACTGCTGAGGTGCTGCTGCTGGTGTCCGGAACCACCGATACCACCGCGCGCGAGCGACTCTACGAAGATATCGCTCAACGACTGCCCGAACTGCTCACCGGGCTGCGGCTGCGCGCGGTCCACGCTGGCGTGGCGTCGATATCCGCCGCGCCGGGTGGGGTTGCCTCTCCATTCGGTGATGCCACCGTCGCCCAGCAGAGCGGGTACGACCCCTTCGGCGGCGCCGAGGCCGCCCCGACGGGCGTGACGTCTCCTGCCTGGCCGACTCACACCAGCGCGCCAAGTCCCATCGGCAGCACGCCGGTACCCCCCAGCTTCCACGAGGCGCCTACGCTTGAGCGCCCGATACCCATCCAAGTCCAGCCGCTGGCTGGAGGCTCTTCGCGCGGCGGCGGACATGATGACGGTGGAGCTGACCCGCCGCCCTCCGAAGCGACGCAGCCGGCCTACCGATTTGATCCAGATCCATTCGACCCGTTCGGAGAGGGAGCCTGATGCGACGTTTCCTGGTAGTGGGCTGCGGCGGCTCCGGCGGGGCGACGCTGGCACTCATCATGGACCAGCTGCGCTCCGAGCTGCACAGCGCCGGAGTCGAAAAGTTGCTGGCCGGTTGGCAATTCGTCCACATCGACGTGCCCAGTGCCGCGGAGTCCGGGCCGGAAGGGTTGGCGAACGTACCCGGGCAAGGGGGCAGCTATGTCGGCTGCGGACCGCAGGGCAGCAGCTACACCGTCCTCGACGGCGCCCTGTCGCAGAGGCTGGCGGCAGAAGCGGCGTTGGACACCATCGCCACCTGGGCGCCGCGCAACCCTCAGGAGGTGTCGATCCCGATCTCGGCAGGCGCAGGGCAGTACCGGGCCATCGGCCGAATGATCACGCTCAGCAAGGCCGCCGAAATTTACGGCCGTCTGCAGGCGGCCTGGGACATGCTCTTCCGCGTCGAAACCATTTCGGAGATGTCGACGCTGGACGTGCCCGGTATGGGTCGCTTCGACCCCAACGATCCACCACTGGTGCTGGTGGTGTCGTCGATGGCCGGCGGAGCGGGCGCGTCGATGGCGCTGGACGTGTGCCGCCTGCTCACCCTGGTCAGTGGTCTCGATCCCCGATTGATGGGGGTTTTCATGGTGACTCCGGACATCTTCGATTCCTTGCCGCAGAGCGCCATCATCGGTGTGCGGGCCAATGCGCTGGCGATGCTGGGAGAAATCGTGGCCAGCCAGGCTGGTGCGGCCCGTGAGCACGACGTACGGATCTTGCGCGCGTTGGGCCATCACCACGGTGAAGGCGAACCGATTCCATTCGCCCGGGTGTTCCCGGTGGGCCGCTATATCGGTGCTGACCGCACCCTATTCGGCGACGGCTCGCAGTACGCCGTGTACCGCGGGCTGGCTCGGGGGCTGGCGGGCTTGATGATGAGTGGCCGGGCCAGCGACCAGTTCGTCGCTTACGACTTGGGTAACACCGCATCGCCGGTGGGCGACCGTGACCTGATGGGCTGGGGCATCTCCTCATGGGACGTGCTGCCGTGGGGCACCTACGGATTCTCCAGTTTGAGCATGGGCCGCGACCGTTACGCCGAGTACGCCGCGCAGCGGTTGGCACGTAGCTGTGTGGACAAACTGCTCGACGGGCACTTGCAAAAGGGCAATCCGGCATCGAGCATCGAGCAACTGGACGCTCTGCTGTCCAGCCAATGGACCTCGGTGTGCGCCGAATTGGGGATCCCGCCCAGCGCCAGCGACGACCAGACCAAGGTGAGCCAGCTGGGCCGTTGGGTCGGCACCGAGGCCTTTCCCGCCGAAACCGTCGCCACCACCGTCAACGGGCTCATCGACCGTCAACTACGCAGCCACCTGCCCAACCCGGAGGGGGTGACCGCCGAACAATGGGTGCCGACCTTGCGCCAAGCGGTGCTCAACCGGCGCGCCGAGCTGACCCGGGCCTGCGCCGACGCGGCCTACGCCATGGTCTTCCAGTGGCACCGCGACTTTGCGGACCGCCTGGAACGGGCGGTCGCCGCGGGGATCGCCACGCTGGGGTTGCCGTTCACCCGGGAACTGGTCGATCAGCTGCGCCGCCACATCGATGACCAGTTGGCGCCCGGGGTGGCCCAACTGGGATCCATGGGGCCGCCGGACATCGTGGCCATCTCTGCGCAGGTGGACGCCTCACTGCGGGCGCTGCGCGGGGTGATGACCAACACCGACCAGGTGCTGGCGGCAGTGCTGGACGGGTTCCGCGCGACGGTGCGTCGACAGCTGTTCGCCGACGCGGCCTCCCGAATGGCCGATGTCATGCGTGTGGCGGGCGCCGAACTGCTGGTGCCGCTGCGCGAGCGTCTCAGCGAGGCGATGATTCAGCTGGAGATAGCCCGCACGGAGCCGCCGACCGATGTCGGACTCGCCCGGCTGGCCACCGACCAATACGCGGCCTGGCCCGCGGACGCCGACGAATTGGTGCCCGGCCGGTTCGCCGAGGCCAACAACGAAGTGCTGCTGATCAATTCGACGGCATTCAAGCAACGGTACGAGGCCGACCTACCCAAAGCGGTGGCCGGCGCCAACGCAATGATTCCCTTACAGTCGGCGATCGACGAGGCGACCACGCGAGTCATCGTGGGGGAGTGGCAGACCACCGGGGGTGTGGCCGCACCCGGCGGGCTCATCGAACCCACCGCCACCTGGGTTACTCGGGCGCTGGGCACAGATCCCGACACTGGTCGCGCGCGGGTGCCATCGATGGCGCAGTTCGACATCCACACCCGGCCAGCCGAGCTGCTGCGCCGGGCGCGGCTTTACGTCGAGCGGCCCGGTGAGTCGTTCGAGCAATTCTGCAAGGTATCGCTGCGCGACTTCGTCCAGGGCGTGGGAGCCTCGGAATCGGAATTGGTGGCGCGCCGCCGCGACATCGCGACCAAGTTCGCCGAAGCGTTGTCGCTTGCACGGCCGCTGGCCAGTGTCAACGACCAAGCTCTGCAGCGGGTGCATCCAGGGCAGCAGACCGAGTACCGGTACAAGTTTTCCGACATCCCCTTCGCCGGACAGCCCGTCGATCGGGAACTTCTGGAAGTGCTGCGTAACAATCCGCGGATCGACCAGGCGACCAAGGACAACTACGCGCGGTCATTGTCCGATGAGGACGGCGTGACCCGTATCGACATCTTCGGGTCGTATCCCAACTACGCGCCGTTGGCGTTCGATTCCGTGCTCAAGCCGGCCGCCCAGCAGTGGGCGCAGACTGCCGGGCCGGGCAGGAGCGCCTTTTGGCGGTACCGGCGCTCACGGCCGCTCCCGGCGTCGCTGCCGATGACTGACGACCAACGACGCGCCATGGCGGGTGGCTGGTTTGTGGGTCAGCTGTTGGGCCGCATCCAAATCCCCGCCTCACCGTTCACCGAGCCAGTACGCATTTACGACGCTGAGAGCGGGCAGTGGCTGAACTTCCCTCACCCGCTGCTGACGCCGCCGTCGGCGTTCCATGCACCGTATGACTGGCTGCCGGCTGTGCTGGAGTCGATCCTGCTGGCCATCGCGCAGTCCCATGAGCCGCCGGTGATGCGGTCCTTACGCCCCTACATCGTGCTGCGGGAACTCTACGACGCCCACTCGCAACAACCCGCCAGCGGAATCGTCGCGCTGTCCGCCGCTGAACTGGTGCGCGAGTTCCTGCGGGCGGGGCCGACCACGCCGGGTGTGGTCTCGCGGGTGCCCGGGCTCGCCGAAGCCCGCACCGCCGACGACAGGGCAGCGGCAGCGGAAGAGTGGTTGACCACGATCCGCGACGTGGCCGCTCAATATCTCCCATCCGACATGCCCGGAGCCGCCCCGGGAGGGGCGTTCACCACCGTGCCCACCCGGACGACAGCGTCGAGCACCCCGATCTTCCGCGACCTGGCTCCCGACGTGTACTGGGCGACTGGTGCGCTGATCAAACGTGTGCAGCGGGAAGCCGAGGTCCTCGCGGCCGGTGCTGGCGCGACGGGCTCACCACTGCACGATGCGGGTGCACCCGTCGTCATCCCCGAAGGCGGGACGTTCTAGCCATGACGGTGTCCCTCGATGAGTCCCGCGCGCTGACTGTGCTGGTGGCGCCTGCACAGCACACCGACGAACTTATTGGTGTCCTGGTCGACTACTCCGCTGCCGGGCTGCTGGGCCTCTTCGCCTGGGTCAACGCCGGCGATGCCGACGGCCCTGCCACCGCTGCCACGATGGTCCGTGACGGGCGGTGCGAACCCGTTGTGCTGCAACAGATTCTCAGCGCAGATCGCTACGACCGGGTTCGGGTGACGGTGTTGGTGCCGCTGCACATTCCGGCCGACCAGCGGGTGCCGCTGGCCGCCGAACAATTTGTGGAACAGGTCGCCAGAACCACCGCCAGGGGAGCGCGGGTGACGCTGCTGCGGCTGCTGCTCACCAGCGGTGCAGCCACGCCCAGCCCGCCTGGCGCGTCGGTGGTCGTCGAGGGCTGGCACAACCTGCTGGTCGCGCCGGAAGACTCACCAGGGCCGGGATTGGGGGCAGTCGCGTGGGGGGATCTGGCTGAACCGCTGGACCTGGCCCAGCGGGCGGCGCCGGTCGTTGCCGCCGTCGCCGGCTTGTGGGCCGGGGTAGCGCAGACCCCATTCGACACCGTCGAGATCCTGCCTGGTCAAACAGTGCGCGCGGTGCGGGCGTTCTACCGCAGCCTTGACACCGCGGAGGTAGAGACACGGCTGCGTGCGCAGTTGTTCGACCCGGCCGGGCGCCTGCCGCTGCCGCGTGGAGGGCAGCTGCCGGTGCTCTACGTCGACGACGTAGCAGCGGCCACCCAAACGATGGCCCGCGCGCTGTGGACCAAACATCGCGATATGCTCCGCGGGCCGCGCCTTGACGTCGGTGATGTTGCCGTACAAGCGATTTCGATCTGGGTCGCACTGAAGATGTTCTTCCGGTTCATGGGGGGAGCCTTGCGCAACGCACCGTCGGCGTGGCTGGCCGCGGTCAAGGGCTCGGTGTCGTCAGTGTTGGCCTCGACGGTGCAAGGCACCGTCTTCGGCGGCAGGGAATCGGCCTTCGCGGTAGTCACCAGCAGTCAGGTCGCTGACTGGCAAGATGTCGGCCGCAACGCCGACACCCTAAATGCGGCCATCGGCGGATCGGCGGCTGGCGCCCAGGTGGCCCAGCAGGATCTCAGCCCGTTGTGGACCGATTTCGTCAACGGCGCACTCACCTTGGCCGACGGAGGACGGCGTAGCAAGGGACTCGAACCCATCCAAGTTGGCTCGGGCGTCGGTGTCCTCGCCCACGCCGCCGACGTTGTCCCCAGCCGCGCTGACCGGTTCAAGTCAATCCCAACGTCGCTGGCGGCGGTGATCGGGGTGAGCGAGTTGGAGCCCGCTGATGTGCTCGGCGTGGCCGATCTGCGTCAGCGGCTCCAGCACGCCTATTCCGACCCCGCTGCCGGGGTGGAGGCGCGTGGGGCGGCGACCGAGCTGGACAGTTGGCAGCGGCGCGCGTCGCAGAGCTACGCGTGGCACGTGGGGACGATCCTCGCCGATTTCCTGCATCGGGCCCGCACCGAGGTCGCGCAACTGGCCGAACAGATTCAGCGGTCCGCGGGCGAGATATCGGTCGACGAGCGGATGCGTGCGCGGCAACAGGCGATCAGCACGATCCTGGCCACGATGACCTGGGCGACGCTCGGGGTGCTCGTCGTGCTGGCCGGGGTCGCGGCGGTCGGGGTGGCGAGTTGGGAGTATGCGTTGATCACCGGCGCAGTCCTGCTCGGGCTCTATGTCCTGGTATCGCTGGCGCTGTTCTTGTTCGTGCAACGCGACCTGTTCACGCTGATGAACCTGCGCAAGTCCCAGCAGAACCAGCTGCAGTTGATGCGGGCTAATCTGTGCACCGCACTGCAGGACGTGAGCCGCTTGTCGACCGGGTATGGCCAGTACCTCTCGTGGTGCCGCGCACTGGGACCGGTATTGCGCGCCCCGTTCGGGCTCGCCCCAACCGGTTGCGGCGTCGCGCCATTGATCGCCGGCGGCCTGCCGCGCTGTACCCAGATCGGGGTCGCCGATCCCAGTGCCGACCAAGCCGGTGACGCGGCCCACGCCATCCAGCGGCGCCTCTACTCGTTGGGCTGGCTGACCCAGCCGTGGCACGACCTGCTCAGCCAGGCCGCCGCGCGGCTGCGTGAGGAACCCGAGATGCTTTACCGCATGCCAGGAGTCCGCACATCCTCTGGCCTGGACCAGTGGTCGGCCGCGGTGGCCGCTGGGCATGTCCAGGCCACCGGTGCCGATGCGTTGTGGGGTCGGGCCGAGCAGATGTTCGCCGAGGACGACGGTGTCGGCGCTGCGCTGACGGCCACAGTGTTGGTTCCCGGACTTGGGCGCCATGTCGCGGCCGATCAGTTCGCCGCCGGTGTTGTCGACCACCGCCCAGGAGGTGCGGCTCCGTTTGACGGTTCTGCGTTCACCGACGCGGCTGTCACCGCGGGTCGCGCCGCGGTAGCCATCGACACCGCTGTGGTCGCTCGCAGCGGTCTGGGGTATCGGGCGGTCGTGGTGCAAGCCAGCGACGGGCTGGCGCCCTACGATTTCATCCTGCTCGAGACGCCGGTCGCGGCTCTGGCAGGGTTGGACGACGAGGTGGCGTCGATGATTAGCCCGGTTGAGGGCCGCGATATGCCCCCCGGCGGGGATCTGGTGTTCTAGCCATGCCTGATCCGCGACATGCCGCCGACGCCGACGATCCCCGCCTGACCGCCTTGATCGGCTGGCGGCAGCGGCTGATCGACTCCGGGGCCGTCTCTCAGGCACGTTTCAAGGAAACCCACTTGCGGCTGATATTGCGCTCCGGGCGCACTGAGGTGGAGCAGATTCGGGCGATGTTGCCCGGTTCGGTCGCCGAGCACGCCGAGGACTTGGCGGCGCTCCTCGCCGAGTTGTCTGCCGCGGAGGGCGGGGGCGCGGATCACCCGCCGGCCCCGCTCGCTGCGGTTGAGCCCGACGAGAGCGATGTCGCCAAAGAGGATGCTTCGACTAGCGGACGCCTCGACGAAACAGCTTTGCACGCAGGTGATTTCGCGGCGTACACATTTGGGGAGCAGCCCGGTCTACCGGCTACGATCACCCCCAAGTCCCGAGGCGACGCCACGCAGGAGGTCGCGGGTTACGAACTCGCATGGCCGCCCTATCCGCCAACCGCAGACACCGGCGACGTCGTCGTGGTCTACCGGCTCGTCAGCGAAGAGGACAGCGCACCCTATTCCCCGGACCGAGCCCGGCTGGTAGCGGCCACGACCGTAACCAGCGCGGTCGACACGGCGCCCGGCAGTGGTGCTGTGCGCTACTACCAGGTGTGGGTCAACGTCGGTGCGACCCGAGCCGAAGCCCTTGCGGCCCAACCGATCAAACACGCAGAGGGGGTTGTGGTCAGCCCGGTGCGGGACTGTGTCGTCCGGCAAGACAGCGGCCGGGTCATCGGTAGCTGGACCGTTCCCGCAGCAGTCAGCGCCGTGTTCGTCTCCAGAATCCCCTCGCACGACGCCAAACGTGAGGGGCCCCAGCATCGCATCTTGCTCGACCGTGACAATCTCGCCGGGTTCGTGGATCTCGACGCCGCTCCGGGACAACGCTATGTGTATCGGGTTCGTGCCGCGGTCCCCGTGGACGGGGTGCTGCGACTGTCCGGGGCCGTCGACACCGAAGTCGACATCGCCGCAGTCTTGACGCCGGTCACCGATTTGTCGGTGACCGCTATCCCTACCGCCGACGGCATCTTCGAGCTGAGTTGGACGGCGCCGCCGGTAGGTCAGGTGGCAATCTACCGAGGCCAAAGCGGTCCGATGGCTGGCGCCCAATCGGTCGAGCTGGCTGAGGCGGCGCTCGAGCAGGTCGGACTGACCCCCGATTTGCGGCTCACCCAACCGGTCACGGGCACGGCGGTCGCGCCTGGGCAAACTCGGTCGGTGATGACCGGCGTTTCCTGGCCGGACGGCTGGAGTCGCGCCTATTTCACACCGGTAACCCTGATGGCGGGTCGCGCGCTGCTGGGCACCACGTTGGGTTCCGTGCGCACCGGTGTCATCAGGGATGTCGATCTGACCGAGTACTGCAACAAGCAGGTACTGACCTTCGACTGGCCCGAAGGCGCGGCGATGGTGGTGGTGTATTTGGCGCCGAAGGGCTACGACGCGCGCCACGGCCTTACCGGCACCTCGTTCGAGATCACTCTGGAACAGTACGAGAAGTACGGTGGCCTGCAGCTGGCCAATGGCAAACTCCCGGTGGGCGGGTGCTCGTTGCATTTGGTGCCAGTGGCTTTCTCTGCTGGTCGGCGGTCCGTGGGGGCCGTTCGCAGTATTGAATACGCCGGTCTGCTGCGGTTGCAATATGCCGTGCGGCTAGGCCGAGACCACGAGGGCCGGCCGTCGCACGCCACGATCTACCTGCGGTCCGAACACGACCTGCCTGGATCGCCGGCGTTTGTGTTGATCAACCACCCAGACCGAATTCCCTTGTCGCACACCGACGGAGAAGCCATCGACGTCGCACCCCTGGATACGCAGGGACGCCTGGCGGCCACCCGCTCGAAAGAACTGCGGTGGAATGCGTTGACCACCACGGGTACCGAGGAAGCCTGGGCCGCCGATCTTCGGGGTCGGCGGGGCTGGATCAGGTTGTTCGTCAACGCGCCATCAGCGGCTCGACTCCGCACCATCGCGTTACTGGACCCACCCATCAGAAACCTTCATCTGAGCGTGATAACGCCATGAGCGCCCGGTACGGCCAGCTGACCTACACCTGCTTCGACCGCGCCGGCAGTGCGGGCGGCTGGCAGATCAAACAAACCAGCGGGGATCTGTCGGCGTCCGAAACGCAGTGGCTGCTGACCGGGATACGAACCGCGTTTCGGCCCGTGGATGCGCTGCCGGACTATCCGACCCAGCAGCAGTTAGAGGCAGCCCCACGGCGGTTGGCCTACCGGCGGTGGGCCGAGGACGCAGCGGGCTATTGGCACAGTGCCCCAGCGGGCGTCGACAGCACCGGGCGGCCGGGCAACGTCTTCGCCCATATTCTGCTGGACCGAGAGCCCGAGTCTTCGCCGCGGCTGCGGCCCATTCAGCGATGGCGCTCGCCGTCGTGGCTGTGGCCATATGGTGCCGCCGCAGTCGGGCGCGCGGTGCTGCCGTCCGAAGCTCCCGGCGCTGGACAGGTCGTGACCAAGGACAGTGTGATCGCGTTCGCCCTGGACAGCACCACATGGCGACTGGCCATCCTGCTGGGGTTGCTGGACGCGGTGGCCGCCGCGCTCGCCGGTGGCATCCCGGTGGTCCTTGGTGTGGAATCAGCGGAGTCCGCGGCCCAGTGGATCGGTTTGGTGAGCTTCCTGATGTCAGTGGGAACCGCGGGCACACTGAACTTCAGCACCTTCGACCGTGCCGATCAGCTCGGCCCGGCGTTGGTGGCCGGCCAGCACCTGGCAGCGGTGCCCGTGACCGATCTGACCGGGCTACCCGCCGACATGCTCGCCATCGATGAGACCGCGACGCTGTCGCTGGGTGAATTGGGCGGTCAACCGCACCTTACTGCCGCGGGCCAGGAGATCGAGGTCACCGCCTGGTCAGTGCTGGCACAGGAGGCGCTGCTCGATCCGCGTTCGGCTCGTGCCGTGCTCGACGACCTGGACCGCTACGCCGCTCAAACGGACGATCGGGGACTGCATCCGGCCTGGCCGCTGGCGGTGACAATTGCCGCAGACGACACCTTCGCCGCCGCACACCCCGAGGCGCACGCGGTGATCGCCGCGCATTCACCTGGCGGGCTGAATCCCGACTCGCGGGTCGGACGCCTCGTCGACGAGGCAGTGTCGGCGCTGGTGGGAAACACCACTGCCGACGCGTGGCAGGTCGCCTCGCAGCACCTGCCCGGTGCCGCCGGCGAGTACGCCGAACTGACCTACCTGTGCCGGGCGCTCAGTGACGACACCTGGCTGGATCAGATCGGACCGATCCCGACTAACCCGCATACCTACCGGGACCGACCGGTACCCGCGCAACTGGCAGCGGCGTTAGGCCCGGCGCTGGAGCGGGCGCGCATCCGCGGCGCGCAAGGAGTGCTCAAGCTGGCGGATCTGCTGATGCGCGCCGGCATCGACGACGACCGCCTCACCGGAGCACTTGTCGAGGACGTCGCCCCGCAGTTCGCGGATCCGTACGCCGGGCCCACGTTGGCGCGCCGGTTCAGCCACCGGCTGGGCGCCGAAACCCGTGTGGCCGTCGCCGCCGCGACCCTACGTACCGCAGGTCACTGCGACGGTGAAACACCCGTCCACGACGCCGTGCTGGATTGGTTTGCCGAGGGATGCGTCATGCCGACACCGGAGGAGCTGGTGGACGTCCAGCCCTGGGACGCAACCTGGACCCGCGCCGCGGTGTGCGGGATCCGCGCGGAGCGCAGCGCCGGCACCGAGTCGGCGACTGAGGTGGATCCCTTCGCGCAGTTGTGGTGGCTTGCGGCTAGTGGCTCGTCGCGGCGCGACGACGTGGCCGCCGCGAGAGTGTGGAACCCAGCACACCTACTCGCGGCTGGCGGCGGCGGGTTGGGCGGTGCGGCGTTGCTGCCTACTCTGATGGGGGCACCAGATAGCGAGGAGCTGGCCCGCTTGGCCGACGAGGTGCTCGCAGTCAATTCCGATGAACTCGCGGTGGCGTGCGCGGCGTTGCGCAGAGTCGACCTGGCTTCGTGGGTGCGACGCGGCTACCTCGACAGTCAGTACCAGCCCTGCGCTCCGTTGTGGGACGCCGCGCTGACCAAGGTCCCTGCGCACTATGTACATCTGGACTTCGCGGTGCGTCTGACGTCCGTAGCTGCCGTTGCCGTTATTGCCGGAAAACAACGACCTGCCCGGGTCGGGACGTTGGCTGCCGACCCGGACGTGGCCGCCGCGGCCGCAGACGAAGTGGTGGCACTCGTCGAGGACCACATCGTTACAGCCACAGCGCTTCTCGCGGCAAGCCTGTTGCGGGCCGATGCGGCGAACACCGATGCCGTCGACTCCGTGCTGGCCGACGCAGCGGCCGCGGTCGCTGCCGCGGGGCACCTCAGCGACGACGACGAAGAAGCGGTCCTCACCGCGATGGTCCAGATGGCCGGCAATAACCGTGAAGTAACACCCTCGCGCCGATACCGCAAGCTGGTGCACGCGATGCTCGCGCAGCGTGCTGAGGCTCGACCGCCGATCGCGACCCGGATCTGGAGGAACCGCTGATGCCGATCTACATGCTCAACGTCGGCAACCAACGTGCCCACATTCCCGCCGGACCGCTATCGGTCTCCATCGCCGGTTCAGTGCATGACGCTGCCCTCGATGTCCAGGCCGGACCGGCTCAAGCCGTCAGGCGCTCCAGCGCCCACCACGCCGTGCTGCCCGAACTCACCGGCCCCGTCACCATCGCGGTTCGGCCGGCCAGCTCAACACGATTCGCCGCAGGCACGATCGTGCACCTCGCCATCGCACACGACATCCCCCACGAGGTTGACCCCGTCCAGGTGCTGTTCGACGCGATCGACGTCGGCGGCGACTCCGCGCTGATATTCGCCGAGCTGCGACCCCACGGTCACTACATCGAAGTTGCTGTCAGTGCGGTTGCCGACACACCGCTCAGTGCGCTGGCCGCTGCGGCGCGCACCTCGGCGCGACGGGTCGTCGGACGCGACACCGCAAAGACCGGCGCTGAACTGGTTGTCGCGCTGAACGGTTCGGCGTCGATGCGGCCTTGGTTCGCCGATGGCAGCGCCGCGGCTGCCACGGATGTGGTGGTCGGCGTGGCAGACGCCCTCGGGATCCGCAACGTAGCGGCAGTCCTGGTCGGTGACGACGTCACGGAAATACGGCCCGGCGGCGAGGCAATCTCGGGGCCCGTGCCAGCGAGCGGATTGGCCGATGTGGTACGCCAATTCGCGCCCCGGTGGTCGGCCGGAGCGCGGTGGTCGCGCCTACGGCCCGAGGTGGTCACCGTGGCATGCTCCGATTTTCCGGCCGGCGTTGTGCCGCATGGGTTTGCGGTGATCACACTGTCCAATGACCGCCGCGTCGGCGGGCCCCGGCTACCCGCGCCGCCGCCGGGCCGCGACGCCGCGAACGAGCTGCTTTCCGACCTCGAGCTGCTCGGAGTGATAACCACCGGTCTGGTCCAGGCGCTGAGATGACCGCAGCACCCTCCCGGGCGACGCCGACGAAATGCCCGCGGTGCTTTGGCATTCTCGACCCTAATCTCTACATGTGGTCGTCTGCGCCCACCAGCGGTTCGCCCCGTTACTACGATGCGGTCGCCTCTGCATTCGTGGGGGCCAAGACGGACATCGGCGCGTTATTCCAGTGGAATCGTCCAACCGGATATGCAGGGCCGCCGCCGGCGACGCACGTTGCCAGCCAGGTGCTGCGAGGCCCCGTCGTCGAGATATGCCCGGTATGCCACTTCGCGCTGCCCGACCGGTGGCGTGACGGTCAGGCCTACTGCATCGCGATGGCCGGTGCCCGCGCCACCGGGAAAAGCCTCTACATCGGGGTATTGGTCAAGCAGCTGCAGTTGCTCTGCGAACAGCTGGGCTACGCCATGGAGCCCGCGACCCGCGCAACGGCCGCGGCGTACGCCACCGACTATGAAACTCCCCTGTTTGTGCAACGCGGGCTGCTGCCGCCCACACCGACAGTATTGACTCAGACCTCCACTCAGCGCGAACCCTTGATCTTTTGTCTGGGCTTCTGGCACGGACTGCCGCGTTACCTGGTGTTGCGCGACGTCGCTGGGGAAGACTTGGAGTCCGGGGATCTGCATGACCCGCCGTTTCGGTTCTTCAGCAACGCCGAGGCGGTGTTCTTCATGTTCGATCCACTTCGGGTCAAGTCCATCCGAGACCAGTTGCACGATCTGCTGCCCCCACAGATGGTCAGCGGCGGGGACCCGCGAACCGTGCTCAACAATGTGATAATGGCCATCGGTTCGGGACAACCACGCCTGGCGGTGATCTTGTCGAAGTTCGATGCCTTACGGGTACTCCGCGATGTCGAGAACTCCGAGTGGGCCATGATCATGTCCAACGCTGGCGCTGCCTACCTGCGTGACACTTCCGATGCCCCGCTCTACGACGACCATGACGGCCAGCTGTTGCACGAAGAGGTGCGTAGCCTGCTGGTCCGGCTCAACGCTGGTTCGATGGTCGCGGCAGTCGAAAACCCCTCCACGCCAACACGGTTAAGGCACCGGTTTTTCGTGGTGTCGTCGCTTGGGCAACCACCCACCGGCCAGCGCTTACACGTGCGAGGGATCGCTCCCTTCCGTTGTGCTGATCCGGTCCGCTGGGTCACTTCGAGTTTCGGCGTGCTCTAGCCGCCGGCGGCCCGACACGCATGAACCGCCATGATCCAGACCAAGGAGGCCCACCAGATGACCGCATTCGGCCATGATCCCCCACTCGGGAGGCAGACCACTGCGAGCGTTTCAAAGTGCCTGTCTCGGCACGATTCCGGGTCAATGACATGACGAATCCGTTCGGGCACAACCCGTTTGATGCCAACACGGTCCATGCAAGTTCCGCTGGCATGCATCATGCGGCGCTGCCGCCGATCGGGCAGCGAGCCGAGGCCAACACGTTGGCGACGTTATCAGTGGCGTTTGCCTTCGTTTTCGCTCCCGCCGGCGCGATCCTGGGGCACTTGGGTTTGGTGCAGATTCGCGGCACCGGCCAACGTGGCCGTGACCGCGCTCTGATCGGGCTGACGTTGTCGTATGTGTTCATCGTCGTCGCGGTGGTCGCGCTGATCGTGGGCGCCGCCCTGGTTGACAGCGCCCCGGCCCGGGTCGCCGCACCGGCCACCGCGCCCACGCCGCCCATCGTGGCAACCGGTGACCTGCCCGGGTTAGTGCCCAGCCTCGACGACATCAGAGCCATCACTGGCGACGACAACCTGGCGATCGGCCGGCCATTGCACCGCCTCAGCCGCGATACGGACACAACCGATGGCCCGACCGATCACCCGGAGTGTTCGGAAGCCTACAGCGTCGCCTACGAGGGCGCCTACTATCTTCCAGCCGTCCTCGGGACCTACGGATCTGAATTTCCCGACCGACTGGACTCCAACAATGAATTCGTCGTTATTGAGGCGGTGACCGCATTCCGCGACGCGGCCTCGGCGCAAACGCAGTTGACGAAGCTGCACTCGATATGGCGTCAATGCGGCGACTTGACCGTCAAGTCGACGTTGGCCGACGGGCGGACAATCACATATTCCATGAGCGCGCCCGCCGATGCCGGCAACGGCATCACCACTATGGAGATACGGGCACAAGGAAGGTCGTGGTACAACATTCGCGCGATCGCCGTCAAAGCCAACGTGGTCATCGACCTCGTGGTGGCGGCGACGTTCGTTGCACGTGCACGCCACTCCGCCGTGGCCTTGGTCGAGTCCACCTTTGGCAAGATCCCCGGCTAAGCGCTTGTCAAACCCAGTTGCGCACAAGCCGATTGAACCCAGTCCGTTCGACCGCGGTGTTGTGGGCCCGCAACGTCCACCGCCGCCGCCCCCGCCCCCAACGGTGGCGCCGGCCGGTTTGGATGGGCTGTTGCCCAGCCTTCAAGACCTCGGAAACATCATCGGATATACGAATCTGAGAGCTGAGGAGCCGATCCGCCAGTTCGAACCGATTGACCCTCACCCGACGGCAGCTCAAACACAATCAACGAACCTGCAGTCGGCGTGGCGGCGGTGCGACGGCTCTCCCGTGAATGCGACCTACGCCGATATCGGGCGCGAAGTACTGTTTTCCATGGGTCTTCCTGCCGATGCCGGCGGCGGTGTCGTCACCTTGGAGGTTGTATCGTTGCCGGTGCATTTCGTACGGGCTATCGCGGCCAAGACCAATGTGTTCGTCGAGGTCCGCGCGAGTTCCGTCGCCACTGACCACGCCCGCCAAGTGGCGTTGGACGTCGTTAGCTACGTTCTCTACAAGATCCGGGGATGACGGGAAGCGCGCGATGAAGACGCCTCACCGGGACCCGTCTGGGCACAACCCTTTTGGCCATGATCCTTTTGGCGGCGCGCCATTCGGTAGCGCACCGGCCGGACCGCCGGTGTTCACCGTGCCGCCCACCCCGACAGCACATCGCCTGCGGGTCAACATGTTCGCGAAACTGTCGGTGGTGTTCGCGTTCGTGTTCGCTCCCGCCGGCGCGATCCTGGGACACCTAGCGGGAGTTTCCGGCCTTCGTGGTTGAGCGGCGTGTCTTGTGTTGTGGTGCTTGAGGTTTGTGGGTTTGGAGTGTATTACCCATATATGGCGTCGATCGTGGGTAAGCGACGCGGCAAGCAGACCTATTACTACCTGGTGGAATCGGCCCGAGTGCAGGGCAAGCCGCGCATCGTGTCTCAGCAGTATTTGGGCAGCGCGGAGGAGGTGATGGCGAAGCTGTCCGAGACGCCGGCCGGGCAGCCGATCCGTAGCCAGCACAAGCAGTTCGGGGATCTGGCTGCGGTGTGGTCGATGCTGGCCCGGCTGGATGTGGCCGG
>NZ_UPHQ01000037.1 GCF_900566055.1 Mycobacterium innocens
TCTACGCCCGCGTCGCCCAGCGCCTCCTCGCCCTTGCCGCTGTGATCTGGCACAACTGGAAGATCAACAGCCCAGTCAAGAGGTCACTGATCGCCTACGACCACTGACCAAGGTTGGGAATTACTCATCTAGTTCGCCTCTGACGAGACACCCCCTGGCCTTCACCAGGGGGTGTCTCGCTTTCACGTGGCGATGGGACAAAGCTCCGCGAGACTGAAAGGACGCACATCCGCGTCGGCGTGTCTTCGCAGCGGTTTACGTGTCGCGGTGGGCTACGCCGGATTTCCGGTGAGCGCGTCAGCCGCTGGGTGGAAGGCTGGGAGTCGTTACGGTGCTGGTCGGAGCGGACGTGACGGTCGGGACGCTGGTGACCGTGACGGTGCTCGTGCTCGTTGACGGCGATGGCACGACGGTCGTGGTGGTGACCGTGCTGACGGTAGGTGTGGCCGTGGTGGACGAGGTGACGGTGGGTATAGACGATGTAGTTGTCGTGGCCGCCGGGGCGATCACGCCGCAGGCCACCCGCTTACCCGAATCACCAGTGGCCAACGTCTCTTCGTCCGGGCCCGGTGTGCCGTTCTTCTGGGTGTAGCGGGCGGGAGGAATATTGCCGAAGTTATCCGGGTCCTGGTGAATGATCAGTGCGGCGCCCGAGCCATTTCGCAGGTCCGCCGCGGTGAACGAGTTCGAGGTGGTGACGAGTTTCGCCGTGCCGTCGGAGCGCACTTCCAAGGAAGTCAGGTCGCCGCTGGCGGGATAGCCGGTGTGACCCGGCGCCTGGTAATGGCCCCCCGCGGAGTTGAAGTCGCCGGACGCGCCTCCCGTCGGTGCCACCGAATTGGTCTCGCATTTGCCCACCGAGTGGATGTGGAGCCCGTGGAAACCGGGGGTCAGGATCTGGTTGGGGACCGTTTCTAAGGTCAGCGTCACGAAGCCGTTGGCGAAATCGAAGGTGGCGTTGGCCACCAGAGTTCCGTCGGCGCTCTTCAACTGTGTGGTCATCCGCTCGGTGCCGGGTGGCGGGGCGGTCAGCGGCGACGTATTGGGCTGGGTGGTGTTCTGGTTGGTGCACGCACCTATCGGTGCGATGGCCGCGGTAAGCACCGCCGCCACGTAGGCCGCAGGTCTTTTCAAGCCCTTCATGGCCTGCGCTTACCCGGATTAGCCAACGCCAAACGAACGACTCGGGGTAGCGGCTGTAACCGCTCAATATCCCGGATACTTCTGCCAGATGCGCTCGGTGTCGGCGTCGGGCAAGGCGTACTCGGAGAGATGCCAGTCCGCATAGTCGTAGAGGTCGTCGGCGATCTCGCTGATGACGTCGCGAAGTTCCAGCGGTTCCAGCCATTCGCTGGAAATGGCGTCCACGCCGAGCGCCGCGCCCAGGAGGTTGCCGGCAATCGAGCCCGTCGAATCCGAGTCGCCGTCGTGGTTGACCGCCGCCACGACGCCGTCGGCGAACGAATCCGCTACCAGCGCGCAGTACAACCCGATGGCCAGCGCCTCCTCGGCCACCCAGCCCTGGCCCCAACCCGGCTACAGCCTCATGGGCCTCATGGCGGCGTCCGCCGCGACGTGCCGCAGCCTCGGCGGCCTCGACCGCGGCGAGGGTTTCGTCGTGGTCACCGAACTCGACGAGGATGCGCTTGGCCTCCGGCAGCGCCTCCGCCAGCGGCATCCCTCGGACCAGCTGGTAGATGAGCGCCGAAAAGACCCCGGCCGACAACGAACCCGTGGGGTGACCGTGTGTCAGGGCCGCAAGTTCGGTACCGATCCGGAATGCCAGCCGCGTGGTCGCTTCGGGCCGCCGCGAGACGAACAGCCCTACCGGCGCCACCCGCATGACACCGCCACAGCCCTTACTGTCGTTGTCTGCGGGCTCGCCGAGACTGCGTATCCCGCGAAGTGCCGAAATACAGGTATTGCCGGGCGCGCGCTGGCTGTGCAGCCGGCGTTGCTGATAGAGCCAGCCCGGCTGGCCTTCACCGAACGGCTCGCCGATCCCGACTGCATGCACGGGAGATTCACCTTGGGTGCGCAGCCAGCGCAGATACGCGTTGGCCGTTACCCCGGCATACGTCGACAAGCCCCGCAGACATCCGCGAACCCAGTACCGCAGCAGCCCTTCGGCGGTGAACAGGGTCATCTGGGTGTCGTCGGTCACCATGGCGACTCCGCCGTAGGCGGGCGCATACGCGGTGATCCCCTCCGGGCCGAACTGCGCCAGGATCTGCTCGCGGGTGTGGAATTCGACCGGCGCGCCCAACGCGTCGCCCACCGCTCCGCCGAGCAGGCAGCCACGCAACCGTTCCCGCTCGTCGACAGTCATGCTCGCCCACGCTAGCGGAGCCGGCCGTACCCCGCCGGTCAATCCGGCGGGGTACGGCCGCACCACCCGTCATGCGCTTCGATCTGCTCGATTCCGTGGCAGCAGCACCCAGACGGCGACCGCCGCGGCCACCGGTATCAGTGCCATGGCCAGGCTGGTGGTGCGCAATGCCGAGGCAATGAGCTCCTGGGTGTCTGCCAAGACCCGATGCGCCAACTCCGGGTTGAGTGTCGCGAGGCTGCCGAGGTGGCCCCCGCCGTTCGAGCGCGATGCCTCCAACGCGTTGGCGGCTTGAGCGGGAGAGATACCCAAGCCGGCCAGCCGCTCCCGGGCCCGTGCGGCGTAGAACGTGGTGGTCAGCAGGGTAACCACGGTGGGGCCCAGGGAGTAGAAGGATTGGCCGGCCCCTGGTTTGACCGACGACACCGATCCCTCCAGCCCCGGCGGGGCATAGCTCATCATGATGCTGGCCTGCGGGGGCTCGACCATGGCAACCCCGACGCTCAGCGTCACCACGCCCAAGCCGATCACCGGCAGGGATGTGCTCACCCCGAAGGTGGCGAACATGCAGCTGGCCAGGGTGAGCAGTCCCAGACCCCACAGCATGGTGGTACGTGCCGAAGTCCGCATCATCATGCGACCGCCCAGGACGGCTGCGGGTGCTTGCACCGCGGCGGCCAGCACCAGCAGTAGGCCCAGCACCGTTGGTGAAAACCCGCGGACCACGGTGGTGTAGTAGCCCAGCAGGAGCACCCGGCCGGCCAGCAGGAAGTTGAAGGCCAATCCGGTGATGACCGCGGCATTGAAGGGGCCGGCCCGGAAGATCCGCAGGTCCAGCGCCGGCTGGTCGGTGTGCTGCTCCCACCAGACGAAGAAGACTCCGGCGCCCAGGCCGATCAGCAGCGGCGGCACGGCCGCGCCGGGGCCATGAGCGAGGCGGGACAGTCCGTAGACGAGGCTGACCATCATGAGGCCGGCTGCGCCGATGCCGGGGTAGTCGATCCGGCGGCCCTGGATACGGAATGTCTCGGGGACGAAGCGCAGCGTGATGGGGATGGTGATCAACGCCGCGGCCGGGGCAACGACCAATGCCCAGCGCCACCCCAGCGACTCGACCAGGATGTCGCCGATCAGTGGTAGCGGCGCGCCGGCCAGGAATGCCGTTCCGAGGAAGAGGCTGATGGCCTTGCCTCGCTGTGCGGGCGGGAAGGTGGCGTTGATGATTGCCAGGGAGAGCCCCAGCAGAAAGGCGAAACCCACACCGGTCAGCGCACGGGTGATCATCAGGATCACCGCGTTGGGCGAGAGCGCAGCGAGCAGACCGCTGACGATCACGCCGGCCAGGCCCAGTAGATACATCCGGCGTTTGCCGTAGATGTCGCCCAGCGTGCCGGCGCCGAGGATGGTGGCGGCCAGAGTCAGCGTGGCCAGACTCGCGGTGAATCCGGCGGCGGCGGTACTCATATGCAGGCCCTCGCGCACCGGCACCAGGCTGCTGGAGAAGATGGCCGGGTCGGCACCGGTGATGGCGAAGCCCAGACCCATGGCCAACACGGTCATCCATTGGGCGAACGTCAGCTTGTCCTGGGCCGACCGGGTTTGCGTGTCGAGCGCGGTCATGGGGTTCCTCCGTTTTGACGTGTGGGGTGGGTCGGGTTAACCGGCGGCGGGCGAGCCGACGATCACGAAGCGCTGCGCAAGGCCGTATCGGGATGCGCTACCGCTGGTCGTGTTGGCGGCTCTGCCCGCCGCTGGCAGACCGCCCAGCATGGGGGCTGCCGCATCCGGTGCAATCTGGGAAGTGGACGCTAGCCCGGTGTTCGGCAATGCCGTGGCCGCGTGGCTGATGTTCGGGGCTGCGGCGCCCCAACTGTGTGGTACCGACAACGCCCCGATCGAACCGGCCCGGCCCATACCCGCAGACACCATCCCCATCCGGCCCAGGCCCGGCATCTTGATCGGAAAGCTGGTGGCCGCCTGCGCCAGCGGTCCCGCGGCCTGTGCTGCGACCTGCCCCATCGACATGAACGACCTCAGGACCGACGTGATGGACATCGTCGCCGACGTACTGCCCATGACGACCTCGACCGGGGTCAGCATCCCTTCTTCCACCGTGACCACCCCGGCGATCAACGGACGGGTGGCGAACCACTTCAGCAACGGCGGCACGGTGCTGATCAACTGCGACAACTTCATCGCGTTGCTGGCGGCCGCTTGACTGGCTGTCCGGCCGGCCGCGTGGGCGACCTCCGGCGCTACGGCGAACGGGGTCAATCGGGTTGCGGCCGCCGCGGCGGCGGCGTAGCCGTACATCGCGGCGGCGTCTTGGGCCCACATCGTGGCGTAGTGGGCCTCGGTGGCCGCGATCGCCGGGGTGTTCTGGCCCAGGACGTTGGTCGCTACCAGCGCCATCAGCAGCGCGCGGTTGGCCGCGATCTCCGCCGGCGGCACCGTCATCGCGAACGCCGCATGGTAGGCGGCCGCGGCTGCGGTGGCCTGCCCGGCGGTCGCCTCGGCCTGCCCTGCCGTGACGTTCAGCCACGCCAGGTAGGGGGCGGTCGCGGTCGCCATCGCCACCGATGCGGCACCCTGCCAGGGCCCGCCGACAAGCCCCGAGATCACCGACCAGCACCGAGCGGCGGTGGAGTACAACTCGGCGGACAGCCCGTCCCAGGCCGCCGCCGCAGCCAGCAGCGGCCCGGAACCGACCCCGGCATACATGCGCGCGGAGTTGATCTCCGGCGGCAAAGCTGCGTAGTCCATCGCGGCCCCCTCGCTCAGCCGAACGCAGCGGTGTTGGCGGCTTCGGCGGCGCCGTACGAGGCGGCGCTGGTGCCCAACGTGGTCACCAACTGGTCGTGAATGGCCGCGGCGTGGGCGCTGATCTCCCGGTACAGGACGGCGTGCGCGGCGAACTGAGCGGCGATCAGCGCGGAAACCTCGTCGGCAGCGGGTGGCACGACCGCGGTGGTCGTGGCTGTCGCGGCCGCGTTGTGCGCGTTCATCGCCGAGCCGATACCCAGCAAATCGGCTGCTGCGGCCACCAGCGCCGGTGGCTGAGTGGTCACGAAAGACATGCGCTTACCTCCCTCTGAGTTGACCTGTGAGCTGGTCCCTGAACTGGCCGTGTACTGGCCAAGTGCTATCTATGATCGAGACCACAGCACCGCCGCCCAAGGGCGAAATGACCCAACCCACCTCGATGGATGGTGCAAAAGTGTGCGCACATCGCGCCATCGGCGCCGACGTGGTCGCCGCCCGCGGATGCCGCGGGCCTGGGCCCACGCCCCTGCGGTGTCTGGTCCGGTTGCAGGAATCCTCGGACTTCGTTGTCACGCTCGATGCGGCCTATCCGGCCGCCGCTACCAACCCGTAGCGCCCCACTGCGATTCATTACCGCTACATCGCCTGCCGCGCGGCGCTAGGGTGATTTCCGGTTCATACCGGAATCCGTGCCACTACCCAAGTCTCATGGCAAAGACCCCAAATATGTTGGCTCGCTTAGGACCGTCGGTCCCGCCCGAGTGCCGGTCCCGACACTGTCGACCACGCGTTGTTCCGCAGTGTGCCCTGCCGGCAATGCGTCCCTGCGCCCGAACGGCGGCGTCGTGGCTGTCCGGCGAAGCTTGGCGCGCAACTTCGACAACGTGAATCGATGGTTCTCGCCGTCGTAATAGAACCGCACCGGGCGGAATAGCAAATACACCAGCAGCAGAATGGCCATCGTCAGCAGCGCCGTCCAGATCTTGACGCCATGGGCCTTTGTCGTCCTGGTATACCGTGTGATGTACCGGTAAAAGTCAAGCGCCGGGGCTTCCAACCGCCGGCCCGATATGCCTGCAACCATTGTCGGCTCGTACGCAATCTTCAAATCGTTCTTGAACAAGGTCAGGGCCAGGTCGATATCTTCGTGCAGTAGATCTTCGGGATCCCGATGGGCCAGCTGACGGATCGCCCGCCACGCCGAGTTCCGGATTGCCATATTGGCGCCCAGGAGAAACCGCTGATCTGTTGAGTGCCGTTCCAGATAGCTGCGAATCCGGCGGTCTCCCCAGAAACCGAGCCTTTGCAAAGGCATGTCATGGTAGAAAACCGGACCGGTCGCCGCGGCCACGGCCGGACTGGCGAATCGGCGGCGAATTGTCTCTACCCAGTCGTCGGCGATGATGGTATCGGCATCGATGCGGCCGATGACATCGCTGCGCGCATGGTCGAATCCATGGTTGCGTGTCGGAATGAGCCCTTGATGCTCATTCTGTTCGAGCAGGCGGATGTTGAGCTGTCGGTGGTGTCTTTGATATCGGCGCACCACCGCCAGGGTATCGTCGGTCGATTTGTTGTTGACCACGATTATCTCGTCGGGCGCGGATGTCTGGGCAATGCATGATTCCAGGCATCGGCCGATAATACGGGCCTCATTATAGGCAGGGATAACTATCGCCACGGACGGCCGCGGCGACACGACGGCGGGCCGGATTTCCGCGACAATCGGAGGTCGGAAGGTGGACAGCCGTCCGCCGTGACAGTCATCCCGTCCGCGCGTCAATACCAACTGTGGAGCGTTCACGACATCTTCCTAACCAAAAGAGATCTTGCCGAGATCAAGCAAATTGCTGGTCGCCTCCAGGAACTGGTCGTTTTCGTGTGGCAATCCAGCGGAAACGCGTAGATAGTGCGATAAACCCACATCGCCGAGAAAGATGCCCGCGTTTGCATAGGCTTCCCAGACTGCATGCGCATCATCCAATTTCCCCAGGAGGAAAAAGCTGGTGTCGCTGTGGGGAATGTCGAATCCTGCCAGCTGAAGGCCGGTGACCATCCGGTCACGTTCCAGCAGAAGCTCGGGAACTTTAGCCAGGATCTCGTCGGCGCGATCAATGATCACCGCTGCCGCAGCTTGTGTCATCGATGACACGTGGTACGGAAGTCGAGTTGCCAGCAGCGTATTAATAATGTCCGGGGCAGCTATCATGTAGCCTAATTTGCCGCCGGCGAACGTGAACGCCTGGCTCAGGGTCCGGCAGATCGCAATCTTGTCCGGGTAGCGGTGTATGAGCTGGACCGCACTGTCTTTGGTTGACATTTCGATGAAGGCCTCGTCAATAACAAGTATTCCGGACCGTAAGCGGGACAGCACTTCCTCGAACATGTCCATGCTGAAGCTGTCGCCCGTGGGATTGTTCGGATTCGCGATCACCACGACATCGGGCTGGCATCTTTCTATGGCGGTGAGGGCCGCGTCCATGTCGCGCTGCGGAAAAGCCCGGGGCGGCACGCTCCTCCATTGGGTGCCGACCGCTTCCGCGATCGTCGGGAAATATCTGTACGACGGTTCCAGCCCCAGTACGGTTCCCCCCGGCCCGGCGAATGCGCGAAAGATCTGCTGCAGTATTTCGTTGCAACCATTGGCAACCCAGATATTTTCAGGCGACACTGCGCTACGCCCATGATTGGAGATGTATTCGGCCAATTTCGTTCGTAACACGGTCGCGTTACTGTCGGGATAGGTGTTGATGGCTGCGATTTGGCCTCGGACCGCTTCGATGACCGCGTTCTGGATGTGTGGTGCCAATGGGTACGGGTTGACCGGACAATGCAAGCCGATCCCGCCATATCCGAGTGAGGCCGGAACGGGACGTCTGAGTATGTGAACTCGGTCCGGTGGTGTCGCCGAATCGCCGGGAATGTGCAGCGGAAGTGATGTGGTTTTCATATTTCCCCATTGGATTACTCGGCGGCGGTCGGAAAGACCTCGGTGGCGGAGCGGCCGCCATCACACAATGCGCGCTCGTCGCCGTGCCCGGCAAGTTGCTCACCACCGCCGCAGACGGCTATGGCTGCCGACGATCTGTGATCCATCATCGTTATCGGGCCGTTGCCGTCCAAGGGCTAAACTTCCCAATCCGGCTGGCAAATGGTGCAAAAGTGTGCACACGGGTTTAGGGTGGGTGGGTGGTATGGCAAAGTCCGTCGCCGCAGGTATGCGAGATGATTCGGCAGGGAGCGCGGATTGTCCTCAACGCTCCCCCGGAGTGGTTTGACGAATACGACCGGCAAACCATGGCGGCCAACCCGTCGATAGCCGACGATCCCGTTCTGGCAGCGGCCGCCCGACGAAGCATTCGATCCAGCCTGATGCATTGGGCCGCAGCGAATGTCAGCAACCCGGGCGCTCCAGTGCCGCCCAATGTGGGACCCGAGCCGCTGAGTATCGCCCGGGACATGGCGCGCCGCGGCCTGGAGCCGTTCACATTCCGTCCGGCACTGACCGTGGGCTGGCGGCTCTGGATGGATATCGGCTTCAAGCTCGCCTCCGACCCCGACGAGCTGCGCGAGCTGCTCGACGTGTCCTTTCGGTCCATCAGCAATTTCATCGACGCCACGGCTGCCGGCATCGCCGCCCAGGTGCAACAGGAACGCGACGAATTGGCCCGCGGCACTCATGCCGAGCGCCGCGAAGTGACCGCGCTGATCCTCGACGGCGCCCCGATCAGCCGCCAGCGTGCCGAAGCGCGATTGGGCTACGCCCTCAACCGCGCCCACATCGGCGCGGTCATCTGGAGCGACGAACCCGACGGCGACCTCAGCCAGCTTGACCGCGTCGCTGACGCCTTCGGCGACGCCGCCGGTTTCGCGCGGCCACTGACCGTGATCGCGAGTGCGGCCACCCGTTGGGTTTGGGTGCCCGAGTCCGCCCTCGATGTCGAGCTGGTTCGCCGGGCGGTCGAGGGCACTCCCGGCGCGCGAATCGCCATCGGCACAATCGCGAAGGGAATCGAGGGCTTCCGGCGCAGCCACCTCGAGGCGCTCACCACCCAGCGCATGGTGGCCGGGCTGCAATCCCGACAGCGGGTAGCGTTTTTCGCCGACGTCCAGTTGATCGCATTGATCACTCAAAACCGGGAAGCCGCAGAGGTATTCATCAAAAACACGCTGGGGGACTTCGAGTCGGCCGGGCCCGAGCTGCACAAGACGGTGCTGACGTACATCAACGAGCAGTGCAGCGTCGGGCGCACCACGAAACTTCTTTACACGCACCGCAACACGTTGCTGCGTCGACTCGAGCGCGCTGAGCAACTCCTGCCTCGACCCCTGGAGCACAGCAGCGTTCACGTCGCCGTCGCACTCGAGCTCCTGCAATGGCGCGGCAAACCGGCCACGTAGGACTGACATAGGAATGGACCCGGGGCGCCGAGCGTCGTCCCAGACCGCCGGCTGACATGTGAGGTCTCTTTTCTGGTCTCTTCTGGTCGCTTTGGTGGGGCGGGCGTTAACCGGGTGCGCTGTGGGTGGACGGCAGAAACGTCCCGTAGGCGGCAGACTGCCCGAGATCGGTGGCATATCCTGATGTTTGGGTGTAAGCGGTGCGGCCGTTGATGAGCACGGCGTGCACGGCGTCGTCGTTGCGGTTGACCACGCGGTCCAGCCCGAAGGCGTCGGGGGCGGGCGCCTCGGAGACCTCGAAGACCTGGTCGGTGAGCCCGTCCGGGTCGACCACCACCACGTCCGCGCGGGCGCCGATGCGCAGCCGGCCGGCCTCGACGCCCCACCAGTCGGCCAGATCCGACGTCAGCTTGCGCACCATCTCGCCGACGGTGATCTTCGGGCGTGGCGATAGTTCGGCCCGCTTGGCCATCGTCAGGGCACGCAGCCCGAAGTTGTAGTTCGCCAGGCTGCGCAAATGCGCACCCGAATCGGCGAATCCAATGTGGGTCCCGGGGCTTGCCAACAAGTCGAGCACGATGTCGGGGCGGTGGTTGCCCACCACGGTGTACCACCGCAACTTGTCCCGCCAGGTGGCGGCCAGATCCAGGAACACCTCGGCGGGGTGCTGTCCGCGCTCGCGGCTGAGGTCTTCGAAGGTGCGACCCACCACCGAGACATCGGGGCAATCGATGATGACGGCATCGTCGAAACGCCGGTTCCACAGGCCGTTCATCATGAATCCGCCCATGTCCTTGATGAACTGGGCCCGGAACTTCGGGTCGGTCAGCAGCGCGTACTGATCGTCGGCGGTGCGCAGGTTCCGCAGTGTGACGCCGCTGCTGAACTCCTCGAAGGCCGCGAAATCCACGCCGTCGCAGAAGATTGTCATCGGGCCGGGCAGTGCTTGAAATCGCATGTCGCCGTTGAGTACTCGATTGGTCAAGAATGCCAGCAGGCGCGACACCCGGTGCAGCATGGGGTTGGACTTGAAGTCCATCGCGGTCAGCAGGCTGGTGCGCAGCGGCCGGCGGCCGATGCCGGCCGCGGTCAACGCGAACGCCAGCACGTTCACCTGTGTTTCGGCATTGGGGGCACTCTGCAGAATGCGGCCCCGCCGGCGCAGCCGCTTGTGCAGCCTGCGGTATTCGCGCCACCTCGCGAACGTCGACGGCAATGGCTCTGCCCAGGCCCGGTCGCCGGCCAGCTTGTCACGACGAGTGGTCATCGTCGACAACCCCAGGAAGCCCTCGTCCAGCGCGTTGTCGAGAATGCGCTCCATTTCGGTCATCTGGGTGCCGCTCGGCCGAAAATGCTTGTCCGTGGCCGCTTCTAGGCCCAGCACCCCGACCCGCAGGTCGCTGTGGCCAAGCATGGCCGCGACGTTGGGGCCCAGCGGCTGCTGTTGAAGCCATTTCCGGTATTCGCCCGGTGTGTTCCATGTCTTGCTCTGCTGCAGAATCGTTTTGATGCCCGAATGCGGGATGGCCTCCACCCGGGCGAACAGGTCCGCCGAATCGTCGGCGTCCACGGTGACCATGCTCAACGAGCAGTTACCGGTAACCACCGTGGTCACCCCGTGCCGTACCGACTCGGGCAGCCCAGGGGCGGTGACGATTTCGGCGTCGTAGTGCGAGTGGATCTCCAGAAAGCCTGGCATGACCCATTTCCCGTCGGCATCGATGACTTCGTCGAAGCTGCCCGGGTTCAGTGCCTGCGCGGACACGTTGATCACCACGCCGTCGGCGATCGCGACGTCACGCACCACCCCTGCCGCGCCGCTGCCGTCGAAAACCAGCCCGCGCGAAATCAAGATTCGTGGACCGGGCTTGCCGCCGGCTGCTGTGGTGTTCATTCGGCTAGATCCTTTCGGCCGGCCCTCGGCGATACCGCCGGGCGCACTGAGCTTTACCCATCACCGTGCTGCTGGCTGGCCGCGTGAGTGGGGTAAGCGAAGTGCTCTTCATGATCGAGGTCGCGGCACCGCCGGCTAAAGGCCACAATGCCCCAATTCGCACGAACGGATGGTGCAAAAGTGTGCACGGCCGGTTTCCCGTTTCCCGGCAACCAACGCCGAACGACCCGAAATCGCGACGCGTTCCGCGACCGCGCCGCCCACGCCGCGCTATGGACCTACCTCGCGATTGGGGCCAACCAGATCAGGTAGCCAAAATGATCAGCCGGCCGAGGCTCAGCAAGCCTGAATTGGCGATCCCGGTGTTGAAGAAGCCCGAGTTGAAACCGCTGAGCATACCGCTAGGGAACGGGCCCATAACGTCGGTGACACCGGTGTTGAAAAAGCCTGAGGTGACGCCGGTGATAAGCGAGCCGCCGGCGGCCGAATTGAAGAAGCCCGAAATACCATGACCGTTGTTCATGGCCGTGTTTCCAAGCCCCGAATTGCCGACACCCGTGTTGGAGAACCCCGAGTTGCCGGTGGCGGCTAAGCCGACCGGACCCTGGTCGGTGGCGCTCCCGACGGCGGTGTTGAGATTGCCCGCATTCCAAAAGCCCGTATTGACGTGGCCCGAGTTGCCGAAGCCCGTGTTTGTCGCGCCGGAGTTGAAGAAGCCGGTGTTGAGGTTGTTCCCATTCCAGCCGCCGGTATTGATCGAACCCGCGTTCCCGAAGCCGGTGTTGAGCAGGCCCGAGTTGGCAAAGCCGACGTTGCCAGCCCCCGCGTTCCCGAAGCCGAGGCTACCGGTGCCTGAGTTCGCAAAGCCGACGCCGTTGAGGTGGCCCGGAAAAACGGTATTGGTGCCGGAACTGAAGAGGCCGATGTTGCCGTCGCCGGAGTTGAAGAAACCGATGTTGTTGGTGCCCGAATTGAACAAGCCGATGTTGCCGCTACCCGAGTTCAGGCCGTCGAAATGGAACTGGCCAGCTGCCGGGTCGTAATACGCGCCGCCGACACCGACCAAATTGTTGCCGGTGAGTCCGAAGCCGATATTGCCGTTGCCGGTGTTCCCGCCGCCGATGTTTCCGTTGCCCAGGTTCCCCAAGCCGAAGTTGCCGTTGCCGGTGTTACCCATGCCCACGTTGTTGTTGCCCGGCGTGGGGGAAAAAGTGAAAAGGTTCGGATTGGACAAGTCGGTCGGTCCACCGTTTCCGAAGCCGATGTTTCCGTTGCCGAAGTTGCCGAAGCCGAAGTTTCCGTTGCCGTGGTTTCCGGCGCCGACGTTGTTGTTGCCGTTGTTTCCGCTGCCGATGTTATTGTGGCCCGGCTGCGGGGGCACGAGCTGGCTGTTTCCCACGCCGCTGTTTCCGAAGCCGATGTTTCCGCTGCCGGTGTTGCCGCTGCCGATGTTGGCGTTGCCCTTGTTGCCGACGCCCAGGCTGGGCAGGTTCTGCAGGAATTGCTGCAATCCACTCGGCAACTGCGCGGCCGCCGTCGACGCCCCGGCGTGATAGCCGGTCATCGCGGCCACGTCCGCGGCCCACATCTGCTCGTACTGTCCCTCGGCGGCCATGATCGCCGGGGCATTGAGTCCCAACCAATTCGACCGGATCAGCTGGATGAACGCCGAGCGGTTGGCCGCCACCGCCAACGGGTGGATCGTTGCCGCGCGCGCGGCCTCGAACGCACCGGCCACGGTCCGTGCCTGTTCGGCGGCACCCGCCGCTTGGGCGCCGGCCGCGCTCAACAACTTCGCATATGGGGCGGCCGCGGCCGTCATCGCCGCCGAGGCCGCACCCTGCCACGACTCAACGGCCAACCCTGAGGTCGCCGACGAAAACGACGACGCCGCCGTCCCCAACTCCGAGGCCAGCCCATCCCAGGCCGCCGCCGCGTCCAGCATCGGCGCCGACCCCGCGCCGGTGAACATCAGCAAAGAATTGATCTCCGGCGGCAACACCATGAAATTGGTCACGATAGTCCCCTGTCAATATCACGCGGAGCTCCACAGGCGACCCGGCGCCGATGCGGGAGCGAGTAACCCGCCACGCACGCTACGCGGACGGCGACGTCAATATTGGCTTTTCGCCAGAATTCCGACCGGAGCGATTCGCTGATCGGAGCGGACGACAAGACCACCTCGACCGAGCTGCACGACCGGTCCGGCGTTCGAGTGTGCCGACAACACTTAGTCCGGCTTAGTTAACTTATTGTGCACCAACATGATTCATGACTCAGCGCCGTCAGTATCGACAACCGAAGTTGCGCGGATCGGTGAATGCCGCACTAAGATGGCTGGCGATCACAAGGAGGTCAACATGATTGGCGAAGCTGACGCCATCTATCTGAACGGTGACATCGTCACGATTGACGATGAGCAGCCAACGGCCGAAGCAGTCGCCATCAAGGACGGTCGCATCGTCGCCGTCGGGGCTTGCGACGACGTTGTACAACAACACCGAGGCCCGCGAACGCGCACCGTCGATCTCGCCGGCAAAACGCTGCTGCCTGGCTTCATCGACCCGCACAGCCACTACATCAATGCGCTCACGGTGGCCAACCAGGTCAATGTGTTCGCGCCACCGGCGGGTCCGGGCGCCGACGTCGACGCCATCGTCGCGGAGCTGAAGAACTTCCGCGACGCGCGCAACATCCCCGAGGGCGAGGTCATCATGGGCTACGGCTACGACGAGACGGTCATGCCCGAGGGCCGCACCCTGCATCGAGAAGACCTCGACAAGGACTTCCCGAACAACCCGGTGATGGTCGGGCACGTGTCGCTGCACGGCGCCGTGCTCAATTCCGCGGCCATGGACAAATACGGCATTTCATCGAGCACCATCACGCCACCGGGCGGGGTGATCGTGCGCAAGGACGGCTCGGACGAACCCGACGGCCTGGTCATGGAAACCGCATTTCTGCCGATCTTCGCCTCGCTGCCCAAACCCACCCGCGAGCAAGAGGTGGAGTGGAGCATCGCCGGCCAAATGCTTTACGCCGCAGCCGGTATCACGACTGCCCACGAGGGGGCGACGCACGCGGCGGACATCGCTGTGATGCAGCGGGCGGCCGCCGGCGGCGCCACCCTCATCGACATTGTCGCCTATCCGTTCATTCTCGATCTCGACGCGGTTCTCGAGGACAACCCGCCCGACACCTTCGGGACCTACCACAACCGCGTCAAGCTCGGTGGCGTCAAAGTCACTCTCGACGGCTCGCCGCAGGGCCGGACCGCGTTCTTCACCACCCCCTACCTCGTCGACGGACCCGACGGACAGCAGAACTGGGCCGGCGAGCTGCCGTTCCCGCAGGAAACCGTCGACTCCTGGTTCAAACGGGTCTACGACCTCGGTGTGCCGCTGAACATCCACGCTAACGGTGACGCCGCCATCGACGTCCTGCTCAAGGCACACGAATACGCCGCTGCCGACGACCTTTCCAAAGACCGCCACACCACGGTCATCCATTCCCAGTTCGTGCGGCGCGACCAGCTCGACAAGTACGTCCAATACAGCCTGATCCCGTCGCTGTTCACTGAGCACGCGTTCTACTTCGGCGACACCCATGTCCGGCTGCGTGGCAGGGAACAGGCGCATTTCCTCAGCCCGATGCGGACGGCGATCGACATGGGCCTGCGCCCGACCAATCACACCGACTTCAACGTCTCGCCCCTCGACCAACTGTTCGTGGTGTGGACGGCGGTCAATCGGGTCTCCCGCAGCGGCGAGGTCATCGGCGCCGATCAGCGTGTCACGGCCCTCGAGGCGCTCAAAGCGATCACCATCAACGCCGCGTATCAGTACCGCGAGGAGCAGTCCAAGGGCTCGATCACGGTTGGCAAACTCGCCGACTTGGTGATCCTGGACAGCAACCCACTCAGCGTCGACCCGATGGACATCAAAGACATCAAGGTCGTCGAGACGATCAAAGAGGGGCGCACGATCTATCGCAGACCGGTCGCCGCCGCGTGACCATCGGTCGAGCTCGAAACGCCGGACCCGTCACGCCGAGCGGCGGATACCCCGGCTGCGTCCGATACCGCCCTTGAGCAGCAGGTCGCGCTCCGATTCGGACAAGCCGCCCCATACGCCGTAGGGCTCGCCCACGTCCAGCGCGTGGGAGCGGCACTGATCGATCACCGGGCAGCGGCGGCACATTTCCTTGGCGCGTTGCTCGCGCAGCATACGGGCGCGGCCGCGCTCGCCGTCGGGATGGAAGAACATCGATGAGTCGACTCCGCGGCACAAACCCTGCAACTGCCAGTTCCAGATGTCGGCATTGGGCCCAGGTAGCTGCTCCGGCTGTGGCATTGCTCATTCCCTCTCTGCACGGCACATCCAAGTGGAGGTTAGGTTCGCGAACGCGCGAGGTGTGCAACTGATACTTCAGAGGAGTCACCGATGACTACCAGACAACGCTAAACGCTAGGGGGACTGCCGAATTTCCGTCAATAGCCCGCGGGAGCGGCCAAATACCTGTGCGTTGGGCGAGAATTAACTCGGTGTTCATCTATCCCGCATTTACCAGCGCCGAAACGTGCTGTCGAGACCGGTTCGGAATCAGATTTCCGCAGCTCACAGCGGTGCTGTGAGCATGCTGTAATTAGCCGAAGGATGGCTGTGAGTAATGTGCGCGTAACACAGAAACCACAAACTTTTTACCACTCAAGGTGTGTGAAACGCTAATGTTCGAACCCTCGATCGGCAGCCGGCGCGTCGTGCGCGCCCTTTTCTCTATTCACCACCACGGGATTCACCACCACGGGATTCACCGACCACGGGATTTCGCCGGCCACGGCGCCGCCGGCCCCGCAGGTGCCGGTCGGGCTAGGCATGCGGATTGGGCTGGCGTGGGCTGCGCTTATGCCACAACGAGGTGGCAATTGCGTCGGTGGATTCGGGCTAGGGTGCAGCTATCACCGTGCAGGAGTCTAGACCCGCTTCGTCGACCGATATGGCGATTGAATCGATTGAGTCGCGGTTAGCCGATGCAGCCTTCGGGAGTAGCCCGGGCAGCTGGCCGCTGCCGACGGCGACGACGCCACGACAGCTGTGGTTGCGCGCCGTGGCCGCCGGGGGACAAGGTCGCTACGGCTCGGCGTACACCGACCTGGAGTCGCTGCGACGCCGCGTCCCGGCGGGCCGCTTGGCGTCGCTGGCGCACAGCACCCAGGGGTCCTTTCTGCGCCAGCTCGGCTGGCACACCCTGGCGCGGGGCTGGGACGGACGCGCCATGGCACTGGCGGAGGCGGATCCGGAGGCCCGCGCCGATGCGCTGATCGGGCTGGCGGCCGACGCGCTGGGCGTCGGCCGCTTCGCCGTCTCGGCGACGTTGTTGACGCGTGCGGACGCGGTGTTCGATACGGCCGGGTTGCCGCCCGACGTGGCGAACCGGCTGGCGGTACGCCGTAGCTGGGTGGCCGCGGAGTTGGCGATGGCCTCAGGTGAGGCGGCGACCGCCGTCGACCACGCGCAGCAAGCGGTCGAGTTGGCGCGGGCGAGGACCGGCGGGTCGGCCAGGCACCAGGTCAAAAGTGAGGTGGTGCTGGCGGCGGCGCTGTGCAGTGCCGGCGCTGCCGGGCGGGCTCGCGGCGTGGGTGAACAGGCGCTGGTAACTACCGGGCGCCTGGGTCTGATTCCGCTGCGCTGGGCGTTGGCTTGCTTGCTGATCGATATCGGGAGTGTCACGTTTTCGACGCGCCAGTTGCGCGAAATTCGTGATATCTGCGCAGATCAAGTACGGCGCGCCGGTGGAACCTGGCGTCCCGCTTGATTCGCCGCTCGACCGTTATTGTCAATCCGTGAGTTAGCCCGGGATGTGTCCGGTTCGTAACGTTGGAGATATCGCCGTCAATGACAATTGAAGGGGAACGTCTCGACGCGGTGGTTGCGGAGGCCGTGGCAGGAGACCGGAACGCACTTCGGGAGGTGCTGGAGACCATCCGTCCGATCGTGGTGCGATATTGCCGGGCGCGTGTCGGCACGATCGAGCGGAGTGGCCTCTCAGCAGACGATGTGGCACAGGAGGTGTGCTTGGCCACCATAACGGCGCTCCCGCGCTATCGGGACCGGGGACGCCCGTTCCTGGCCTTCCTCTACGGCATCGCGGCGCACAAGGTCGCGGACGCTCATCGTGCGGCCGGCCGTGACCTTGCGTACCCCGCCGAGTCGGTTCCGGACCGCCGATCGGCCGACGCCGGCCCCGAACAGCTTGCCATCGAGGCCGATTCGGTGACCCGGATGAACGAATTGCTAGAGATCTTGCCGGCCAAGCAACGGGAGATCCTCATCCTGCGCGTTGTCGTCGGCCTATCCGCCGAGGAGACCGCGGCCGCCGTCGGCAGTACGACGGGAGCGGTCCGGGTGGCCCAGCATCGTGCACTTCAGCGGCTCAAAGACGAAATTGTCGCGGCAGGTGACTATGCGTGATTCCGGTTTCGATCGGCCCGGCTTGGACGAACTGGCCGGCACCGAGCTACTCCTCGACGCGCTCGCCGGCCGCGCCGACGTCACCCTCGACGATCCACACGAAGATGCGCTGGCCGCCCTGCTGGGGCAGTGGCGCGACGATTTGCGGTGGCCACCGGCCAGTGCACTGGTGTCGCCCGATGAGGCCGTCGAGGCGCTGATCGAAGGAATCGCCGAGCGCCGGCGCTCTCGCCGCGCGCTGGCAGCGGTCGGGTCGGTGGCTGCGACGCTGCTCGCGCTCAGTGGGTTCGGTGCGCTGGTGGCCGATGCCCGCCCCGGCGATGCCCTCTACGGGTTGCACGCGATGATGTTCAGCGAGCCGCGGGTCAGCGACGACCCAATTGTGTTGTCCGCCAAGGCCGACCTGGCCAAGGTCGAGCAATTGATCGCCCAGGGGCAGTGGGACCAGGCCGAAACCCAGCTGGCCGAAGTCAGCAGCACCTTGCAGGCCGTCAACGACGGCAGCCGACGGCAGAACCTGCTGAACGAGTTGAACCAGCTGAACACCAAGGTGGAAAAGCGCGATCCCAACGCGACTTTGCCACCGACCCCGTCGCCCCGGTCCGTGCTTTCCAGGGTCCTTGCCCCGAGTGACTCCCCGGTGACCTCGTCGGCCCCGCCGGCTCCCGACACCGAGCCGGCAGCGACATCAGGGGCACCGGAATCGACGGCGCCGACCAGTCCGGTCACGTCCGAGATGTCCACCGGTAGCCCGGCACCAACGTCGAAGCCGACGACCAGTCCGTCGCCGCCGCCGCCCACCAGCACGCCGGTGTCTCCGGCTGCGGGCCCAACGGAACCCGGCTCATCGCCGGCACCGGCCGGGGAGCCAGGCTAGAAGAAGCTAGCGGGCGGACCGCCTAGTGACGGCGGTGGAACCCGTCTGCGTCTGACGTCGCTTCGTTGAGCGAGGCGTCGGCGTATCCGCGGCAGTAATCCCAGGTGACGTAGGCGTCCGGCTCGGGATCGTAGGCCGGCTCGTGCGGGCGGACGGTGCCGTCGATGAGCAGCTGCAGCAGGTTGGCGCGCAGCATGTCCCAGTCGTGGTAGTGGTCCTGCTGGCACTCGTCGCAGCAGACCACCAGGCCGCGAATCCCCTTGTTCGCCAGTAGAGCTTCGTAGACGGCGAGGTCGGCCAGGTCAGCCTCTACCGCCAGCCGCTCCTGCTGATCGAGGGGTTGGCCGGGTTCGACGGCCTCCAGCGCCGCCGACGGGTCACAGGGGTCGTCGGCAAACGGATCGGGCGGCAAACCCGGCGGCAGGTGGTCGCGCACGCTTCTACACTACGCAGCCAGGCGGCCATCGCGCCAGAAATTGAGTGGGCGCGCCGTACGGGTCGGACCCGGCCACGCCGCAAGCTGCGCGCCGAGTACGGCTGTTGGCCGGTTCGGCCTCGCCGCCGCTACGCGGTTACAGGGATCGCCATCTCACGCCGCTTCGCGGCCTGCGTCGTCGCCCGGGCGGGAGCCGATAGGATGGGTTTCTCACTCCGCATGCGTATGGAGGGCCCCCCGATGTCCCGTGGCATGTCTCGCCTGGAAGAAAGCTCCGACCTGGTCGGTAGCCTATATGTGCGCGACGCGCATGTCGGTGGCCTGACCGGTGACCCGGTGCCGACCGGTGGCGACGACCCGCACAAGGTGGCCATGCTGGGGCTGACTTTCGACGACGTGCTGCTGCTGCCGGCGGCTTCCGATGTGGTGCCGGCTACCGCCGACACGTCCAGCCAGCTCACCAAGAAGATCAGGCTGAAGGTGCCGCTGGTCAGCTCGGCGATGGACACCGTCACCGAATCTCGGATGGCGATCGCGATGGCCCGGGCCGGCGGCATGGGCGTCCTGCACCGCAATCTGCCGGTCGCCGAACAGGCCGGCCAAGTCGAAATGGTCAAGCGCTCCGAGGCCGGCATGGTCACCGATCCCGTCACCTGCCGACCGGACAACACCTTGGCCCAGGTCGACGCGCTGTGCGCGCGGTTCCGGATCTCCGGATTGCCGGTGGTCGACGACGACGGTGCGCTGGTCGGCATCATCACCAATCGGGACATGCGCTTTGAGGTCGATCAGGGCAAGCAGGTCGCCGAGGTGATGACCAAAGCCCCGCTGATCACCGCCCAGGAGGGGGTCAGTGCGTCGGCTGCGCTGGGCCTGTTGCGCCGGCACAAGATCGAGAAGCTGCCCGTCGTGGACGGGCGGGGCCGGCTGACCGGCCTGATCACCGTGAAGGATTTCGTCAAGACCGAGCAGCATCCGCTGGCCACCAAGGACAGCGACGGCCGGCTGCTGGTCGGTGCCGCCGTCGGGGTCGGCGGCGATGCGTGGGTGCGCGCCATGATGCTGGTGGACGCCGGGGTCGACGTGCTGGTCGTCGACACTGCGCACGCCCACAACCGGCTCGTGCTCGAAATGGTCCGCAAGCTCAAGGCCGAAGTGGGCGACCGGGTCGATGTGGTCGGCGGCAACGTCGCCACCAGGTCGGCGGCCGCGGCCCTGGTCGACGCCGGTGCCGACGCGGTGAAGGTGGGCGTGGGCCCGGGCTCGATCTGCACGACCCGGGTGGTGGCCGGGGTCGGCGCACCCCAGATCACCGCGATCCTGGAAGCCGTCGCGGTGTGCCGGCCGGCGGGTGTGCCGGTGATCGCCGACGGGGGACTGCAGTATTCCGGCGATATCGCCAAGGCGCTGGCCGCGGGCGCGTCGACGACCATGCTCGGTTCGCTGCTGGCCGGCACTGCCGAGGCGCCCGGTGAGCTGATCTTCGTCAACGGCAAGCAGTACAAGAGCTACCGCGGCATGGGATCGCTGGGTGCCATGGCGGGCAGGGGCTCTGGCGCGGCGGCCACGTCGTACTCCAAGGACCGCTACTTCGCCGACGACGCGCTCTCCGAGGACAAGTTGGTGCCCGAGGGGATCGAGGGCCGGGTGCCGTTCCGCGGCCCGCTGAATTCGGTGATCCACCAGTTGACCGGCGGTCTGCGCGCGGCGATGGGCTACACCGGCTCACCCACCATCGAAGTGCTGCAGCAGGCGCAGTTCGTCCGGATCACGGCGGCCGGTCTCAAAGAGAGCCACCCGCACGACGTCGCCATGACCGTCGAAGCGCCCAACTACTACGCTCGCTGACGGCGCATCATGGTCGAGATCGGCATGGGCCGCACGGCACGGCGCACCTACGAACTCAGTGACATCAGCATCGTCCCGTCGCGGCGGACCCGTTCGTCGAAAGACGTATCCACGGCATGGCAGCTTGACGCCTACCGGTTCGAGATCCCGCTGCTGGCACACCCGACGGATGCCCTGGTATCGCCGGAGTTCGCGATCGAACTGGGCCGGCTGGGCGGGCTGGCCGTGCTCAATGGCGAGGGACTGATCGGCCGGCATGCCGACGTCGAAACCAGGATCGCGCAACTTGTCGAGGCTGCCGAGAAGGAACCCGAATCATCGGCGGCGATTCGGCTGCTGCAGGAGCTGCATGCGGCCCCGTTGAACCCCGAGTTGCTCGGCGCCGCGGTGGTCCGCATCCGGGAAGCCGGGGTGATCACCGCGGTGCGGGTCAGTCCGCAAAACGCCCAGTCGCTGACCCCGGTGCTGCTGCAGGCCGGGATCGATCTGCTGGTCATCCAGGGCACGATCGTCTCGGCCGAGCGGGTAGCCAGCGATGGGGAGCCGCTGAACCTGAAGACCTTCATCGCCGAGCTCGATATTCCGGTGGTCGCCGGCGGCGTGCAGGATCACCGCACGGCGCTGCACCTGATGCGCACCGGCGCCGCCGGCGTCATCGTGGGCTACGGCTCCACGCAGGGGGTGACCACGACCGACGAGGTACTGGGCATCAGCGTCCCGATGGCCACCGCGATCGCCGACGCCGCGGCCGCACGGCGCGAATACCTCGACGAGACCGGCGGCCGCTACGTGCACGTGCTGGCCGACGGCGACATCCACACCTCCGGTGAGCTGGCCAAGGCCATCGCCTGCGGGGCCGACGCGGTGGTGCTCGGCACGCCGTTGGCCGAGGCCGCCGAGGCGCTGGGCCAGGGATGGTTCTGGCCGGCCGCGGCGGCGCACCCGTCGTTGCCGCGCGGGGCGTTGCTGCAGATCGCGGTGGGTGAGCGGCCGCCGCTGGAACGGCTGCTCAACGGGCCGTCCGACGACCCGTTCGGCACCCTCAACCTGGTCGGCGGGTTACGCCGGTCGATGGCCAAGGCCGGTTATTGCGATCTCAAGGAGTTCCAGAAGGTCGGCCTGACGGTCGGCAGCTGATTCGGCCAGCAGACGCAGAATCGCACGCGCGGGCCCCGCGCTGTGCGATTCTGCGTCTGCTGGCGGACGGCTGGTCTACAGCTGATTTACAGAGGCGTCAGTAACTCGACGTCGCGCCCTTCCCCGAGGGCGACTACTAGGGCGGCGTCAAAGGTGACCAGACGAACTCCCCGGCGGCGGGCCAGCGCCAGCAGGTGCGCGTCGGTCACCTGGCGGTGACCGCCGATCGCCGGCACGTCGCCGTCGACGAGCGACACGTCGTCGACCAGGAAGCGGTGACCATCGACGGTCCGCAACGCCGCCAGCACCCGGCGTGCGTCGGCGATGCCGATCGGGCTGGGCAGCACCTTCGGGTTCGTCGACACCCGGATGAAGCGTGTGAATCCCACGCCAGCGCGACCAGGGCATTGACATCGAGCAGCGCCACGGCCGGGTCAGTCCTCGTCGGCGGCGCGCCGAACCATCGGGCGTGATCGGCGGTGTGCGCCGGCCGGGACCCGGATCGCGGGCACTCGTCGTCGGTTTCGACGCGTGCGGGGGTCAGGCCGCGGCGCGCCAACTCGGAAATGACCGCGCCGAGCGATCGGCGCTGACTAACCGCAAGTTCACGGGCCGCGGCGACCACATCGTCGTCGATGTCCAGCGTCGTTCGCACCAGATTGATGACAACGCATCAGCGCATCAAGGCCCCGGGCATCTCATCGGGCGCAGTGGCGCCCCTTGCCAGGGTGGGGTTAACAGGCCGATGTAAAGAAGGTCATACTGCATCGATGAAGCCGGATTACGACGTCCTGATTATCGGTTCAGGTTTTGGGGGCAGCGTCAGCGCGCTGAGGCTGACGGAGAAGGGCTACCGGGTAGGCGTGCTGGAGGCGGGCCGCCGGTTCTCCGACGAGGAGTTCGCCAAGACGTCCTGGGATCTGCGCAAGTTCTTGTGGGCACCCAGATTGGGTTGCTATGGCATCCAGCGCATCCACCCGCTGCGCAACGTGATGATCCTGGCCGGCGCCGGGGTGGGTGGCGGGTCGCTGAACTACGCCAACACCCTGTACGTACCGCCGGAGCCGTTCTTCAAGGACCAGCAGTGGCAGCACATCAGTGACTGGCGCGACGAGCTGATGCCGCATTACGAGCAGGCGCAGCGGATGCTGGGCGTGGTGAAAAACCCGACCTTCACCGACGCGGACCGCATCGTCAAGGAGGTCGCCGACGAGATGGGGTTCGGTGACACCTGGGTGCCCACGCCGGTCGGGGTGTTCTTCGGCCCCGACGGCACCAAGGCGCCGGGCAAGACCGTGCCCGACCCCTATTTCGGCGGCGCCGGGCCGGCCCGCACCGGCTGCATCGAATGCGGTGAGTGCATGACCGGCTGCCGCCACGGCGCCAAGAACACATTGCTGAAGAACTACCTTGGGCTAGCGGAATCAGCTGGGGCGCAAGTGATTCCGATGACGACGGTGAAGGGCTTCGAACAGCGGGCCGACGGGCTGTGGGAGGTTCGCACCGTCCGCACCGGCAGTTGGGCGCGCCGCGACCGGCGCACCTTCACCGCCACGTACCTGATCTTGGCCGCGGGCACCTGGGGCACCCAGCATCTGCTGTTCAAGATGCGCGACAAAGGCAAGTTGCCCCGAATTTCCAAGCGCCTGGGCGTGCTGACCCGGACCAACTCCGAGTCGATTGTCGGCGCCGCACGGCTGAAGGTTTCCCCGGACCTGGACCTGACCCACGGGGTGGCGATCACGTCGTCGATTCATCCGACGCCGGATACCCACATCGAGCCGGTCCGCTACGGCAAGGGGTCCAACGCGATGGGTCTGCTGCAGACGCTGATGACCGACGGCGCGGACCCGGATGGTCCCCCCGGCAGCGCAGTGCCGCGCTGGAAGCAGCTGCTGGTGCAAGCCGGCGAGAGTCCGCGCAAGATGATCCGGCTGCTCAATCCCCGGCAGTGGAGCGAGCGGACCGTGATCGCGCTGGTGATGCAGCATCTGGACAACTCGATCACCACGTTCACCAAACGTGGGAAGCTCGGCATCCGCTGGTATTCCAGCAAGCAGGGACACGGCCAGCCGAACCCGACCTGGATCCCGATCGGCAACGAGGTCACCCGCCGCATCGCCGCCAAGATCGACGGGGTGGCCGGCGGCACCTGGGGCGAGCTGTTCAACATCCCGCTGACGGCGCACTTCCTCGGCGGCGCGGTGATCGGCGACGGCCCGGAGAACGGCGTCATCGACCCCTATCACCGGGTCTACGGCTATCCGACACTGTTCGTCGTCGACGGTGCCGCGATCTCGGCGAACCTCGGTGTCAACCCGTCGCTGTCCATCGCCGCCCAGGCCGAGCGCGCCGCGTCGCTCTGGCCGAACAAGGGCCAAAACGACCAGCGGCCGCTGCAGGGGGATGCCTACCGCCGGCTGGATCCCATCGAGCCCGAGCACCCGGTGGTGCCCGCCGGCGCGCCGGGGGCGCTGCGGTGGCTGCCGGTCGATCCGGTCAGCAAGACAGGCTGATCAGCCGGCTCCTCAGCCGGCCAAAGCCAGCGGCGCGCCGCTGACCACGCGGCTGCGCCGGCCGTGCACGTCGACGGGCACGTCGCCCATCAGGGTGACCCGGTGCATCAGCCGGTGCTGGTCGTCGTAGTCGTCGATGGCCCGGTGCTGGGTTGCCCGGTTGTCCCAGATGGCCACATCGCCCGGCTCCCAGTTCCAGCGAATGGTGTTCTCCGGCGCGGTGATTCGTCGTTGCAGTAGTTCGAAGAGCACGCTTGACTCGTGGCTGTCCAAGCCGACGAAGTTGCGCACGAAGCTGCCGGCCAGCAGGGTGCGCTCACCGGTTTCCGGGTGCACCCGCACCACCGGATGCGCGGTCTGGAAATCGGGTTTCCGGAACGCCTGCCGGTGCGCCTGCTGGGCCTCGGTCAGTGGTTCGGCATGCAGGTAATCGTGGCGGTTGGTGTGCAGCGCCCACAGGTTTTCAGCCAGGCACTTGAGCGGTTCGGGCAGCCCTTCGTAGGCCGCCGCGGTGTTGGCCCACAGTGTCGACCCGCCGTAGCCGGGCAGCGTGACCGCGCGCAGCACCGAGGCCGAGGGGTAGTTGGCGGCGAAGGTGACGTCGGTGTGCCAGCGGTTGGCCTTGCCGTATTCGGAGTTGATCGGGGTGATGATCGGCGCGTTCTCGGCGGCCAGCATGGCCGCGGCCGGGTGCCCGATCGGCGCGCCCAGCAGGCCGGCGAACGCCAGCTGCTGCTGGTCGTCGAGGTGGCGCTGGCCGCGGAAGAAGATCACCTTGTGGGTCAGCAGTGCCTTGCGGATCTGGTCGACCGCGGCGGGAGCGAGGTCAGCGCCGAGGCGTACGCCGTCGACGCGGGCGCCGATACGGCTGCTCAGCTTCTGCACGGCTATCAGGTCTGTCATGCATGGCCCTTCGGAGACGGGTGTAGTCGGTTGACTACATGGGGTAGCGTAGTCGAGTGACTACACAAACGGCAAGCGGTCGCCGGGCCACGCCCACCGGGCGCGACGAGGTGGCCGCCGCAGTCCTGGAGGCCGCCGCCGACCTGTTCGCCGAGCGCGGCCCGGCCGCCACCTCGATCCGCGACATCGCCGCCCGATCGAAGGTCAACCACGGGCTGGTGTTTCGGCATTTCGGGACCAAGGACCAACTCGTCGGCGCCGTGCTGAACCACCTGGGCGCCAAGCTCACCGAGCTGCTGCACTCCGGGGCGTCCACCGAGGTTGTCGACCGCGCGCTCGACCGGCAGATGCGGGTGTGGGCCCGTACGCTGCTCGACGGGTATTCGGCCGAGCAGCTACAGACCCGCTTCCCCAACGTCGCCGAACTGCTGGACTACGTGCGGACCCGCCACCGCGACGACTCCAGAGCGCGGCTGGCGGTCGCCAATTACATGGCGCTGCAACTGGGTTGGCGGCTGTTCGAACCCATGCTGCGCTCGGCGACCGGACTCGACGAGTTGCCGCCGGCCGAACTGCGGCAGGCGGTGATCGCCGAGGCCGCCCGGATACTCGAACCGCACTGACGCGCCACGTCCCCGGGCGTCGCGGCCGTGTCGGTGTCAGTGGCCGCCGATGCGCCGGCGGTGAATCGGCTCGCGGCCCGGCGGCTGCTGCGGTGGCGGCAGCAGCGGCTTGCGCGGGCGCACGGCAATGGTCGACGGCGACGACGTGTCCAGTTTGATGTTCTCGCCGGCGTGCCGGATCGTCAGCTCGCCGCCGGGCCCGTCGCGCAGGGTGTAGGTGACGTCGGAGTGATTGGCGTCGACGGTCACCCCGAAATCCCGCCACCGCAGCCGGAAGCGCAGCCGCGAGATGCCGTCGGGCAGTTGGGGATCGATGGACAGGATGCCCTCGTCGTCGCGCAGACCGCCGAAGCCGCCGACCAGCGCCGTCCAGGCGCCGGCCAGCGAGGCCATGTGTAACCCGTCGCGGGTGTTGCGGTGCAGGTCGCGCAGGTCGATCAGCGCCGCTTCGTAAGCATAGTCATGGGCCAGCTCCAGGTGTCCGACCTCGGCGCACATCACCGCCTGAGTACACGCCGACAGCGACGAGTCACGCACCATCCGCCGCTCGTAGTAGTCGACGTTGCGCGCCTTCTGTTCCGGGGTGAAGGCGTGGCTCTGGAACTGCATGGCCAGTACCAGGTCGGCCTGTTTTATCACCTGCGCGGGGTAGAGCCGCACGTAGGCCTCGTGCAGCAGCAACGGGTAGGTGGTATTGGCCTGGAAGTCCCACTCGGCGAGGGTGGTGAACCCGTCACACTGCTGGTGGACCCCCAGCTCTTCGTCGTAGGGAATGTTCACGGCATCGGCCGCGTCCCGCCAGGCGGCCATCTCTTCGGTGGTGACGCCCATCTCTTCCGCCGCCTCCGGGTGGCGCAGGCAGGCGTCGGCGGCGGTCACCAAGTTGTTTGCCGCCATCAAGTTCGTGAAGACATTGTCGCGAACCACCGCGGTGTACTCGTCGGGACCCGTAACACCGTCGAGATGCCACACGCCGTGCCGGTCGTGGTGGCCGAGCGAAAGCCACAGCCGCGCGGTTTCGACCAGTACGGCCAGGCCGCAGTCCTTCTCCAGCGAGTGGTCGCCGGTGACGGTCCGGTACCGATCGAACGCCATCGCGATGTCGGCGTTGATGTGCCAGGCGGCGGTGCCGGCCGGCCAGTAGGCCGAGCACTCCTCCCCGCGGATGGTTCGCCAGGGGAATGCGGCGCCGTCAAGTCCGAGTTCGGCGGCCCGCTCTTTGGCCAGGTTCAGCGTCGAGGCCCGCCACCGTAGCGCGTCGGCGACCGCGTGCGGCGCGGTGTAGGTCAGCACCGGCAGCACGAAACCCTCGGTGTCCCAGAAGGCGTGTCCGTCGTAGCCGGTGCCGGTGAGCCCTTTGCTCGGGATGGCGCGGCGTTCGGCGCGGGCGCTGGCCTGCAACAGGTGGAAGAGCCCGAACCGGACCGCCTGCTGGGACTCCGGGTCGCCCTCCACCTCGACGTCCGCATTCTCCCAGAAGTCGTTGAGGTAGGCGCGTTGCGCATCCAGCAGCCCCTGCCACCCGCTGTAGCGCGCGCCGTGCAGCGCCCCGGCGGCCTGGTCGCGCAGCGCCGGACGGGAGCGCAGGCTGGACCAGCCATACGCCAGGTATTTGACGATGCGCAGCTTCTGTCCCGGGCGCAGCCCGCAGATCACGGTGGTCCGGGCCAAGTCGGCGCGTGCGTCGGTGGTGATCTCGACCCGCCCGGGGACCTCGACCTCGTGGTCCATCGCGGCGGCCATCATCAGGGCGCTGCTGCGGGTGCGGTGCATGAGAAGCGCGCCGCACTCGGTGCATTCGTGGTCGACGGCCTCCAGCGGTTTCTCCAGGATCGCCGACACCCGCGGGTCGGCGGAGGTCTGCGGTTGGTCCTCGTTGGTGACGAGCTCGGATTGCACTGTGACAAGCGAGAATTCGCCGACGGCCTCCACCACGTACTCGATGGCCGCGGCGGCCCGGTGGGCCAGTGACACCAGCCGGGTGGATACCACCTTGACCTGCTTGCCCGCCGGCGACTGCCAGTGGGCCCGGCGGGTCAGCGTCCCGGCGCGCAGGTCGAGAACCCGCTCGTGTGAGATCAGCGTGCCGTAGCGGACGTCGAACGGCTCGTCGTCGACCAACAAGCGCAGGATCTTGCCGTTGGTGACGTCGACGACGGTCTGGCCGGCCTCGGGATACCCGTATCCCGCCTCGGCGTAGGGCAGCGGCCGGATCTCGAAGAAGGAGTTCAGGTAGGTGCCGGGCAGGCCGTACGGCTCGCCCTCGTCGAGGTTGCCGCGCAAGCCGATGTGTCCGTTGGACAACGCGAACAGCGATTCCGACTGCGCCAGCAGGTTCAGGTCGAGCTTGGTCTCGCGAACCCGCCACGGTTCAACAGGGAAGGCTTCTTCAGTAATCATCGAGGATCATGCCTCACAGCAGTTCGGCGAGATCGTTGACCACCACGTCGGCGCCGTTGCGCCGCAAGTCCTCGGCCTGGCCCACTCGGTCGACACCTACCACGAACCCGAAATTACCGGCCCTCCCGGCCTGTACGCCCGACAACGCGTCCTCGAACACGGCGGCCGCGTCCGGGTCGGCGTCGAGCAGCTGGGCCCCGCGCAGGAAGGAGTCGGGGGCCGGCTTGCCGGCGATGTGCTCTTCGCGCAGCCGGACGCCGTCCACCCGCTGCTGGACGAACCGGTCCAGGCCGGTGATCTCGAGCACGTCGCGGGTGTTGGCGCTCGACGACACGACGGCGATGCCGAGCCCGGCCGCCGCGGCCGCTTCCAGATACCGCCGTGACCCTTCGAACACCTCGACCCCCTCGTCGCGCAGGATCTGCTGGAACATGTCGTTCTTGCGGTTGCCCAGCCCGTAAACCGTTTCGGCTTCGCCGGGGTCGTCGGGATTTCCGTCGGGCAGCTGGATTCCCCGGCTGTCCAGGAAGGACCGCACCCCGTCCTCACGCTTCTTGCCGTCCACGTACCGGCGGTAGTCGGTGGCCGGATCGAAGGGGACGAAGGGTTCCCCGGTGCGCTCGGCCCGCTCGGACAGGTACGCGTCGAACATGGCCTTCCAGGCCTTGGTATGCACGCTGGCGGTATCGGTGAGGACACCGTCGAGGTCGAACAAACAGGCACGCACCTTCTCCGGCAGACCCAGCACAGGCAACCTCGCTCCCGCTCACAGTTACTTTCGGGTGATACCAGCTCACCATCTCACCCTGGCGATGACGGCACCTTAGCGCCTGACCCTGACACGTTCATGTGGATCGGGCATCCCGGAACCTCGGATCCGGATCGGAGGTGAGGCGGACGGCGCCGGCGCGGCCGGCGGCAAGGAGTTAACTGATTGCCCTGGCCCCGGCTCGGGCGATACCCCGGATCACTCGCAGCCGTCCGTCACCGAGCGCACGGGTGAGGTTCTCGGCCTTCTGTGCGAAGTCGGCGACGAAGGCGTGCAGCCCAAGCGGGTTGGCAGGCATTGACAGCAGCAGCTGCATCGTCGTGGTGGCCTGCTCGGTGAGATCGCTCCAGTGCTCGACCGCGAACCCTGCCGACTCGACGACGGCGCGCAACTCGCCGGCAGTGACCAGGTGGCTGCGTCCGGGTTGGTCGGCCCAGGGCAGCGGATAGTCGAGTTCGCCGGGTTCGCCAATGGTGATGTCCCACATGGCGAGTCGGCCACCGGCGACGGTTACCCGGCGCGTTTCCCGGTAGAGGCGGGTCTTGGCGGCCACGTTCATCTGGACATGCTGGCTGAAGACAACGTCGAAAGTGGCGTCGGCAAAGGGCAGTTCGGTGACATCTGCGTGCCGGACGCTAATCCGCTCGTCGAGCCCGACAAGTCGGTTGAGCCAACGATTGGTTTGGCAGTACTCATCGCTCAGGTCGACGGCGGTCACCCGGCACCGGCACCGATCGGCGACGAAGCGGGCGGTACCGCCGATCCCGCTGCCGGCGTCGAGAACCCGCATGTCTGCGGTAATCCTGATCAGGTCGACCAATTCCGTTGTGGCAAAGCGGCCCATCGTGTGGAAGTCCTCCAGCAGCGTCAGGTCCGCGGGCCGCAGGTGCTCGAGATCCTTTCCGGCGGCCCGCAGAGCCTGCCGGATACTGGGCTGAGTCAGGCCCGTCGAGTACTGGGTATGGATCTGGTTGTCGGTCATTTCGGCACCCGGGCCGACGCGGTGATCAGCGCAGGCATGGTGACGGCGGCGTCCACACTGAGAACGGTTCCGGTGGGGCCGACCCAATGCCTCACCCACGGCGTCGGCGATGTCGGCGCCGGACAGCAGCGTCGGCCCGGTCGGACGGTAGGCCCGACCGTCATGCCGGTGCGGGTCAAGCAACGCTCCTACCGCAACGCGCGCGATATCTTCGTTGGAGGGCGGCGCATTTCGGCCGCTTCCGGTCGGCACCGGTAGCACGCCGAGTTGGGCGGCCAGCGGGACCAGCTGGAGGTAGTTGTCGGCGAAGAATCCGGGATCGACCGCGACGCGTACGGTATCCGGCAGCAGCCCGAACAACTCGGCTGTCAACCAGGCCTGCCGGGTGGACAGCGCCGGATGTTCGGGGCTGGCCAGCCACTGCCCCAAACACCACCACCGCTTCCACACCCGCACGTCGCGCCGCCACCGCGAAGGCGACCGCGCTATCGAGCGCATGCGGGTGGTACGGGGGATTGAAGTACAGCCTGTCGACCCCGTCCACCACGGACTGAACCTGTTGGATGTCAAACATATCGGCGACGACGACGTCGGCGCCCAAGGCCTGCAAACGGGCACTGCGCTGGTCGTGGCGATGCACCAAAGCCCTGGTGCTAACCCCGCGGCCAAGCAGTTGGGTGGCCACCGCTCCGCCGATCCTGCCCGTGGCGCCGGTTACCAGCACTCGGGTACGTGTCATCGGATTCTCTTTTTCTGGATCTGATTGATTCGTAAGCCGTTACGCCTGCGTCAGTGCGACTGCCGGGGTGGGCGCGGTTGTGTGTGGCGCGCGCGCCGGCAAGAACGCGGCGACGACGACGGCGGCGGCCAGCGCGATGCCGGCGCAGACCAGGGAGCCGGCCTGCAGGCCGTCGAGGAAGGCGCGGTCGACCGTGCCGCGGACGGCGGCGGCATGGTCTGCCGGCAGCCGCCCGATCACGTTGTAGGCGGCCGCGATTGAGTGCTGCATGGCTGCGCGGACGTCGGCAGGCAGTGTCGTCAGCGCCGCCCTGGCGCCGAGCTGGCCCGAGGATGCGAAGACGCTGCCCACGATGGCGACGATGGCCACGCCGAGGGTACCGCCGAGTTCGCGGGTGGTGTCGTTGACGGCCGAGCCGACCCCGGCCTTGTCGGCCGAAAGGGAGCCCATGATCGCCTCGGTGGCCGGTGCGGTGGTGAGGCCGAGCCCGCCGCCGAGCAGTAGCATCTGCATCGCGATCTCGCGATAGGGCGTGGCGGCATCGGCCGTGGACGCCCAGGCCAGGCCTACGGCGAACACGCCCAGACCGGCGGCGACGACGGCGGTGGTGCCGACCCGCTCGACCAGCCGCGGCCCCAGGATGCTGGCCAGCGCGATCGAGAGGGCCGCCGGCAGCAGCCGCACCCCGGTCTCGAATGCCCGGTATTCCTTGATGAATTGGAAGTACTGGGTGATGACGAAGATGAACCCGAACAGCGTCAGGAAGCCCGCGGTCACCGCCAGGCTGCCGCCGGAGAATCGACGGTCGGCGAATACCGACACGTCCACCATCGGGTGGCTGCTGCGCCGTTCCCACAGCGCAAATCCGACGAGAACCATTGTGGCCAAGCTGAATCCGGCGACTGTTCGGGTGCTGGTCCAGCCCCAGGTGGGGGCCTCGATGACGGCGTAGACCAACACGGTGATCCCCACCGCGGACAGCGGCAGGCCGGGGACGTCGACCCGGGGGGCGGCCGGGTCGCGCGAGGTCGGGACGAACAGGATTCCGCCGGCGATGGCGATGACCGCGATTGGGATGTTGACCATGAAGATCGAGCCCCACCGGAAGTGTTCGAGCAGCCAGCCGCCGCTGATCGGCCCGACGGCCACCCCGACGCCCACCATGGCCGCCCACACTCCGATCGCCTTGGCCCGGGTCACGGGGTCGGTGAAGATGTTGGTGATCAGGCCCAGAGTGGTCGGGAAGATCACCGCCGCGCCGACACCCATGGCGGCCCGGGCCGCGATCAGCGCATCCGCCGAATTCACCTGTGCGGCAACGCCGGAGGTGATCGCGAACAGGACGAGGCCGGCGTTGAGCCAGCCGCGCCTGCGGTAGCGGTCGCTGAGGCTGCCGGCCGACAGCAACAGGCCCGACATGACCAGGGTGTAGGCGTCGACGATCCATTGCAGCTGCGCGGTGTCGGCGCTCAGGTCGCGCGACAGCGTGGGCAGGGCGACGTTGACGATCGTGGCGTCGACGCTGATGACGAAGACGCCGAGGCAGATGACGGCGAGCGCCGGAACGGGATGGTTGCGGAAAGCCGGAAGAGTCACGGACAAGATACTAAAGTTTGTAGACAAACTAACCAAGTAATTGGTGGAAAAAGATGTCTAATGCCGATAGGCTGGCGCAATGGCGACCCGCAACTACAACCAGAACTGCCCCATCGCGCGCGGGCTCGACATCCTCGGTGAGCGATGGACCCTGCTGATCCTGCGCGAGTTGGTCGGCGGTCCCCGCCGCTACGGCGATCTGCGCGCTGCACTGCCCGGCATCGCCACGAACCTGCTTGCCGAGCGACTCAAACAACTACAGGACTTCGGGCTGGTCGAGCGCACCGACCTACCGGCTCCGATCGGGCGCACCGTCTACACCCTGAGCGACGTCGGTTGGCAGCGGGTGCCTCCCGTCCTGGGAAGCATTGCGCGGTTCGGACTGGACCTGCTCGATCCCGTCGACGACGGCCAGGTGTCGCCGTTGAACGGCTTCCTGGCCGGAATACTGCTGGGCTTCGACCCGGTGAAGGCCGCGGGTGTGGAGGCGACCTGCCGCGTCGAGGTCGACGGCCGCCGGTTCGAGTTCGCCGTGACACACGGCCGTCTCGGCGGCGCCCGCGGCGAGCCATCGGTCACGATCACCGCCGACGCGGCAGATCTGGTCGCCGCCCGCCTCGGTGCCGGTGAGGCCGACCGCCAGGCGGCGCTGCGCCGAATCCGGTTCGACGGCGACCACGACGCGATCGCGGCAGTGCGCCAAGCATTTTCGTTGCCGTCCGGCTAGCAAGGAGCGGGCGAGCCGGCCGGTGGCCGTGGGCCACCGGGGTCCGGGCATGGTGCCGCCCCGGGCGCGCCGCGCGGGCACCACGGGCACACCTTGCGGCGCGAACCGGGTGGCGGCGCCCACTAAACTTGCGGCGTGGCGAAACCTGACGATCCCGAAGCAGCTGGACATGCGCCGCCGCGGCCGGTGTTGGTGGTGGACTTCGGTGCGCAATATGCCCAATTGATCGCCCGCCGGGTCCGAGAGGCCCGGGTTTTTTCGGAGGTGGTTCCGCACACCACCGCCATCGAGGAGATCAAGGCCCGTAATCCGCGAGCGCTGGTGCTGTCCGGCGGGCCGGCGAGCGTCTATGCCGACGGCGCTCCCAAGCTGGATCCGGCGCTGTTCGACCTGGGTGTGCCGGTGTTCGGTATCTGCTACGGGTTTCAGGCTATGGCGCAGGCGCTCGGCGGGACGGTCGCCCACACCGGCACCAGCGAGTATGGCCGGACTGAGCTGAAAGTCCTTGGCGGCAAGCTGCATTCGGATCTGCCGCAGGTCCAGCCGGTCTGGATGAGCCATGGTGACGCGGTGACGGCCGCCCCGGAGGGATTCGAGGTGGTGGCCAGCAGCGCGGGAGCGGCGGTGGCCGCCTTCGAGAACCGGGAACGGCGCCTGGCCGGGGTGCAGTACCACCCGGAGGTGCTGCACACTCCGCACGGGCAACAGGTGCTGGGCCGGTTTCTGCACGAGTTCGCCGGGATCGGCGCGGAGTGGACGCCGGCCAACATCGCCAGCGCGCTGATCGAGCAGGTGCGTGTGCAGATCGGCGACGGGCACGCCATCTGCGGTCTGTCCGGGGGAGTGGATTCCGCGGTAGCCGCGGCGCTGGTGCAGCGCGCGATCGGGGACCGACTGACGTGTGTCTTCGTCGACCACGGCTTGTTGCGCGCCGGTGAGCGTGCGCAGGTGGAGCGTGACTTCGTGGCGGCCACCGGGGCCAACCTGGTCACCGTCGACGCGGCGGACACTTTCCTGGCGGCGCTGTCGGGGGTACACAATCCCGAGGGCAAGCGCAAGATCATCGGCCGGCAGTTCATCCGGGCCTTCGAGGGTGCGGTGCGAGATGTGTTGGACGGGCGCGAGGTTGAGTTCCTGGTGCAGGGCACGTTGTATCCCGACGTGGTGGAATCCGGCGGCGGCAGTGGTACCGCGAACATCAAGAGCCACCACAACGTCGGCGGCCTGCCCGGGGACCTGAAGTTCAAACTCGTTGAGCCGCTGCGGCTGTTGTTCAAAGACGAGGTGCGCGCGGTGGGACGGGAGTTGGGTCTGCCGGAGGAAATCGTTGCGCGCCAGCCGTTTCCGGGGCCGGGCCTGGGTATCCGGATCGTCGGTGAGGTCACCGCCGCCAGGCTGGAGACGCTGCGGCGCGCGGACACGATCGCGCGCGAGGAACTGACCGCCGCGGGTTTGGACAACCAGATCTGGCAGTGTCCGGTGGTGCTGCTGGCCGATATCCGTTCGGTCGGTGTGCAGGGCGACAACCGCACCTACGGGCATCCGATCGTGCTGCGCCCGGTATCCAGTGAGGACGCCATGACCGCCGACTGGACCCGGGTGCCCTACGAGGTGCTCGAGCGCATCTCGACCCGCATCACCAACGAGGTGCCCGAGGTCAACCGCGTGGTGCTGGACATCACCAGCAAGCCGCCGGGCACCATCGAGTGGGAGTAGCCGGGAGTCACTTCACCGCAGGGCCGGGCACCGAAATTGCCGCCACGGTCGTGGCCCGGACATCGACCGCAGCCATGGCGGCGATTTCGGCGTTACGTCTGGACGAGTTCGCGCCTGCCGTAGTTGATCGTGGCCGCGGTCCAGGACCCGCCGGCCTCCTCGACGAGTTGGCGGGCGATATCGCAATCGCGGTTGGCGGCGACCAGTAGCAAGGTGTGGTCGGCCGTGGTGACAGATCCGCCCAGCAGTCGCTGGCGTGCGGCTGAATCGGCCATCAACGCATCGCCGAAGCGCGCGATGTCGATGCCGGGCACCGCAATGAGGATCGCGTCGGCTTCGGGCGCACCTTGCCGAAGATATTCGAAGGTCAGCGCCGTTTCCTGGTGGAACTGGCGATTCATCGCCTCGGCGGCGATGTGCAGCGTGGGTTCGTCGACCACGCAGAGATGGAACTGGCGGGCGCGCTCATAGGCGATCTGCTGCAGCGTAGCGGACCAGAACACGCCGTCGACCAAGGTCGATCCCGTCACCTCGGCGCCGGTCTGGGCGATGGTCGCCACGGCTTGACGCTCGAACGGTTCCAAGTCGTCGCGCAATTGGCCGGCTGCCTCCGAATCGGGGCCGGTGATGACCCGGGGGTTGTCGGTGGCGAACAGCTCCGCCGGTTGACAGGATCCGGCAGCGCTGCTGGCCGGCGCGAAAACGCTGCCGAAACACACCATCAGCCACACCAGCACCGAGCGCACACAGCAGCTTCTCACGTTGCTTGACGGCTGTCGCGGAGTGGGTGTTTACTCGACTGTATCGAACATATATTCGAAAATATGGGGTTCCAAGAGCTGGTAGGAGGGCGAGTCATGACTGCGGCTTTCGCCTCCCGCCCACCGCATGGAAGCCGTGCTGAGCAGCTGGAATCGTTGCGCCGGCAGATCGCGGTGCTGTCCGGAAAAGACCTTGTTCGTTCCGATGACCTGCTGCCGGAATCGGAATCCACGCTGTCGGTCCCGGAGTTGCCGGCACTGCTGCCCCGGGGAACGGTGGCGATGTTGTCCGGAGCCCGCTCCTTGCTGCTGAGCATGGTGGCCGCGGTGACGGCGGCCGGGGGCAACGCCGCCATCGTCGGCCAACCGGATATCGGGCTGCTGGCCGCCGTGGAGATGGGAGCGGACCTGAGCCGGCTCGCGGTGATACCGGATCCCGGGACCGATCCGGTGGAAGTGGCCGCGGTGCTCCTCGATGGCATGGATCTGGTGGTCCTCGGCCTGAGCGGATGCCGGGTGACGCGGACCCGGGCGCGGGCCGTGGTGGCGCGGGCTCGTAACAAGGGGTGCACGCTGCTGGTCACCGACGGCCACTGGGAAGGGGCGTCGACGCGGTTGGAAGCCCGGATCTGCGGCTATGAGATCACGGCGGGCAGCCGGGGCACACCCACACCCGGATTCGGACGGATCAGCCGGGTGCGGCTACAGGTCAGCGGATGCGCGCGGGGGCAGCCGGTCGGCCGAGTGCTAACGGGGTGAACCTGGTGGCCTCGTCCCGAGTGCTGGCGATCTGGTGCATGGACTGGCCCGCGGTCGCGGCGGCCGCGGCCGCGGGCCAGCCGGCGACGGCTCCGGTCGCGGTCACTTTGGCCAACCGGGTGATTGCCTGCTCGGCGACGGCGCGTGCGGCCGGCGTACGCCGTGGGCTACGGCGCCGGGAGGCGGCGGCCCGTTGTCCGCAATTGCACATCGCGACCGCCGACGCCGACCGCGACGCCCGTTTTTTCGAAGGGGTGATCGCGGCGGTAGATGATCTGGTGCCCCGCGCCGAGGTGTTGCGGCCCGGCCTCTTGGTGTTGCCGGTGCGCGGGGCGGCGCGGTTTTTCGGGTCCGAGCAGCAGGCGGCCGAGCGGCTGATCGACGCGGTGGCTATGAGCTCAGTGGCCGGCGCCGAGTGCCAGGTCGGGATCGCCGACCAGCTTTCCACCGCGGTTTACGCCGCGCGTGCCGGTCGTGTCGTGGAGCCCGGGCAGGACGCGCGGTTCCTGTCGGCGTTGTCGATCCGCCAGCTTGCCACCGAGCCGAGCCTGTCCGGGCCGGGGCGAGAGGAGTTGACGGATCTGTTGTGGCGGATGGGGATTCGGACCATCGGTCAGTTCGCCGCATTATCCCGCACCGATATCGCATCCCGGTTCGGCGCCGACGCGGTGGCCGCGCACCGGTTCGCCCGCGGTGAACCCGAACGCCTTCCCTCCGGACGCGAACCGCCGCCGGAACTCGACGCCGTACTGCATTGCGAGCCACCGATCGACCGGATCGATGCCGCGGCATTTGCCGGGCGGTTGCTGGCCGGAACGTTGCATCAGGCGCTGATGGCCGCTGGCGTGGGATGTACCCGGCTGGCCATTCACGCGGTCACCGCCAACGGCGAAGAGCGCAGCCGGGTGTGGCGCTGCGCCGAACCGCTGACCGAGGATGGCACCGCCGACCGGGTGCGCTGGCAACTGGACGGATGGTTGACCAACCGGACCGCCCGCGACCGGCCCACCGCACCGGTGACGCGGCTGCGGCTACAGGCGATCGAGGTGGTGTCCGCCGAGGCGCTGCAGTTGCCGCTATGGGGCGGCCTGGGTGAAGAAGACAGGCTGCGGGCACGTCGGGCGCTGGTGCGGGTGCAAGGTCTGCTGGGCCCGGAGGCGGTGCAGGTGCCGGTGCTGTCCGGCGGTCGCGGGCCGGCCGAGCGCATCACGTTGACCCCGCTGGGCGACGAGCCGGTGCCGCAAGCCGACCCGAATCAGCCGTGGCCGGGCCAACTGCCCGAGCCGTCGCCGGCGGTGCTACTCGACGATCCGGTGGAATTGCTTGACGCCCAGGGTAATCCGGTACGGGTAACCGGCCGGGGGATGTTCTCCGCCGACCCGGCGCGATTGACGTCCCGGGGTCGAGACGATCGGCTGCGTTGGTGGGCCGGACCATGGCCGGTCGACGAACGGTGGTGGGATGACCGGCCCGAAGCCGGTCAAGGGGGAAGCCGCACCGCCCGCGCCCAGGTGTTGCTGGAGAGTGAGCGCGCGTTGCTGCTGTGCTACCGCCAGCGGCGCTGGTATCTCGAAGGAAGCTATGAGTAAGCCTCGACGCGTTGTAATGCCTCGGGCGTCAGGTCCTTGCGGGAGGGATGGCCGTCGACCGCCATGATCAGGCTGCCTCGGCCAGCAGCGAGCGCAAACGCGAAACCAACGGGTTCGCCCGGCTACGCCCCGGAGTCATCTCCACCACACCTGCCACACCGATGTCGGGACCGAGACCGGTGTGCAATTTGCCCACCTGCCAGCGACAAAGCCGTTGGGCGCCTGAAGTTGTCGCTGTGAGCCGGGCAAAACGAGCATCCCGGTCCGGCAGCCTCGCCGGCGATCGATGTGACTGTCGCGGAAGGCAACAAGACGCCGCATGCGACGTCGGCGGTTGCCGGCGCCGTTTGCCGCGGCGCTCCTAGCAGGCTCGCCGGGCGGTCCAGAATTTCCGCGCCAGGGCAGCACCGCCCACCGCTGCGGCGCCCAATGCCGCCGTCGGAACCGCCACCCGGGTGGCGCGGGCGCGCGAGTCCGGCGCGGGCCGACCCGGGGGAGTCACGGAGCCGATGTCAGCCGATGCGTTGGCCATGGCCATCACTTGCCCCAGGTGCAGCGCGTTCGCCGATCCGGAATCGCTGATCTGGGTCTGGCAGGAGAACCCGTTGGCCACCACCAGCGCATCGCGATTTTTCCGGATGGCCGGCAGCAACGCCTGTTCGCCGCACTCGAGCGAAAGCTGGTACTTGCCTTGCTCGAATCCCCAGGACCCGGCCAGCCCGCAGCACGGCCCAGCGAACTCTTGGCCACCCCGGCGCCGAGCAATTCCGCCGCCTGCACGACCTCGTCGGCGGCCTCGGCCGCACCCTGCCCGACGACGATCGCCACCTTGTCCCCGGAGTTGAGGATCTGCGCCGCCTTCTCCAGTTCGGACTTCGGCGGAATCACCCGGGGCTTGGTCCGGCCGATGCTGCTGAACGCCGCGCCGTGCATCCGGGCCGGCGAGGGCACCGCGTCGGATTCACCCACATCCTCGGGGCAGGATGATGGTCGCCACCGTCCGGTTGTTCAGCGCCACCTTGCACGCTCGGTCCACCAGATGCCGCGCCTGTTCGGGTGCCATGCAGGTCTGGACGAAATCCGAGGAGACGTCCTTGTACAGCGAATTGGGGTCGATCTCCTGCTGGAACGCCGCGCCGAGTGACATCCGCTTCTGCTGACCGACGATGTCGACCACCGGATAGTGGTCGAGCTTGGCGTCGTAGAGGCCGTTGAGCAGATAGAACCCCGCCGCCGGAGGTGGCCAGGCAGCAGCCGATCTCGCCGGTGAACTTGGCGTGCGCCGTGGCCATGAAGGCGGCCATCTCCTCGTGGCGCGGCTGGATCAGTTCAGGGTCGCCGCCGGCCCGGTCCAAAGCGCCGAGCATCCGATAAGATCCCGTCGCCGGGGTATCCGAAGATCCGGTGAATTCCTCACTGTCGCAGGCGATCAACGATGAAGTCGGCGGTCTTGGGCATGGTGCTCCTTCGGTACGGCAACTACGCGGGTGGACCACCGGATCGCCACCGCCGACCGGTCGGGGAACTTGCAGCGGTGACGATTGCCGATGGTCACAATGTGGGTCTACCCGTCGCTACGCGAGTCAAACGGCCGAGATGCCCGAGTTACCCGGTTCCGGTGCCCACGCACGGGCCGTACCCGTCCGTCAGCCGATGCGCCGCTTCGAACAGCAGCGCATGGACGAAGACCTGGGGCAGGTTGCCGCGCAGCTGACGCTGACCGATGTCGAACTCCTCGGTGCACAGACCGGGCGGACCGCAGGCGGTGCGGTTTCGTTCGAACCAGCGCACGGCCGCCAGATTGTTGCCCTGCTGATGATCGGCCAGCGCCATCAGGAATCCGCACAGCAGAAAGGCGCCCTCGGCCTCGCCGAGTGGTTGCTCGCCCGATTGGAACCGGTACACGAACCCGTGCCGGCCGAGGTCGGTGCGCACGGCGGCCACGGTGGCGACGCTGCGCGGATCGGTCGCCGGGATCGCGCCGCGGATCGACGGTATCAGCAGCGCCGCGTCGATTCGCGGATCATCCGGCGCGCGTTGCCACCGTCCGTCGCGGTGCAGGCAGTCGGAATTGGTATCGGCCACAAGAAGATCGGCCAGACGCTGGCACTGCGAGCCCTGCCGCGGCGGCGCCACCTCGCTGATGCGCCGCAGCCCCGCCGCACACGTCAGCCGGGAATGAGCCCAGCGTCGGTCGTCGATCTCCCAGATTCCGGCGTCGGGCTCGCGCCAGCGCTTTTCGATGGACTCCACCAGGGTCTCCACGGCCCGCCAATGTGCGGTGTCCAGCCGGTCCACCCGTGCGGCGGCCGCAAGCAACAACAGCGCCTCGCCGAACGCGTCCAACTGGAATTGGTCGGTCACCCATTGCCCGTTTTGACCATGCCGCCGGGATAGCCCGGCAGATCCAAGTCCTGTTTTTCGGGCACCAAGTCGCCGGTAATGCAGTAGGCCGGCTTAAGGCCGGGACCGTCGGCCAGCACGCGTTCGCTGACGAACCCGACGGCGTCGTCGATCAACGGGTGGGCTCCGGCGGCGGCGACAGCTTGTCCGGCGTAGCACTGGTCGCGGATCCAGCGGTAGCGGTAGTCGTAGTTGCGGCCCTGCTCGGCCCGTTCCGGCAGCGACATGGTGGCCGCGGCCACCATGCCCCCGCCGCTGCTGGTCATCCCGCGCAAGACCGCGTACGCAGTCTGCGCGTCGGCGTCGGCCAACGAGCCCGATATGGTCGGAACCGCTGCCGCCCAAGCACTTTCGGTGCCGCGCCAGGCGTCGTTGGGCCGCGCGGCGGCGGTGGGCAGTTCCTGATCGGACAGCTCGAGGACCAGGTCGTGGTCGCGTCCGGGAACCACCTCGATCACCGCCTGCAGCGGGCCGTCGCCGCCTCGGGTGGCATCGCCGGCCCCGGTCCAGCGGAACCGGTGCGGTCCTGACCGCCCGGTCCACACCTCGTCGGCGCAGCGCAGCTGCGACATCGGCGCGGTGCCGAAGCCGGCGCGCACGTCGAGCGCGACCCGCATCCGCGCCGGCCGATCCAGGGCGCGGATGCGGCGCAGCACCACCGCCGTGTGCGGGTCCCCGGGAAACGCCAGCGCCTCCCGGCACTCGACGATCCCGTCGGTGATCACCCAAGATGAAGGTGGGTAGCGACCCGGATGCCGACCTGGGCCGGGTGGCGGCGGCCCGGTCGGCCATCGGCGACGACGTCGAGCTGTTCGTCGACGCCAACGGCGCCTACCGCCGCAAACAAGCGCTGCTGTGGGCGCGGCGCTTCGCCGAATACGACGTGTGGTGGTTCGAAGAACCGGTCAGCTCCGACGATCTCGACGGCCTGCGCCAGCTCTGCGTGCACGGCCCGGCCGGCCATCGGCGACGGCGAATACGGCTATCACCTCCCGTATTTCCACCAGATGCTGGCCGCGGGCGCGGTCGACTGCCTACAGGCCGACGTCACCCGCGCCCTGGGGATCACCGGGGTGCTCAAAGTTGTCGCGCTGTGCGACGCGCGTGGCATCGACCTCTCGCTGCACTGCGCTCCACAGATCAGCGGCCAGGTCGGCACCGCCGTCTGGCACCTGCGCCATTTGGAGTACTTCCACGACCATGTGCGCATCGAGGGGCTGGCGTTCGACGGCACCATCGACCCCGAACCCGACGGCCTGCTGCGTCCGGACCGCAGCGCCGGGGCACGGGTTGACGGTCAAACACGCCGATCTGGAGGACTATCGGGTCGCGTGACTTCGCGCCGCGCTGGCCGCCGAGCGTGACGTCACTGCGAAAATTCCGTGCGAAACTCGCGGTGACGTCACGCTGGGCGCGTCCGTCGCGCGGTGTCGAGACACCAGTGCCTGCACCAGATGACGGGCCCCCAGCACCCGGGTGACGACGACTGCTTTTCGATCGACGTGAACCCCGTGAATCCGGTTCAGCACCACAGTGGGGGCGGTGAGCAGCACGGCGCCCCATCCGGCGCGCAGCAGCTCGATGCGGCGGACTTTCATGTGCTCTCAGTTACCCGGCGTGCGAACGTTCCAACCCGCGCGATGAACCGCTCGAAGAACACCTCCGGGTCGACGTCAATGCCGACCAGCGCGTTGGGTGCTCGCCTTCCGGACCAGTCGGGCACCGTCGTGCCGCGGGCCGGGGTTTCGGTCAAGTCGACGTCGACAGTGGCGCGCCGGGTGGTGACCAGTTCGGGATCCAGGGCGATCGCGGCGGCCAGCGGATCGTGCAGGTACGCCAGATATCCGTATCCGCGGTCCCGGTGAGACTCGAAGTAGAACCGCATGGTGTCCTCGATGAACCGGGTCAACGGAACCGACGGGCCGCAGGCAGCCGTCAGCCGGGCCAGGATTTGCGGCGTCATCGCCACCTGCCGGGTGAGATCCAAGCCGCAGACAATCGGAAGCGCTTGCGGCTCAACGGCTTCAGCGGACCATGCGGCCAACGCTTGGGCTGCTGCCTCGGGGTCTGCCTTGATGTTCCACTCGGCGGTCGTCTCGCCTTCGAAAGAGCCGCCCACGATCACCAGCCGGCGCAACAGTTTCGGCAGCTGCGGTGCGGCGCGCAGCGCCAGCGAAAGGTTGGTCAGCGGGCCGGTGACCAGGCCGATCAGTTCCCCGCGATGGCTGTGCGCTGCGCGCACCCACGCCATCGCGGCGTCGTGACCGGTGACCCGGCGATCGGTGACCGGCAGTTCGGCATACCCTAAACCCTTGGGGCCGTGAATGTTTCCACGACTCGGATGGTCGGCGCCTTTGGACACCGGTATGTCGTGGGCGCGGCACAATTCCAGTAAGCCCAGGTTGTTGGCGCACACCTGGTCCACCGCAACGTTGCCGCCGGTCGATGCGATACCGACCAGATCCGCGTCGTCGCTGGCCAGCACATAGATCAAGGCGATCGCGTCGTCGATGCCGGTGTCGACGTCGGCGAAAACCGCGCTCACCGCGATAAGGATACGCCGGATTAGGCTGACCCAATGCCCGATGACCTGAAACCACACTTCGAGGACGTGCAGGCGCATTACGACCTGTCCGACGACTTCTTCCGGCTGTTCCTCGACCCGACCCAGACCTACAGCTGCGCCTATTTCGAGCGCGACGACATGACACTGGAAGAGGCGCAGATCGCCAAGATCGACTTGGCGCTGGGCAAACTCGGATTACAGCCGGGCATGACATTGCTCGACGTCGGCTGCGGTTGGGGCGCCACCATGATGCGCGCGGTGCACACCTACGACGTCAACGTTGTGGGTCTCACCCTGAGCCGCAACCAGGCCCGCCATGTCGAGCAATTGATCGCCACCTCGGCAAGTCCGCGCACCCAGCGAGTATTGCTGCAGGGCTGGGAGCAGTTCGACGAGCCCGTGGACCGGATCGTCAGCATCGGCGCCTTCGAGCATTTCGGACATGAGCGCTACGACGCGTTCTTCGCCCTGGCGCACCGGCTGTTACCCGATGACGGCATCATGCTGCTGCACACCATCACCGGGCTGCACCCGAAAGAGATACACGAACGCGGCCTGCCGATGTCGTTCACCTTCGCCCGGTTCCTCAAATTCATTGTCACCGAGATCTTTCCGGGCGGGCGGCTGCCGTCGATCCCGATGGTCCAAGAACGCGCCACCGCAAACGGTTTCACCGTCACCCGGGTTCAGTCGCTACAGTCGCACTACGCGAAAACCCTCGACATCTGGTCGGCGGCATTGCAGGCCCACAAAGACCAGGCCATTGCCCTGCAATCGCGGGAAGTCTACGAGCGATACCTGAAGTATCTGACCGGCTGCGCCGACATGTTCCGCATCGGCTATATCGACGTCAACCAATTCACCTGTGCGAAGTGACATCCGCGGCCGCCGCGATCAGGCGCCGTTGAAACCGCCGAACCGCCGTTCTACCAGTGCAGGCCGGGCACCAACCGCGCCAGCTGCCGGACCGCCCGGGGTGTCCGGATGGCGCCGGTGACGGCACGCACCGGGCGCTTCGGCTTACGTCTCGGGGGCGCCGCCGGGGCGGACGGCAACCCGCGCGCCGCAGCCGAATCGGGGTAGCCCAGGTACAGCTGGTGCAGAATGCGCCGCGAAACCTTGGGCGCGAAGTAGTTGCCGGCCTCGGCCAGCGTGCCCAGCGGGGTGTCGATCCGCGCCGGCTTCTCGACCAGCGCGCGCACCACCATGGCCGCCGCATGCTCGGCGCTGATCGCCCGCATCGGGTTGAGCCGCTGCGACGGGGTGATCATTGGTGTGGCCACCAGCGGCATGTGGATGTTGGTGAAGGTGATGTGGTCGGAGAGCGTCTCGGAGGCGACCACGTCGGCGAACGCGTCCAGCGCCGCCTTGCTGGGCAGATACGAGCTGTACTTCGGGTTGCGGGCCTGCACCCCGGCGCTGGAGACGTTGACCACGTGACCGAACCGGCGCTCACGCCAGTGCGGCAGCAGCGCCAGCACCATTCGCACCGCGCCGAAGTAGTTGACCGCCATGACCCGTTCGTAGTCGTGCAGCCGGTCGGTGGAGTTGACCACCGAGCGGCGAATCGACCGGCCGGCGTTGTTCACCAGATAGTCCACCTGGCCGAAGCGGCCCAGGATGTCTTTGACGGTGTGCTCCACCGACGTCGAGTCGGTGACATCGCAGGTGAAGGCGTGCGCCCGTCCGCCGCTCGCCCGGATCTCGGCCACCAGCCGATCCAGCGCGTCGGCGTTGCGGGCCAGCGCGAACACCGTTGCGCCGCGCTGCGCGACGGCGATGGCCGACGCCCGCCCGATCCCGCTGGAGGCGCCGGTGATGATGACCTGCCGGCCATGCAGCGGTCCTCGTGGATCGTCGCGGCGGGCGCGATCGGGATCGAGGTGTTCGGCCCAGTACCGCCAC
>NZ_UPHQ01000205.1 GCF_900566055.1 Mycobacterium innocens
TGCCAGGTCCATCATGTGCGCGACTGGGCCAGCACCCATCGCACCGACATCGACCAACTCACCCTGGCCTGCGGACCCCACCACAAACTCCTCGACGGCGACTGGACTACCCGCAAAAACGCCCACGCCGACACCGAATGGATCCCACCGCCGCATCTCGACCACGGGCAACCGAGAACCAACACGTTCCACCACGTAGAGAAACTGCTGCGCGACGGAGACGACGACGAGGAGGATGCGGCGTAGCGACCCGGTTTTGGGATTCACTAGCGTGAGCCCAATGAATGAGCAGCACCGCAACCTTGTGCTGATGCGACACGCGAAGTCGGCCTACCCGGACGGCGTCGCCGACCACGACCGGCCGTTGGCGCCACGGGGTATCCGCGAGGCCCAGCTGGCCGGTGAGTGGTTGCGGGCCAATGTGCCGACCGTCGACAGCGTGTTGTGTTCGACGGCCACTCGCACCCGAGAGACGTTGGCACGCACCGGCATCGATGCGCCGGTGCGCTACGCGCAGCGCCTCTACGGCGCCACTCCCGGAGCCGTGATCGAGGAGATCAACCGGGTAGCCGATGAGATCACCACGCTGCTCGTCATCGGTCACGAACCGACAACGTCTGCACTGGCCCTCATCCTGGCCACTGTCGACAGCACCAAATCTAGGGCCGCACAACGTATTTCGGAGAAGTTCCCGACTTCGGCGATCGCAGTGCTACGGATCGAAGGACGTTGGGAGGATCTGCAACCCGGCGACGCCCCGCTCGTCACCTTCCATGTGCCGCGGGAAGCCTGACCGCAGAGGGGATCGTGGTTGCCGGCTCAGGCGTTGGTGGCCAGCGTCAACTCCATCAGCTTGATGGCCTGCCCGCAGGCGTCGATACCGGGCGCCTGCGGGTTGACCCACCACCCGACCACTCCCGCCGCATCGCTGGCCACGCCGCAGCCGCCGTTGGGATCGCCGGTCCGCATCACAATCGAGTCGATGCCCTGGATCGTGCGATTCTCGATCTGGTATTTCAGGCCCTCGGCGACCTTGCGCTCGTTGCTCAGACTGCCCTGCTCGAACCAGAACCGGGTGATGTCGATCAAACCGGCCGGGTTGGCCGCCTGCCACCGGCATATCGCGCCCACGAATGTGCTTTGGATGTCGAGCGGATCTGCACCGACGGTCTTGGCCAGGATGTCGGTGGTCAGGACCTCACATTCCTTGAGCAGGTTCGGATATTGCCTTTCGGAATTGTCGTTGCGCGGCACCCCGCCCGCGCCCGCCTTCACGGCGGTGCCGGAAACCGATCTCGTGCAACCCACCAAGAAAATCAGCGCGGTGATCAATGCGGCGGCACCGACCAAGACACGTCTCATTTCGCGTTCGCAATCGATTGGCGGGTCAATTCCTTGGCGACGTCACACGGCGGGGGAAATGGCTTCTGGTTAAAGCTCACCGACCACTCGATGAAATCGTCCTGGAACTGGATCCCCACTTCACACAACGAATCGCCCAGACTGGGCTCGTTGCCGATCGCAATGAAGCCGCTATGACCGTTGATGTTGATGTCCTCGACACTGGCCCGCGACAATTCCTCGGTCTTGCGCTCCCGCCCGATCGGGCTACCGCGGTACCAGGAGAAGGAGAAGTGCGGTCCCATGATGCCGCCGCCCGCCAGCCATTGGCAGCCCACCGAGTTCTTGGCCGTGTTGATCAGCCCGCCGACCCTGGTCAGCTCGGTCACCGTCTGATCGCTGACGCCGCCGCACTGCGGGAAAAAGGGCCCGTGCTTGCCCTCGGCGTTGCCGGGCGTCGACGAAATCGTCGCACCCGGCTGGTTCGTGCCGGAACTGGAACACCCCGCGATCGCGGGTGTCAAAGCCACCAGGGCCGACGCCGCCAACACCAGCGTCGTCACATTGCGCCGCACCGCGTACCTCTTCTCCTGCCGTTCTCCTGCCGGTCACAGCATGCACTGTAGCCGCAGCCCCAGAGGTCAACCACCGACACGCTCGCTGATCAGGCATTACGGTCTCACGAGCGAAGCTGGCGCCGGTGCCGGGCAGTCGCGGTATGCGACAGTTACCCCATGCTCCTGGCACTGCTGCGCCAGTATCTGCGGCCCTACCGCCAGCTGATCGCGGTACTGATGGTGTTGCAGCTGATCAGCACCCTGGCTTCGCTGTACCTTCCCACCGTCAACGCCGCGATCATCGACGATGGAGTCGCCAAGGGCAACACCACCATCATCGTCCGGCTGGGCGTGGTGATGCTCGGCGTCACCGGATTACAAGCGCTGTGCGCGGTCGGTGCGCTCTACGTCGGCTCACGGACCGGGACCGGCTTCGGCCGCGACCTGCGTTCAGCCATGTTCGAACACGTCGTCACGTTCTCCGAACGAGAGACTGCCCGGTTCGGCGCATCGACGTTGCTGACCCGCAGCACCAACGACGTGCGCCAGATCGTGTTCCTGGTGCAGACGACGGCCACCGTGCTGGTCGCCGCGCCGATCATGAGCGTCGGCGGCATTCTCATGGCAATTCACCAGGAAGCCGCACTGACCTGGCTGCTACTGGTCAGCGTCCCGGTCCTGGCGGTGGCGAACTACTGGATCATGACACACCTGCTGCCATTGTTTCGCAGCATGCAGAGCCTGATCGACGGCATCAACCGAGTGCTGCGAGACCAACTGTCCGGGGTCCGGGTGGTCCGCGCCTTCACCCGGGAAGGCTTCGAGCAGGACAGGTTCGCCCGGGCGAACACCGCGCTGTCCAAGACCGCACTGGCAGCGGGTAACTGGCAAGCGCTGATGCTGCCGGTGACCACCCTGACCATCAATGCGTCCAGCGTCGCGGTGATCTGGTTCGGCGGCCTGCGCATCGACGACGGCCAGATGCAGGTGGGCTCGCTGAGCGCCTTCCTGGCGTATTTCGCCCAGATTCTGATGGCGGTGTTGATGGCGACGATGACGCTGGTCGTGCTGCCACGAGCATCCGTGTGCGCCGAACGCATCACCGAGGTGCTGTCCACCCGCGCCGCCATCGGCAACCCGGCAAATCCCACGTTCCCGCCCGAGGGGATCACCGGCGTGGTCCGCCTGGAGGGTGTGACGTTCAGCTATCCGGGCGCTGATTGTCCGGTGCTGCAAGACATCTCGCTGATCGCGCGGCCGGGTGCCACCACCGCGATCGTCGGCAGCACCGGATCGGGCAAGTCGACCCTGGTCTCGCTGATCTGCCGGCTCCGCGACGTCACCGGCGGTGCCGTCCTGATCGACGGCATCGACGTCCGCGACTATCACACCGAAAGACTTTGGACCGCAATCGGTTTGGTGCCGCAGCGCGGCTACCTCTTTTCCGGCACCGTCGCCGACAACCTGCGCTACGGCGCGGCTCCGAACCAGTCGGCAACCGACGCGGAGATGTGGGAGGCACTGCGCGTCGCCGCTGCAGACGATTTCGTGGGGGCGCACGGACTGCTGATGCGCGTCGGCCAGGGTGGGACCAACTTCTCCGGTGGGCAGCGCCAACGGCTGGCGATCGCGCGGGCCGTCATCCGCCGCCCCGCCATCTATCTCTTCGACGACGCGTTCTCGGCTCTGGACGTGCACACCGAGGCCCGCGTTCGCTCGAACCTGCGCGAGGTGGCTGCAAACGCAAACATTATCATTGTCACCCAACGGGTTTCGACTGCATGCCAGGCCGACCAGGTGCTCGTCGTCGACGACGGCAAAATCGTCGGCGCGGGCAGCCACGAAGCCCTGCTGGCCGATTGCCCGACCTATGCCGAATTCGCCATCTCGCAGTCGGTGACCGTCAGCGCCGGGGGCGACCCGTGACCATGGCAATGAGCCAGCGGCCGCGCGGCGCGGCGCCGGCCCCCACCCTGCGGTCGCAAGACTTCTGGGGTTCAGCGGCGCGCCTGGTGAAACGGCTCGCGCCGCAACGCCGGCTCAGTCTCGCGGTGATCGCGCTGGGTATCACCGGTACGGCGATCAGCGTGGTCGTTCCGCGAATCCTGGGCCATGCCACCGACCTGTTGTTCAACGGCGTGATCGGGCGACGCCTGCCGGCCGGTATCACCAAGGCGCAGGCCGTCGCGGCGGCCCGGGCCCGCGGTGACAACGCGTTCGCCGACCTGCTGTCGGGGATGAATGTGGTGCCGGGCCAGGGGGTGGACCTCGGCGCGGTGGGACGCACGCTGGCGCTGGCACTGGCGCTGTATTTGGTTGCATCGCTTTTGATTTGGGCTCAGGCCCGGCTGCTCAACGTGACGGTGCAGCGGACCATAGCGAAGTTGCGGTCCGATGTCGAGGACAAGGTGCACCGGCTGCCGTTGGCCTACTTCGACGGACGTCAGCGCGGCGAGCTGCTAAGCCGGGTCACCAACGACGTCGACAACGTCCAGTCGTCGCTGTCGATGACGATCAGCCAGCTGGTGACCTCCATTCTGACGGTGCTGGCCGTGCTTTTCATGATGGTGTGGATCTCGCCGCTGCTGGCGCTGATCACGGTGCTGACGGTGCCGCTGTCGCTGCTGGTGACGCGGGCGATCACGCGACGATCGCAGGGACTGTTCGTTGCGCATTGGACCAGCACCGGGCGCCTCAACGCGCACATCGAAGAGACATACAGCGGCTTCACGGTGGTCAAGACCTTCGGCCACCAGGCCGCCGCGCGAGAAGAATTCCGCAAGCTCAACGACGACGTCTACCGGGCCAGCTTCGGCGCGCAGTTCCTGTCCGGTCTGGTCGGGCCCGCGACGACGTTCATTGGCAACCTCGGTTACGTCGCCGTCGCCGTGGTGGGTGGCCTGCAGGTGGCCACCGGACACATCACGCTGGGCAGTATCCAGGCCTTCATTCAATATGTCCGCCAATTCAACACGCCGGTGAGCCAAGTGGCCGGGATGTACAACACCCTGCAATCGGGGGTGGCCAGCGCCGAGCGGGTGTTCGAGCTGCTCGACGAGGCCGAAGAATCGCCGGAGCCGGCGCCGGCGTCAGCTATCCGGGGCCCGGGGCCGGTCCCGTGCCCGAGCCGGCCCGGTCGCGTCGAGTTCGAACACGTGAGCTTCGCCTACCACCCCGGTCACCCGGTGATCCGGGACGTGTCGCTGGTGGCCGAACCGGGTAGCACGGTGGCGATCGTCGGACCGACCGGCGCGGGCAAGACCACGCTGGTGAACCTGCTGATGCGGTTCTACGAAGTCGATTCCGGCCGGATCCTGATCGACGGCGTGGACATCGCCTCGATGAGCCGGCAGGCACTGCGATCACGGATCGGCATGGTGCTGCAAGACACCTGGCTGTTCGACGGGACGATTGCCGAAAACATCGCCTACGGGCGACCGGACGCCGCCCTCCACGAGATAACCGAAGCCGCCAGAGCGGCTCATGCCGACCGCTTCGTGCGTAGCTTGCCGGCCGGCTATCAGACCCGGATCAGCGGCGACGGAAGCAACGTCAGCGCCGGTGAGAAGCAGTTGATCACCATCGCGCGTGCGTTCCTCGCCCGCCCCCAACTGCTCATCCTGGACGAGGCCACCAGCTCGGTCGATACCCGCACCGAGCTGCTCATCGCCCAAGCGATGCGCGAACTTCGCCGAGACAGAACGAGTTTCATTATCGCCCACCGGCTTTCGACGGTTCGCGATGCCGACCGCATCATGGTCGTACAGGACGGACGGATCGTCGAACACGGCAACCCCGCCGAACTGCTGGCCCGGCGCGGCGCCTACTACGCGATGACTCAGGCCTAGCCTGCCGGGTGGCCCCGGGCGAATCGGGCCGGGAAGTTATCAAGAAGTTATTGAGAATTCGCCAAGAGGTCGATCCGAAGCTGGGGTCACCAAGCAGCAAACCCACAGCACTCAGCAAAGGACCTCACCAATGTTCTCAGCACGCCTCACCGCAGTCCTGGCCACCGCCGTCGGCGCCGCCGCCGTCGGGCTTGCCGTCGCCACCGCCGGCGTCGCCTCGGCCACCACCGCAGCTGACGCGGCATTCATCTCGCAGATGGAGTCGGTTGGCGTTACCTTCTCCTCGCCGCAGGCGGCAGTCCAAGAGGGCCACCAGGTCTGCACCGAATTGGCGGCCGGAGCAACTGGATCCCAAATCGCCAGTGAAATCCTCAGCCAGACCAACCTGACCTCCAAGCAAGCCGCCTACTTCGTCGTCTACGCAACCAAGGACTACTGCCCGCAGTACGCCAGCCAGCTCACCTGATCGAATCCCACACAGCATGCGGGGATCCCGAGAACCGGGATCCCCGCATCGCGCGTTCTGCGATAGTCAGCCCGCCGAGGAACGTGGACCCAGACCGGCCGGACGTAACCCCGGGCTCACTAAGCTCGGAGTTCGGCTTGAGCAACTGCGGGCTGATTAAGGAGATGTCGATGAAGCTTGCGCGTCGAAGTGTTGTCGCCGCCGCGGCCACCGGACTCGCTGTCGCCCTGACGATCAGCGGCTGCGGACATCCGGATACCGGCGCCAAATCGTCGAGCGCCACGGCCACCGCCACCAGCGGGGAGGCGGCGAGGTTGCTCAAACAGGCCACCGACGTGATGCGCAAGGTCACCGGCATGCACCTCAGCCTTGCCGTGCAGGGTGACGTGCCGAACCTGCGGGTGACAAAGCTCGACGGCGATGTATCCAACACACCGCAGACCGTCGCCACCGGCAGCGCGACGATGCTCGTCGGCAAGGACACCCAGGACGTCAAATTCGTCTATGTCGACGGTCACCTCTACTCCGACCTCGGCCAGCCCGGCATGTACACCGACTTCGGCAACGGCGCCTCGATCTACAACGTGTCGGTGCTGCTGGACCCCGACAAGGGCTTGGCCAACGTACTGGCCAACCTCAAGGACGCGGCGGTGGCCGGCTCCCAGCAGGTGAACGGCGTCGCCACCACCAAGATCACCGGGAAATCGAGCGCCGACGACATCGCGACGCTGGCCGGCTCACGGTTGACCACCGAGAACGTTTCCACGGTGTCCACCACCGTCTGGACCGCTTCGGACGGGTCCTCACATCTCGTGCAACTCCAGATCGTCCCGGCCCCCAACACTTCGGTGACGCTGACAATGTCCGACTGGGGCAAACAGGTCACCGCTACCAAACCGGTCTAGCCATTGGCGGATGGCGTCACGGCACGTTGATCCGGCCGGACCGCCGACGCTCGGAAAGGATTCACCAATGACGATGATGGTTCCCCATCGGCGCCGGTTCGCCGTGACGGTCGTTCGGCTGGCGGTTGTCATCGCGACCATCGCGGCCATCGCAACAACGGCGGCGACCGTGGCTCCGGCGCCCGCGGCACGCGCCACCGATTCCTACGGTGCGATCGCCTATTCCAGCAACGGGTCGTGGGGCCGGTCGTGGGCCTACCCCACCAAGGCGGCTGCCGAAGCCACCGCGATCAAATCGTGCGGCTACTCCGATTGCAAGGTGCTCACCTCCTTCACCGCCTGCGGCGCCGTCGCCGCAAAAGACCGCGACTACAAGGGCGGCACAGGCGCGAATCTCAGCGCCGCCATGAAAGACGCGCTGAGCAAGCTCGACGGCGGCTACATCGACACGTGGGCCTGCAACTGACGCGCCGCCGCACGGTCGGGCCGCGGGCCCGAGGTCACTCCAAGAATTCGTCGAGATAACGAATAGGCCACCATCAGAGCCTTTTCTCAACAGCCCCTCCACCGGAGCGGAATTGAGAAAGGACCCGGCCGTGAAGACCGTCAACATCTCCATCGTCGCCAAGGCAGCCGTCGCCGCCGCACTCGCCGCCGGCCTGTCACTGGGCTTGGCCAGCCAGGCCGACGCATCCGTCGGCGGCACCATGTTCGGCGACCCGACCGCGGCGGCCAAGTACTGGCGCCACCAGAACTACGACGACTGCGCCATCATGTCCGGCGCCGACGTGGTCGGCCAGATCACGGGCAAGCTGCCTTCGGAGCGGGCCATCATCAAAGTGGCCCAGTCGACGCCCAGCACCAGCCACCCCGGCTCGATCTACATCAAGCCGACCGACAAGAACGACCCGAACTCGGGCATGGGCACCAACCCGGAGGACCTGCCGACACTGCTGGCGCACTACGGAGTCCACGGCGTCAACACCGACTCGGACAGCGCCGCGCAGACCGGCGTCGCCACCGGCATGGACGCGCTCGAGCAGTACCTGGGCAGCGGCCACGCGGTGATCGTCGGGGTCAACGCCGAAATGATCTGGAACCAGCCGATCCAGAACAAGGGCAGCGACGGCCAGCCGCGGGCCGACCACGCAGTGGTGGTGACCGGCGTCGACACCGCCAACGGGGTCGTGCACCTCAACGACAGCGGCAATCCGGACGGTCGCGACGAGCAGATCCCCCTGGAGACCTTCGTCAAGGCCTGGGCCACCAGCCACGACTTCATGACCGTCACGCAGGAAACACACAAGTAGCCCTTGGTCCCACACATGGCGGGCAGCCACCCGAGCGCCGGGTCGGCTGCCCGCCATCGGTTCTGGAGCTCCAAATGCACCGGTAGATCACTTCAAGGATTCATAGAGATAACGAAAAGGCCGTCATCGGAACCTTTTCTCAACGCCCATTCCGCAGCCGTCCAACGGGGGCGGAACGAGAGAACGAGAAAAGGGAAAGACCGATGAAGATCTCCACCATCGCCAAGACCGCCGTCGCCGCCACCTTCGCGGGCGCGCTGGCACTGGGACTGGCCGTCCCGGCCGATGCGGCGACGGGCACGATGTACGGCGACCGTTGCGAGTGAGTGATCTTTAGTGGTCACGCGACTCGCACCCCATTTCGGGGTTGTTCGGCAGCCTTGCGGCTGCGTCCCTTCCGCGCTTCACAGCCACCGGCCGGGCCAGGCCCGGTCTTACGGTCGGCTCCACGCTTGACGGCGGCCCCAACTGGGCCGACGACGCTAATGGTGTCCTCGTAGCGTGCGAGGTTGATCGCGGCGTTGTCATCACGTTGGTGTG
>NZ_UPHQ01000005.1 GCF_900566055.1 Mycobacterium innocens
CAACGGAGACGGCGGTGCCGGCGGCACCGGCGGCAGGGGCGGTGGGTTGCTCGGCGATGGCGGCGCCGGCGGGGACGCCGGCCTCGGCTCCAATGCAGGGCCTGCCGGCACCGGTGGCGACGCCGGATTCTTCGGTAACGGCGGCGCCGGTGGCGACGGGCAGTACGGCACCGCGGGCACCTCGTCGGCCGGTGGTGTCGGCGGTAACGGCGGCATCGTCATCGGCAACGGCGGCAACGGCGGCGCGGGCGGAATGGGTGGCCCTGGCGGCAAAGGCGGTAACGGTGGCAACGCGATCGGTTTGTTCGGCCAGGGCGGAGCCGGCGGCACCGGGGGGCCCGGCCTCGCCGGCCTCAGCGGAGGCGGCGGTGGCAACGGCGGCACCGCGGGCTTCATCGGCTGGGGCGGTGCCGGTGGTAATGCCGGCACCAGCATCGGACAGCCCGCCGCCGGCGGCAACGGCGGCAACGCCCGGTGGATCGGCGACGGCGGCGACGGCGGGGACGGCATTTTCGGCGGGCCGGGAGGCGCCGGCGGCAAGGGCGGCACCGTCTACGGCTCGGACGGTGCCGCAGGGGCAAGCTAGCCGGCGTCAGTGCCGCGTTGCTTGAAGAACACGCTGACGCGGGAGATCAGCCCGTCGTCGTTCTGCTCGAAACGTATGCATTCGGGCCATTCGGCGGGTGCGCCGTCGATCTCGAAGGCCTCGGTCAACTCGACGTAGGACAGCCGCGCATCCACCCTCGAGACCCGCTGCACCCGCAGCCGGTGGCCTTTGAGATCGGTGAGCACCTTGCGCAGGTAGGCGACGTAGTGCTGGTTACCCTCGATGACGTCGCAGAACGGGCCCTCCCGCGTCAGGCCGTCGTCGGCGATGGTGGCGGCCAGGCCGTCCCAATCATGAGCGGCCAGGCAGGTCAGGTAGCGCTCGACGACTCCTGCGCCGGCATTGGTCATGCCGTTGACTCCACGAAAAAAACAGTAAGGCAACGCGCTGGGCCTAGAAAGCCGGCAAATGTGCGTTCGGCCACCCGCCGCCCCGGCGGCGGCGACCCGGGCAAGAATGGTGCGATGAGTAGCCCCAGCGCACCGGAGTCGCCGGCCGAAGCGCCGACCTGTTACCGGCATCCGGGCCGCCGGGCGTACGTGCGCTGCAACCGTTGCGAACGGTATATCTGCGCGGACTGCATGCGCGACGCCGCCGTCGGACATCAATGTGTGCAGTGCGTCCAAGCGGGTGCCCGGACCGTTCGAGAGCCGCGGACCCGCTTCGGCGGCCGGCAGCGGTCGGCCACACCGGTGGTCACCTACACGCTGATCGTGATCAACGTGCTGGCTTTCGTCGTGCAGATGTCGTCGGGGAACTTGGAAAAGCAGCTGGCCCTGTGGTCACCCGCGGTAGCCGACGGCCAGCTGTATCGCCTGGTGACCTCGGCGTTCCTGCATTACGGCGCGACCCATCTGCTACTGAACATGTGGGCGCTGTACGTCGTAGGCCCACCGCTCGAAATATGGCTGGGCCGACTGCGTTTCGGCGCGCTGTACGCCCTGAGCGGGCTTGGCGGGTCGGTGCTGGTCTACTTGCTGTCGCCGCTGAACACGGCGACCGCGGGCGCATCAGGGGCAATCTTCGGCCTGTTCGGTGCCACCTTCGTGGTGGGCAAACGGCTGGCCCTCGACGTGCGCTGGGTCGTCGCGGTCATTGTGATCAACTTGGTCTTCACCTTCGTCGTTCCGGCGGTCAGCTCACAACTGATCAGCTGGCAGGGACACGTGGGCGGGCTGGTCACCGGTGGGCTGGTGGCGGCGGCCTACGTCTACCCGCCGCGGGAACGCCGGAACGCGGTCCAAGTCGCTGCGACGGTCGTTGTCCTGATTGTGTTGGCCGGGCTGACCTGGTGGCGCACCGCCAGTCTGCTCGCGGAATTTTCGGCATGAGCTGGTGGGTGGCGCACGCCGAGCGGATGTTGTCCGAATCGGTACCGGCGCCACCGGGTCGGGTCCGCGACTTCTACGTGGACCTGGACAACATCGAACTCGTGCACCCGCTGATCGTGTCCGTTCAGCCGACGGGTCGCCGCGAAACCCCGCAGGGGTATCTGCAGAGCTATCGAGTGGTGGATCGAATCCCATTGGGGCCGTTTGCTATTCAGATCAGCTACCGGGCGCGGCTGCAGGTCCCCGACGACGGCGATGTCAGCACCGAGGCCGACCAGTCGCCCGGGGTACACGTACGCGCAACGGTGAGTTTCGAGGCGATTGACGCGGGCACCCGGCTCACCGAGCGAATCCGGATCACCGCGCCCCGGCCCCTGGCGGCGTTCACCATCCGCGAGGCGGTCAAGGCACATCGGACGATGCTGTCCGGCATCCGCCGCCACTTCGAATACCGCTCGGCGGGATAGGCGAGCACCCGGTGGTAGGTTCCCGCTGAATTGAGCGGCTTGCGCGCCACATCAGAAACGGCCATGACCTACGCACCGCACTGCCGTCGTCGACAACTTTCCGCACGTCGAGATCGGCGCACGTGCGTTCCGTCGATGTTGGCCACGTATCTATACCATGTATATGTCAAACATAGGAGGCTTGTCATGTCGGTGACTCAGATCGACCTCGACGACGACGCGCTGGCCGAAGTGATGCGGATTGCGGGCGTACACACCAAGAAAGAGGCCGTAAACCTCGCCCTGCGCGACTACGTCGCTCGCTTCCGGCGGATCGACGCACTGGCCCGGTCCCGCGAGCAGGCACAGAGCTGGGATTATGAGGGTTGGCTGGACGCTCGAGCTGATGAGAAGGCTGCGGGGGCTTGATCTGCTTCCTCGCGGATTCCTCCGCGGTCTGGCGGCTGCTGCGACAGCCCGACCTCACTGCGGCGTGGTCCTCATCGCTACTGAGCGGGGCCGTTGGTTCGTGCGAACCACAACGATCCGAGTTCCGTCGATCAGCGCGCAACACCGTCGAGCTCGATCAGATGAACCGGACGTTCGGTGACATTTTCCCCGACGTGCCGGTACCGAAATCCGTGTGGCGGTGGATAAGTTCGGCGCAGTATCGGCTCGCGGGCGCAGGTGCGGTACGTGCCCTGTCAGTGGTCGATTTGCTCATCTGCGGCACCGCCGCCGCGAGCGGACTCGTGGTCCTTCATGACGACGCCGACTACGAACTGGCACAGCGACACCTTCCCGATGTCAGAGCACGGCGCGTCACGACCAGCTGATCTCAGCGGATAGCAGCGCGAGAGTAGAACTGCGGCACGGAAAATCCGTTGCGCTGCTGGGGTTGTCGCGGATAGGTGGGCACATTGGGTGTTGGTCTTTCCGGTGGCCGGTGTGGCGGGTGTGGCTCACGTTGGCGTTGGGGGTGATGAGATCGGTTGTCGGAGCGGTGTGTTGGTTGCGGTGGCACCGGCGAAACCGGTGCGTTGTTCGCTGTGGGTGAAATGTGGAATCGGTTGTTGGGCGGGCACTTTCTGCCCGGTTTTTGTCAGAGGTCGCCGATAGGTTGGGTTCATGGATTGGCAGGTGATCACGGCGGCCTTCGACGGGTTGGATGCGGCGCTGGATGCGGTGATGGGCCTGAACTTTGACGCGTTGAGCACCGCGCAGTGGTTGACGCTGCTGGGGCGCTGCGAAACCGTGCGCCGCCGCCTACCCGTGCCCGAGCATCAGCTGATCAACCACCTGGCCCGCCAAGCCAGCGCCGCAGAACTGGGCG
>NZ_UPHQ01000025.1 GCF_900566055.1 Mycobacterium innocens
CGAGTACCCCAAGGGAATCAAGGTCAGCGACAAGCAGATTCGCGAACTGGAAGCCCGAGCCATCACCCGGCACGACTGGCACGGCGAATGGAACTACACCGTGACCGGCCCACCGCGGGCGCCGTAAGCACCGCCCGACGGTCAAATGCGCGTGTTATTTCCTCGCAGTCCCTTAGCTAGCCCCGAACAGTGCCGTGATGGCGGCCGAGACCTCGTCGGCGGCTGCGGGCAGCAATCCCGTCGTCGGCGCCGCCGCGGCGCTGTTGGCGGCGCGGATCGCCGGCTCGATTCCGGCCAGATCAGTTGCCGCTGCCGCTACGACGTCCGGCGCCGCAAACACAACTGGCATGAGCTACTCCCGGGTCCGCGCATCCTCGGTTAAAGGCGAGATCGTATCGCGCTGCGGACGCCGGATAGCGCCGTTGCGGCAAACTCCCCCCGGGCCCGTCCGCTACCTCGGCGCCGCGCGGGTCGCAGGGTGGACGGCCACCAGCCCTAACCGGCTGCGGCGTTTACACATTTCGGCCAGTTCCGCATACGCCTTCACGCCGAGCAGTTCGGTGAGCTCGTCGGCCAGGCTCTCCCATACCTGTCTGGTTCCGCTATGGGCGGCCGGATCGCCGGTGCAATACCAATGCAGGTCGGCCCCGCCGGAACCCCAGCCGCGGCGATCGTATTCGGTGACGGTGGTTTTCAGAATCTCGGTGCCGTCGGGCCGGGTCACCCACTCCTGACTGCGCCGGATCGGCAACTGCCAGCAGACGTCAGGCTTCATCGTCAGCGGCGCCACCCCCATCTTCAGTGCCTTGGTGTGCAGCGCACAACCGGGGCCGCCCTTGAAGCCCGGCCGGTTCAAGAAGATGCAGGCGTCCTTGTGTTTTCGGGTGCGGTACTGCGGTTGGCCGTCGTGCTCGTCGAGTTCCAGATATCCCTTGCGGCCCAGGCCTTTCTCGCGGAACTGCCAGTCCTCGTCGGTCAGGTTCTGCACCGCGTCGTCGAGCCGGGCACGGTCATCGTCATCGGATAGGAAGGCTCCGTGCGAACAACACCCGTCGTCCGGCCGGCCCGCCACCGTGCCCCGGCAGGCGGGCGTGCCGAACACACACGTCCAGTGCGAGAGCAGCCAGGTGAGGTCGGCCGCGATCAGGTGCTCCGGATTGTCGGGATCGTAGAATTCCACCCACTCACGGGGGAAATCCAATTCGACCTCTTGCCCCGGGTGCACCGGCCTCAGGCGCGAGTTTGCCACGGTTGCAACGTTAGTCCTCCCTACGGTCGTCCGGGCGGCCAGCGGCAGGCGCATCCTGCGCGGGCTCTCCCCGCAAGCCCGATGGTGCTCCCGCATCGGGTCGCTGAGCGACCCGCGTCGTCGCCAGCTAGTTTGATTTCGTGAGATTGGGCGTGCTGGACGTGGGCAGCAACACGGTCCATCTACTGGTGGTAGATGCTCACCGTGGTGGGCATCCGACGCCGATGAGTTCGACGAAGGCCACGCTGCGGCTGGCCGAAGCCACCGACAGCTCGGGCAAGATCACCAGGCGCGGTGCCGACAAACTGGTGTCGACCATCGACGAGTTCGCCAAGATCGCGGTGAGCTCCGGCTGCGCCGAGTTGATGGCCTTCGCCACCTCCGCCGTGCGGGAAGCCGAGAACTCCGAAGATGTGCTGGCCCGGGTAGGCAAGGAAACCGGTGTCGAGTTGCAGGTACTGGGCGGGGTCGACGAGTCCCGGCTGACCTTCCTGGCGGTGCGACGATGGTACGGCTGGAGTGCGGGCCGCATCGTCAACCTCGACATCGGCGGCGGTTCGCTGGAGTTGTCCAGCGGCGTGGATGAGGAGCCCGAGGTAGCGCTGTCGCTGCCGCTGGGCGCCGGCCGGTTGACCCGCGAATGGCTGCGCGACGATCCGCCCGGCCGGCGGCGGGTGGCGATGCTGCGTGACTGGCTCGACGCAGAGCTGTCGGACGCCAGTGTGGCCGTTCTGGAGGCAGGCAATCCTGACCTCGCGGTCGCCACATCGAAGACGTTTCGTTCGCTGGCACGGCTCACCGGAGCGGCGCCGTCGGCCGCCGGACCGCGAGTGAAACGAATGCTGACGGCCAACGGCCTCAGGCAACTCATATCTTTCATCTCTAGGATGACGACCGCTGACCGTGCAGAACTGGAAGGAGTCAGCGCCGAGCGCGCGCCGCAGATCGTAGCGGGGGCTCTGGTCGCGGAGGCAAGCATGCGAGCGCTGTCGATAGAAGCGGTGGATATCTGCCCGTGGGCGCTGCGGGAAGGTGTGATCTTGCGCCGACTCGACAGCGAGGCCGACGGGGCCGCCTTCATGGAAACTTCGCCGGTGGCGACATCGGTGCGCGATGCTGGAGGCCAGGTAGTAGATCGGAATGCCGCTCCCCGATCGAGAGGCAACAAACCATGACTGGACCACATTCCGACACGGAGGACACCAAGCAGATCTCGGTCGCCGAGCTACTGGCCAGAAACGGCACCATCGGCGCCCCTGCCGTGACCCGGCGGCGGCGCCGTCGCCGCGGTGATAGCGATTCGGTCACGGTGGCCGAGCTGACCGGCGAAATCCCGACCATTCGCGAGGACCGTCGCGAGGATCGTCACGGCGACCGGCGCGACAAGGCCGAGACTCCCGCGCCCGCTGTCCCGGCCGAACCGCCACGTCAGCCAAAGCCCGGCAAACCGCGAGTCGAGGTTGCCGAGCCGACCCCGCCGTCGCCTCCACAACCTGAGCCGGTCGCCGCAGAACCGGCAACCGAGGAGCCGGCCAAGGCCAGGTACTGGTCCGAACCCGAACCACGCTGGCCCAGATCCGAGCCGATCGCCCGACGCAAGTCGGGCCCCGAGCGCAGCGAGTACCCGCGACCGCTGCGTCACACCGAAGAAAGCGACATCTCCGAGCAGCAGTCCGGTGCCGAGCACATGAGTCCGGACCCGGTTGGGCACTACGTCGACACCTCGGTGGACGCGATGGACGTTGCGGTCGACGAGGCCGAACCGGTCGCCGACGAGACGGCTTACGTGCGTTCCTACCTGCGCGATGTGGACGGTGCCGCGGAGCGGACCCTGTTCGGCGGGCAGTCGCTGGCCGACGAGGTGGCCCGGCGGCGGGGCGAGGCGGCTCCGGCGGTGTTCGACGCGGAGCGGCTCGACAGTGACCTTGCCGACAAAACCGGAGGGTCGGGACGCGGTCCGGGCGCGCTGGTGGCCCTGTGGCGCGGCACGGTGGTGGTGCTGCAGTCAATTCTGGCCGTCGTATTCGGTGCCGGTCTGTTCATCGCCTTCGACCAGCTGTGGCGATGGAACAGCATTGTGGCATTGGTGCTCTCGGTCTTGGTGATCCTCGGGCTGGTGGTCGCGGTGCGAGTAGTCCGTAAGACCGAGGACATCGCCAGTACGTTGATCGCGGTTGCGGTCGGCGCGCTGATTACCTGGGGACCGTTGGTGCTATCCCTGCAAACAGGCTAGGCGCGCCGGTACACAGTGCGTCCAGCAATCAAAGTCGGCTTGTCAACGGCTTCGGTGTACCCGCTGCGGGCCGAAGCCGCATTCGAGTACGCGGCCCGACTCGGCTACGACGGAGTCGAGCTGATGGTGTGGGGCGAGTCGGTCAGCCAGGACGTCGACGCGGTCAGGAGGTTGGCGCGACGCTACCGACTGCCGGTGCTGTCCGTACACGCGCCATGCCTGCTGATCTCCCAACGGGTATGGGGCGCCAACCCGATTCCCAAGCTGGAGCGCAGTGTGCGGGCCGCCGAACGACTGGGCGCGCAGACGGTCGTGGTACACCCGCCGTTCCGGTGGCAACGGCGCTACGCCGAGGGGTTCGGTGAGCAGGTCGCCGCGCTGGAAGCGTCCAGCGATGTGATGGTCGCCGTCGAAAACATGTTTCCGTTCCGGGCGGACCGGCTTTTCGGGGCCGGCCAGTCACGGGAACGGATGCGCCGGCGCGGCGGTGGTCCGGGTCCGGCGATTTCGGCGTTCGCGCCGTCCTACGACCCGCTGGACGGCAATCACGCCCATTACACGCTGGACCTCTCGCATACCTCGACCGCGGGCACCGATGCGCTGGATATGGCCCGCCGGATGGGCCGGGGTCTGGTCCACCTGCACCTGTGCGACGGCAGCGGGCTGCCCGCCGATGAACACCTGGTGCCCGGTCACGGCACGCAGCCCACCGCCGAGGTGTGCCAGATGCTGGCGGGTGGTGGCTTCAGCGGCCATGTGGTGCTGGAGGTGTCCACCTCGTCGGCACGTTCGGCCAGCGAGCGTGAAGCCATGCTGGTGGAGTCCCTGCAGTTCGCCCGGACCCATCTGCTGCGGTGATATGAGCGCGATGTTCACCACCGCCATGGCGCTGCGGCAGGTCGACACTGCCGCCGATGACGCGGTATTTCACGGCGAGCTGAACCGGCACTGGACGATCGGTCCCAAGGTGCATGGCGGCGCGATGATGGCACTGTGCGCCAATGCCGCGCGGATGGCTTATGGAGGGGCGGCACCACAGCCGGCACTGCAACCGGTCGTCGTATCGGCCAACTTCCTGTGGGCGCCGGATCCGGGAGCGATGCGACTGGTGACGTCGATCCGCAAGCGTGGCCGCCGGATCGGCGTCGTCGACGTCGAGCTGACCCAGGGTGAGCGCACCGCGGCGCACGCCGTTGTCACGCTGGGTGAACCCGAGCACCAGGGGTGCGGCGCGGGGACCCCGCTGCTGTCGGCAAACCCGGTCGTGGATCTGATGGCACCCGAACCTCCCGACGATGTCGCGCCGATCGGACCGGGCCACCCGCTGGCCGGACTGGTGCACCCGGGCGAGGGCTGCGACGTGCGGCCGCTGCTGTCGACGCTGCAGCCCAATACCGACGGGCGGCCGCCGGTCATCCAGATGTGGGCGCGCCCGCGCGGGGTGGCTCCTGATCCGCTTTTCGCGCTCATGTGCGGGGATTTGTCGGCGCCGGTCACCTTTGCCGTAGACCGCACCGGCTGGGCGCCGACCGTCCAGCTCACCGCCTTCCTTCGGGCACTGCCCGCCGACGGCTGGCTGCGGATCATCGCCACCTGCACGGAGATCGGACACGACTGGTTCGACGAGGACCACACCGTCGTCGACAGCATGGGCCATCTGGTGGTGCAAGCACGTCAATTGGCGATGGTCCCGGCCGCTGGCTAGCAGTCCGGGGTCTGCGATGCTGTGCGGCATGGCAAGAATCGCGATCATCGGTGGGGGCAGTATCGGCGAAGCGTTGCTCGCGGGTTTGCTGCGCGCGGGCCGGCAGGTCAAGGACCTGGTCGTGGCCGAACGGATCCCCGAGCGCGCCAAGTACCTGGCCAGCAGCTACTCGGTACTGGTCACCTCGGTCAGCGATGCGATCGAGCACGCGACGTTTGTGGTCGTCGCGGTGAAACCGGCAGACGTCGAGGCGGTGACGGGGGACTTGGCGGCAGCGGCCACGGCTGCCGGCAGCGACAGTGTCGAGCAAGTGTTCGTCACGGTCGCCGCGGGTGTCACGACCTCCTACTTCGAATCCAAGCTGCCGGCGGGCACGCCGGTGGTCCGGGCGATGCCGAACGCCGCCGCACTGGTGGGAGCCGGGGTCACCGCGCTGGCCAAGGGGCGGTTCGTCACCCCGCAACAGCTGAAAGAAGTGTCCGCGCTCTTCGATGCCGTCGGCGTCGTGCTGAACGTTCCGGAGCAGCAGTTGGACGCGGTGACCGCGGTGTCGGGCTCCGGGCCGGCGTATTTCTTCCTGCTGGTCGAGGCCCTGGTCGACGCCGGCGTCGCAGTGGGCTTGAGCCGTCAGGTGGCCACCGAGCTGACCGCGCAGACCCTGGCCGGGTCGACGGCGATGCTGCTGGAGCGGATGGAGCAAGAGCGTCCAGGCGCCGGCGAGCCGGCGGGGTTGCGGGTCGACACCACGGCGCTGCAACTGCGGGCGTCGGTCACCTCCCCCGGCGGGACGACCGCCGCCGCGCTGCGCGAGCTGGAAAAAGGCGGGTTTCGGGCGGTTGTCGACGCGGCCGTCCAAGCCGCCAAAAGCCGCTCTGAGCAGCTAAGAATTACATCGGAATAATTCGGGAATTTTGAACTGATTTCCTCTCACCAGTACCAATAACCCCACTAGTCCCGCTATTCTCCTATTGTATGCACGTGTGGGTGCCAGCGGAGGGGAAGCCGCTGGCATTGCGCGTGCCTGACATGATTGGGTTGCGATGACGTCAACGAACGGGCCATCAGCACGGGATTCCGCAGGTAAATCGGTGCGGGACAGCGGCACGGGGGAAAGCCAGCAGGCCGGCACTCAATTCCTCACCGTGGCCGAGGTGGCTTCGCTGATGCGGGTCTCGAAGATGACCGTGTACCGGCTGGTGCACAACGGCGAGCTGCCCGCGGTTAGGGTCGGGCGGTCTTTCCGGGTGCATGCCAAGGCCGTCCACGACATGCTGCAGACCTCGTACTTCGCCGGCTAGCCGACAGCGCCGAGCGGGCTGCCACGGGTCTGCCTCGCCAGGCCCGGCGGCCACCAATCGGCGCCGGTTTGGTGTTGGGTGCGGCGGGCTGGGTAAAGTGACTGGGTCCTTTGTAGTCGTTGGTAGTCGCTTGTGAACATTGACAAGCGGGCACGGTCAGGTAGCGGAGTCCATGGGTTCAGTAATCAAGAAGCGGCGCAAGCGCATGTCGAAGAAAAAGCACCGCAAGCTGCTGCGCCGCACCCGGGTACAGCGCAGGAAACTCGGCAAGTAAGGCCCGACCGGCCCCCAGTTGTCGCGTACCGTCACCGGCTTGTAACGCTGCTGTCTCTCGTCGCCGCTAGGCTATCGGGGTGAACTCATCGAGCGGCCAGGGGGGCGGCGCCGGAGGAATCGGCGGCCGCAATGACGACACCCTGCATTACCCCAAGGTGGTGCTGGTTACCGGTGCGTGCCGGTTTCTGGGCGGCTACCTGACCGCCCGGCTGGCGCAGAACCCGTTGATCAACTCGGTGATCGCGGTGGATGCGATCGCGCCCAGCAAGGACATGCTGCGTCGCATGGGCCGAGCCGAGTTCGTCCGCGCCGACATTCGAAATCCCTTCATTGCCAAGGTGATTCGAAACGGTGATGTCGACACTGTGGTGCACGCCGCGGCGGCCTCCTACGCGCCGCGGTCCGGCGGAAGTGCGGCGTTGAAGGAAATCAACGTGATGGGCGCCATGCAGCTGTTGGCGGCTTGCCAGAAGTCACCCTCGGTTCGCCGCGTCGTGCTGAAGTCCACGTCCGAGGTCTACGGCTCGAGCCCACACGACCCGGTGGTGTTCACCGAGGACAGCACCAGCCGTCGACCCTTCCGCGAAGGTTTCGCCAAGGACAGTCTCGATATCGAGGGGTATGCGCGCGGGCTGGGCCGGCGTCGGCCCGATATCGCGGTGACCATCCTGCGGCTGGCCAACATGATCGGCCCCGCGATGGACACCACACTGTCGCGGTATCTTGCCGGGCCTGTCGTGCCCACGATGTTCGGCCGCGACGCGCGACTGCAATTGCTGCACGAGCAGGATGCGCTGGGTGTCCTGGAGCGCGCTGCGATGGCTGGCAAAGCCGGCACCTTCAACATCGGTGCCGACGGCATCATCATGCTGTCGCAGGCGATCCGCCGGGCCGGCCGAATTCCGTTGCCGGTACCGGGATTTGGGGTGTGGGCGCTTGATTCGCTGAGGCGGGCCAACGGATACACCGAGATCAACCGCGAGCAATTCGATTATTTGAGTTACGGCAGGGTGATGGACACCACCAGAATGCGTTCCGAACTTGGCTATCAGCCCAAGTGGACGACGGCCGAGGCTTTCGACGACTACGTTCGGGGCCGCGGCCTAACTCCCATTATCGATCCGCATCGGGTACGCTCCTGGGAGGGTCGCGCGATCGCGTTAGCGCAACGGTGGGGAACCCGGAAGCCAATTCCATGGGTGGGGGTCAGGTAGATTTGGGTAGCTATCGTGGCGGGTGAGACCAGAGCGAATGTCATTTCACTGCACAGTAATCGGGGTCGGGTAGCAGCGCGCCGCCGTGCCGGTCAACGCGCCGACGCGTCCCGTGAGCACCCGTCGTTGCTGTCCGATCCGAACGGCCGGGCATCGGCCGAACAGATCGCCGCAGTGGTCCGTGAAATCGACGAGCATCGGCGTGCCGCGGGTGCGACGGGCGTTCCCGGGTCGGGCGAAGCGCCCCTCAGCGATCTTGCGCAGCGTGTCGCCGCGGTCGCCGGATTCCTGCGGCAACGACTGACCGGTGATTACAGCGTCGACGAATTCGGATTCGACCCGCATTTCAATGACGCGATCGTTCGGCCTTTGCTGAGGTTTTTCTTCAGGTCATGGTTCCGCGTGGAAGTTAGCGGTATCGAGAACCTTCCGAGCGATGGTGCCGCGCTGTTGGTGGCAAACCATGCCGGAGTGTTGCCGTTCGACGGGTTGATGCTTTCGGTGGCGGTTCACGACGAACATCCCGCCCACCGGGATCTGCGGCTGCTTGCCGCCGACATGGTGTTCGACCTGCCCGTGGTGGGCGAGGCCGCCCGCAAGGCGGGGCACACCATGGCCTGCACCACCGACGCGCACCGACTGCTGGCCTCCGGCGAGCTCACGGCCGTGTTCCCCGAAGGTTACAAGGGCCTGGGCAAGCGCTTCGAGGACCGTTACCGCCTGCAGAGATTTGGACGCGGCGGCTTCGTATCGGCGGCGCTGCGTACCCAGGCGCCGATTGTGCCGTGCTCGATCATCGGGTCGGAGGAGATCTACCCGATGCTCACCGATGTCAAATTGCTGGCGCGGCTGTTCGGTTTGCCCTATTTCCCGGTCACTCCGCTGTTCCCGTTGGCCGGCCCCGCCGGACTGGTGCCGCTGCCGTCGAAATGGCGCATCGCATTCGGGGAGCCGATCCCCACGGCCGACTACGCGACCACCGACGCCGAGGACCCGATGGTCACCTTCGAGTTGACCGATCAGGTGCGTGAGACCATCCAGCAGACGCTGTACCGGCTGTTGGCCGGGCGCCGCAACATTTTCCTAGGCTGACGAACCGGGCGCGGCTTGCTAGGCGTGCGCGGGCGCAACGCCAGGGCGAAACTCCGGGGGGCCGGAATTCGCCCGTGGCGTTACGTTCGCGACTGAAGCAAAATGCGGGCGCTACTTCACCAATGTGAACTGGCAAACATCGGTGTAGTGGTCGCGGAACAGGTCCGAGCAGCCCCGCAGGTAGTGCATGTAGATGTCGTAGGTCTCCTGCCCCTTCAGGGCGATCGCCTCATCCTTGTGTGCCTCGAGCGCGTCGGCCCAGGCGTTCAGCGTCGGAACATAGTTGGAGCCGATGCGGTGGTAGCGCTCGACCTTCCAGCCGGCGTTGGACGAGTAGTGGTCGACCTGCGAGATCCGCGGCAACCGACCGCCCGGGAAGATCTCGGTCAGGATGAACTTGATGAAGCGCAGCAGGCTCATCGGCGACGTCAAGCCGAGCTCCTTGGCTTCGTCGGCATCCGGGATGATGATCGTGTGCAGCAGCATCCGGCCGTCGTCGGGCGTCAAGCTGTAGTACTTCTTGAAGAAGGTGTCGTAGCGCTCGAACCCGGCGTCGCCGGCGCCGTCGGCGAAGTGCTCGAACGCGCCGAGTGACACGATCCGGTCGACCGGCTCGTCGAATTCCTCCCAGCCCTGGATCCGCACCTCTTTGCGGCGGGGGCTGTCGATCTCTTCGAACTTCGCCACGTCGTGGGCGTACTGGTTCTCACTGAGCGTCAGGCCGATCACGTTGACGTCGTACTCCTGCACGGCGTGGCGCATGGTGGCGCCCCAGCCGCAGCCGATGTCGAGCAGCGTCATGCCCGGCTCGAGGTTCAGTTTGTCCAGGGCAAGTTTGCGTTTGGCGTACTGCGCCTCTTCCAGCGTCATATTGGGGCGCTCTTCGAAGTACGCGCAGCTGTACGTCATCGACGGGTCAAGCCAAAGCTTGAAGAATTCGTTGGATTTGTCGTAGTGGGAACGGACTGCTTCGACCGGCGGCTTGAGCTGCGTGCCACCCGTTTCACCCTGAGACGTCATTGAACGGACCCTACCTTCTTGCTTCAACTTGTTTCAAATAGCTGCAATTGCCGCCACGGTGGCATCGGCCTCGGCCTCGTGGTGCGCTGCTTCCCCCAACATGGTGACGACGCCGGTAGCGACCGGCTTGCCGTCGGCATCTGTGACTTCGCTTCGAATCTCGGCGAGCACTGTGCCGTGCGACTCGATCACAGAGTCTAGGTAAGTATGAAAGAAAAGTTTGTCGCCGGCCAGGATCGGCCGGTGGAACCGGAACTTCTGGTCGCGATGGAAGACCCGGGCGATGTTGATCGGAATGCTGAACTTGGTGAAAATCTCCATCTGCACGCGCCGCCCGGCGACCGCCAGGAAGGTCGGCGGGGCCACCAATGCGGGATAGCCCGCGTCGGCCGCAGCCGCCTCGTCGTAGTGCGCCGGATGCTCGTCGTTGACTGCGGCCGCGAACTCGCGGATCTTCTCTCGCCCGACTTCGAAATAGTCCGAGGCGCGGTAGTTCTTGCCGATGAGTCCTTCGGCTTCCTGGGGGACTGTCATGCCGCTGTGCTCTCTGCTCGAATGTGTGCTCAGCGGCGCAGCTTATCAGCGTGATTGGCGTCGGGACGCCAGAGCCGCCAACGCGCCGCCGGCCGCGCCCAGCGCCAGGGCCGACGGCACCCCAATCCGGGCGGCCTTGCGCGCGGTCCGGAAATCCCGAATTTCCCATCCGCGTTCGCGGGCCAGGCTGCGCAACCGCGAATCGGGGTTGATGGCGACCGCGGTGCCCACCAGCGACAGCATCGGCACGTCGTTGTAGCTGTCGGAATACGCGGTGCAGCGTTTGAGGTTGAGACCTTCCCGGATGGCCAGCGAACGCACCGCGTGAGCCTTGCCGGTGCCATGCAGGATGTCGCCGACCAGCCGACCGGTGAACACCCCGTCGACGGACTCCGCGACCGTGCCCAGCGCGCCGGTCAGGCCGAGCCGGCGGGCGATCGTCGCCGCGAGCTCGTACGGCGTGGCGGTGATCAGCCAAACCTGCTGACCGGCATCGAGATGCATCTGGGTGAGCTCGCGGGTGCCCGGCCAGATCTTGTCGGCGATGAATTCGTCGTAAATCTCCTCGCCCAGGTTCACCAGTTCGGCCACCGAACGGCCCTCGATGAAGGTCAGCGCCTTGCGCCGCCCGGCGGCGACGTCGTCGCTGTTCTCCACGCCGAGCAGCTGGAACTTGGCCTGCGCATAGACGAAGCCCAGGACATCGCGGTAGGTGAAGTAATGACGGGCGGCCAGCCCCCGGCCGAAATGCACCGCGGACGAGCCCTGGACCAGTGTGTTGTCCACATCGAAGAACGCCGCCGCGGTCAGGTCGATCGGCGGCTGCGGACGATCCTGCGCGGCGGCGGTGGCGCGCAGGCCGTCGAGGGCGCGTTCGGCGCTGGCGTTTGCGGCCACCGACTCCAGGTCGGCGCCGGTGATGCGATTCGAGGTGCCCAGATCACCCAGATCAGTGGAAGCCATCAGAAACCTCTCACAATCGCGGTACCCGGCCGGTGGGCGACACTTCGGCCAACATCAACCCTATCCGGCAAATGTGTTGGGGAGGTTTTCCAGGCTGGCGCGAGACGAACACGGGCCGGTATCCGAGTTTATCAACGATGTTGCGAGCTGCGCTTCTACAGTGGATCCGTGGACGACCGACTTGGGTTCCGAATCAATCGCCGGACGTTCGTGGGTGCCTCCGTCGCCGTGGGCGGTGTCGTCGCCGTCACTACCGTTGCCGGATCTGAGCGAACCGTCCAGGACGAAATCCACACCGCTGTGGTGCGGGCCGAGATCAACGGCGAACCTCGAGAAATCGCCGTCGACACCCGCACGTCGCTACTGGACATGCTGCGCGAGCGGGCGGGACTGCCCGGCACCAAGAAGGCCTGCGACCACGGCGCATGCGGTGCCTGCACGGTGCTGGTCGACGGTCGGCGAATCAACTCCTGCCTGACTCTGGCGGTCATGCACGAGGGTGCACAGATCACCACCATCGAGGGCTTGGCCGGTTCGGGCGGCCGACTCCATCCTCTGCAACAAGCGTTCATCGACGAGGACGCCTTCCAGTGCGGCTACTGTACCGCCGGCCAAATCATGTCCGGCGTCGGTTGTATCGCCGAAGGGCACGCGGGTTCGCCCGCGGAAATACGAGAGTGGATGAGCGGCAACATCTGTCGTTGCGGTGCCTACACCAACATCGTCAAGGCGGTCGCAACTGTGGCGCGAGACCGGTAGCACGTGTTCCCGTTCCGCTACCTCAAAGCGACCGACGAGCAGGCGGCGTTGCGGGCAGCGGCGGCCGGCGGCCGCTATATCGCCGGGGGCACCACGCTGGTCGACTTGATGAGGGAGACGGTCGAACGCCCCGATTCGCTGGTCGACATCAACGCGCTTCCGTACCGCTGGATCGACGTGCAGCCGGGAATGATCCGCGTCGGATCTCTGGTGCGGATGTCCGACCTTGCCGCTCATCCCGTCGTCCGGCAACAAGCCCCGGTGATCAGTCAGGCCCTCGAGCTCAGCGCTTCCGCTCAGCTTCGCAACATGGCATCGATCGGCGGCAACCTGCTGCAACGCCCGCGGTGTCTGTATTTCCGCGACGTGTCGGCCGCATGCAACCGACGCGCTCCGGGCACCGGCTGCTCGGCGATCGGCGGATGTAACCGCACCCACGCAATCCTCGGTACCAGCCGGCACTGCTGCGCTACCCACCCTTCGGACCTCGCGGTTGCGCTGCTTGCATTGGACGCCGTCGTCGTCAGTCGGGGAGCCGCCGGGCAGCGGCGATTTGCGCTGGCGGAGCTCTTCCGCCAGCCGGGTAACTCACCGCACCGCGAGCACAACCTCGAACCGGGCGAGCTGATCGTCGGGATCGAGGTACCTCTCGGGCCGGAGGCCCGCAGGTCCGGATATCTCAAGGTGCGCGATCGTCAGTCATACCAATTTGCGCTGGCCTCGGCGGCTGTGGCACTCGACATCGTCGCCGGCACGATACGCAGCGCGCGGGTCGCCGTTGGCGGCGTCGCCACCGTCCCGTGGCGGTTGCCGGCCGTCGAAAGGGAGCTGCAGGGCCGCCCGATCGACGCGGGCCTGTTCCGCCGCGCCGCCGAACTTTCGGTTGCCGGTGCTCAACCGTTGCGGGAGAACGGCTTCAAGGTCGAACTGCTCAAGCGCACTGTCGAAAGGCAATTGGCCACCGTGGCGGCAATGCCATGACCCACGCATTCACCGCCGCGCAGGTCGTCTCCGGCCAGCCGGTCAGCCGGGTGGACGGGCCGCTGAAGGTGACCGGTAAGGCCAGCTACGCCGCCGACAACCAGATTCCCGGATTGCTCTACGCCGCACTGGTCGGTAGCACGGTGGCATGCGGCGGGATCAAGCGCATGGACGCCGGTGCCGCGTTGCGGCAGCCCGACGTGCTTGCCGTGCTGACCGACTTCACCGGGGTGAAACTGCCCTTCGACACCCGGCTGGTGTCCTTCTTCGGACAGCCGGTCGCCGTGGTGATCGCGACGACGCTCGAGTCGGCGGTCCACGGGTCGGAACTGGTCGACGTCCGGTATTCGAGTCGGCCGCCGCTGACCGATATTGATGCGGCACAAGCGGACAAGCGGCCCGGCCGGTTCATCCGCGACTATTCCCGCGGGTTCGCCGATCAGGCGATTCGCGGTACCTCGGTGATGACGGACCTGCGGTTCAGCATCGCGCGCAACGATCACAACCCCATGGAGATGCCTGCGACGATTGCCACCTGGGAGCGCGATCGGCTCACGGTATGGGACAAGGTGCAAAACATCAGCGCAGCCCAGCAGTTCTACGCCGACGCCTTCGGTCTACCCATCGATCATGTCCGGCTGATCTCGCCGTTCGTGGGCGGTTCGTTCGGTAGTGCCAGCCGGACCTGGCCGCATCAGGTGCTGACCGCTTTCGCGGCTCGCCGGATGCGACGACCCGTCAAGCTGGTATTGACCCGCCGGCAGATGTACAGCGCAATCGGATACCGGCCCACCAGCCGGCAGCGTATGGCGATCGGGACAGACGAATCCGGGCGCCTCAGGGCGATGATCCACGAAGGGCATACGGAGACGGCCAGGTACGGGGACTATGAGGACGGACTCGTCCGCAGTCCGCGACTGCTCTACCGAGTCCCCAACATGCGTTCGACGTATCGCGTGGTGCCGTTGGACGTCGGCCTGCCGTGGTTCATGAGGGGCCCCGGCGCGGTCACCGGAGCGTTTGCGCTCGAGTGCGCCATGGACGATCTGGCACACCGGCTGCGCATGGACCCGATCGAATTGCGGATGCGTAACGAACCCGATGTCGACCAGACCACCGGGATGCCGTTTTCCACCCGGCGGCTCACCGAATGCCTGACCCGAGGCGCGGCGAGGTTTGGATGGAACCGGCGCAATCCGGCACCCGCCACCACCCGCGAGGGCGATCTCTTCGTCGGGATCGGGGTGGCCGCCGCCGCCTATTACACGTATCGCAGCCAATGTTCGGCGTCCGCAAAGGTTTTCGCCGACGGCACCGCCGAAGTGCGATGCGGAACCAGCGACATGGGGCCCGGGACCTACACGTCGATGACGCAGGTCGCCGCGGATGCCCTCGGAATGCCGTTGAGCCGGGTGCGATTCGCGTTGGGTGATAGCAGTTTTCCGCCGGCACCGCCGCACTCGGCCTCCCGAACCATGGCCAGTGTGGGTTCTGCGGTGTACACCGCCGCGAACATGCTGCGCGACAAGTTCATTCGCACGGCGGTCACCGACCCGCGATCCCCGCTGAGCGGCCTGCGTCCGGAGGACGTGGCGGTCGTCGACGGCCGCATGGTCGCCACGGCTTCCGGGGCCGGATCCGAGCCCGGCGAGTCGTATCAGGACTTGTTGCGCCGCCGCGGCTGGTCCGGTTTGGATTCACAACAGACCTGGACGCCTGACGACGCCGACCGCCGATACTCCATCTACGGCTACGGAGCCGTATTCGCCGAGGTCGTCGTCGACCGTTTGCTGCCGACGGTGCGGATCCGCCGCATGTATGCGTGCTACGACGCCGGCCGGGTGATCAATCCCAAACTCGCGCACAGTCAGGCGATTGGGGGCATGGTCGGCGGGATCGGGATGGCGTTGCTGGAGCGGACGGAGCTGGATTACCGCGACGGCCGGATAGTCAACGCGAACATGTCGGATTACCTGGTTCCGGTCAACGCCGACGTCCCCGCGCTGGACGCGACCTTTTTGCCGGCCGAGGACACAATTGCCGACCCGATCGGCGTCAAGGGACTCGGCGAGTTGGTGATCGTCGGAGTACCCGCAGCGATCGCCAATGCCGTGTTCAACGCCACCGGCAGACGCGTCACCGATTTGCCCATCACCCTGGAGAAGCTGCTGTGACCCGTCGGATCCGGCCGCCGCGTGGGACACCGGTAACGAGGTTTATCTGAAATCCGAAATGCATTCAGCAGGGCGGCGGTAGCGTCTACGCTGCGAACGCAAACGAGACATCGGATTAGCACGCACGTTGGAGATTTCGGGAGGTTCAGATTCGCGCACTGGGCGCTTTCGACCACGCTCCTTGATCGGGGGCGAGCCGGGGGCGACACACCCGATGCCGCAGTCTACGGTGTGGGCCCGGTGGCGGAGCACGAAGGTGAGGATGAGTCCGGTGACCACCGTTGTGAAACGAATGTGGCTGCTGCTGGCCGTCTCAGCCGTGGCGATTGTCGCAGCGCTCGGAATCTATCGTCTGCACCGCGTCTTCGGCGCTTACGAGCATCCCGCCGTGATGGCCAAGGCTGATATCGATGATGTCCCGCTGTTCAACCCGAAGCAAGTGATCTACGAAGTTTTCGGCCCTGCCTCGACCGCAAGGATCGCCTACCTGGACCCCGACGCCCACGTGCTGCAACTGCCGGAAGTGCCGCTGCCGTGGTCGCAGACGGTCACCACGACGCTGCCCGCGGTCAGTGTGAACGTGATGGCGCAGAGCGCCGCCGACACCATCGGCTGCCGGATCATCGTGAACGGCACCGTCAAGGACGAAAGGTCGGTCACCAGGCCCAAAGCCCTCACCTTTTGCCAGGTGACATCGGCATGAGCGAACGGGATGGCCCAGCGGCGCCAAAACGCCCGCTTCTGCCGCGGCTGATCCGCCGTTTTGCGGTGCTGATCCTGTTGTTATGGCTGGGGCTCACCGCGATCGTCAATCTCGCCGTTCCGCAGCTGGAAGCGGTGGGAAAGGCCCACTCGGTATCGATGAGCCCCAGCGACGCGCCGTCGATCGAGGCGATAAGGCGCGTCGGCCAGGTATTCAAGGAGTTCGACTCCGATAATGCCGTGACCATTGTGCTGGAAAGCGATAAGCCACTCGGCGACGAGGCGCACCAATTTTACGGCGAGCTGATGAAAAGGCTTTCAGCTGATACCAAGCACGTCGCGCACATTCAGGACTTCTGGGGTGATCCGTTGACCGCCGGCGGATCGCAGAGCGCGGACGACAAAGCCGCATATGTCGTGGTGTATCTCGTCGGTGACAACGAAACCGAAGCATACGCATCGGTGCATGCCGTCCGGCATATCGTGGACACCACACCGCCGCCGCGGGGGATCAAAGCCTACGTCACCGGTCCGTCGGCACTGAACGCTGATCAGGCCGAGGCCGGGGATAAAAGCATCGCCAAGGTCACCGCGATCACCAGCCTGGTGATCGCGGTGATGCTGCTTTTCATTTACCGCTCCGTGGTGACTGCGTTTCTCGTCTTGATCATGGTCGGGATTGACCTGGGGGCAATCCGGGGAACCATTGCCTTTCTCGCCGACCACAACGTGTTCAGTCTCTCCACCTTCGCAACCAATCTGCTGGTCCTATTGGCTATTGCGGCTACGACGGATTACGCGATATTCATGCTCGGTCGTTACCACGAAGCGCGCAACGCCGGCGAGGATCGCGAGACCGCCTTCTACACGATGTTCCATGGGACCGCCCACGTGATCTTGGGCTCCGGATTGACCATTGCCGGCGCTATGTATTGCCTCAGCTTCGCTCGGCTTCCGTATTTCAATACGCTCGGCCCGCCATGCGCGATAGGCATGCTCGTCGCGGTCTTCGCAGCCCTCACGCTTGGGCCCGCGGTGCTTGCCATCGGCAGTTTCTTCAAGCTGTTCGACCCCAAGCGGCGATTGAACACCCGCCGCTGGCGGCGCGTTGGGACGGCAATCGTCCGCTGGCCGGGGCCGGTTCTAGCCGCGACCTGCGTGATCGCGTTTATCGGTCTGCTGGCGTTGCCCAGCTACAAGACCACATACGATCTGCGTAAGTTCATGCCGGCCAGCATGCCGTCCAACGTCGGGGATGCGGCGGCGGGCCGGCATTTTTCGCGGGCTCGGCTGAACCCCGAGGTGCTGATGGTCGAGACCGATCACGATATGCGCAATCCGGTGGACATGCTGGTGTTGGACAAGATTGCCAAAAACATTTACCACAGTCGCGGTATCGAACAAGTCAAAGCGATTACCCGGCCGTTGGGAACAACCATCAAGCACACGTCGATACCGTTCATCATCAGCATGCAGGGTGTCTCGAACACCGAAAACATGCAGTTCATGAAGGCGCGCATCGACGACATGCTGGTGCAGGTACAGGCGATGGATGTCTCCATCGCCACCATGCACACCATGTACGAACTCATGGGTGCAGTCATCGACAATACCGTCGACATGGATCACCTCACCCACGACCTGTCGGATATCACGAACACATTGAGAGATCACATCGCGGATTTCGAGGACTTCTTCCGGCCGATCCGCAGCTACTTTTACTGGGACAAACACTGCTACGACATTCCCGTCTGCTGGTCCATCAGATCAATATTCGACATGATCGACAACGTCGACCAGATGAGCGAGAAACTCGAATATCTGGTCACGGACATGGATATTCTGGTGAAACTCCTTCCGCAAATGCGGGCCCAGATTCCACCGATGATCAACACGATGACGATCATGCGGGACATGCTGGTTGTCTGGCACGGGACGTTGCAGTCGTTCTATGACCAGTCCGACTCGGGTAGCAAGGATCCCGGCGCGATGGGTCGGGTGTTCGACGCCGCGCAAATCGATGATTCCTTCTATCTGCCGCAGTCGGCCTTCAAGAACCCCGACTTCCAGCGCGGCCTGAAGATGTTCCTGTCGCCGGACGGCAAAGCGGCCCGTTTCATCATTGCCCTGGAGGGCGATCCCGCGACATCGGCCGGTATCGCCCGGGTCGAGCAGATCAAGGATGAGGCGCGGGAGGCCATCAAAGGCACTCCGTTGCAGGGTGCCGCGATCTATCTGGGTGGTACCGCGGCGACGTTCCACGACATTCAGGAGGGCGCCACCTACGACCTGCTGATCGCCGGAGTGGCCGCGATCAGCCTGATCGTGATCATCATGATGCTCATCACCCGAAGTGTCGTCGCCGCGGCCGTCATCGTCGGGACGGTGCTGCTGTCGATGGGGTCCTCCTTCGGCCTGTCAGTGCTCGTATGGGAGGACATCCTCGGCATCGAGTTGTACTGGCTGGTATTGGCGATGTCGGTGATCCTGCTGCTGGCCGTGGGATCGGATTACAACCTGTTGCTGATCTCGCGGCTCAAAGAAGAAATCGGAGCCGGGCTCAATACCGGGATCATCCGCGCGATGGCCGGCACCGGCGGAGTGGTGACGGCCGCGGGCATGGTGTTCGCCGTGACCATGTCGCTCTTCGTGTTCAGCGATCTGCGGATTATCGGTCAGATCGGCACCACTATCGGGTTGGGCCTGTTGTTCGACACGTTGATCGTCCGCTCGTTCATGACACCGGCTATTGCCGCGTTGCTGGGACGCTGGTTCTGGTGGCCGCAGCGGGTACGGCCGCGTCCGGCGAGTCGGATGCTGCGGGCCTACGGGCCTCGCCGGCTGGTTCGCGCCCTGCTGCTCCCGCCGTCCAACGGCGCATCGGCAACCGGGGACCGGAGCGAGGGCGTCGGTCCCGGCGGAGCCCGATCAGCGATGTCGTCGCCGCACCCGACGGCATCCCGGCCTTTCGACGACGCCGACGATTCGGGCCCCGCCGGCCAACGCCACCGGCAAGCCCGGGACACCGACCCCGAACCCGCGCCCTGACGGACCGCGCACCCGGAAGGCGCGCTCCGCCGTGCACTCGAGAACCCGACGAGCCCGCATCCCGCGGCACCGGGACTGCCACACTGGTGCCCATGACGCCGTCAGCACCGCGGTCCGGGCGCCGGCGGGTGGAGCTGCTGACCCGCCGCGGCTGCGCGATCTGCCTGCGGGTACACGCGCAACTGGCTGAGCTGTCCCAGGAGCTGGGGTTCGAGTTGGTCAGCACCGACGTCGACGCCGCGGCCGCGGCCGGTAATACCGGCCTACGGGCCGAGTTCGGCGACCGGCTGCCGGTGATCTTGCTCGATGGCCGCGAACATAGTTACTGGGAAGTCGACGAAGCCCGGCTGCGCGCTGACCTGGCCGGCTGAGAAGGCGCTGGCAGGCGCTCAATTATTTGGTAGCCCACCTGACAAGCGTCTACCGTAGAAAGCAGTTCACTTCTCAAGGCGCAAGGGAGCGGGCCAGGTGATGCTGCTGTGAGCATCCTGCTCTTCGGGGTTTCGCACCGCAGCGCGCCGGTTTCCGTTTTGGAACAACTCAGCATCGACGAGTCCGAGCAAGTCAAGATCGTCGACAAGGTTTTGCAATCACCGCTGGTCACCGAGGCCATGGTGCTGTCGACGTGCAACCGCGTCGAGGTGTATGCGGTGGTGGAGGCGTTTCACGGCGGCCTGTCGGTGATCGGCCAGGTGCTGTCCGAGCACTCCGGCATGTCGATGGGTGACCTGACCAAACACGCCTATGTCCGCTACAGCGAGGCCGCGGTCGAGCACCTGTTCGCGGTGGCCAGCGGCCTGGATTCGGCCGTGATCGGCGAGCAGCAGGTGCTGGGCCAGGTCCGCCGCTCGTATGCCGCCGCGGAGGCCAACCGCACCGTCGGCCGGGTGTTGCACGAACTGGCCCAGCGGGCGCTGTCGGTGGGCAAGCGGGTGCATTCCGAAACCGGAATCGACGCTGCCGGTGCTTCCGTGGTGTCGGTCGCCCTGGGCATCGCCGAACGACACCTGGGCGGGCTGGAGGCCAAGACCGCCGTGCTGGTCGGCGCCGGGGCGATGGGTGCGCTGTCGGCCGCACACCTGACTCGGGCCGGTATCGGGCGGATCCGTGTACTCAACCGCTCGTTGCCGCGGGCGCAGCGGCTGGCGGGCAAGGTCCGCGGAGCGGGCGTGCCGGCCGAGGTGATGAGACTCGACCGCCTGGCCGAGGCGCTGTCCGATGCCGACGTGGTGGTCAGCTGCACCGGAGCGGTGAGTTCGGTGGTTTCGCTGGCCGACGTGCACCACGCGCTGGTCTACGCCCGCCGAGACGAAGAGACGCAGCCGCTGGTCATCTGCGATCTGGGGATGCCCCGCGACGTCGATCCGGCGGTAGCCGGCCTGCCGGGCGTCTGGGTCGTCGACGTGGACCGCGTCCAACACGAGCCGTCGGCCCACGCCACGGCGGCCGACGTCGACGCCGCCCGCCACATCGTCGCCGCCGAAGTTGCCGCCTACCTGGTAGGGCAGCGGATGGCCGAGGTAACCCCGACGGTCACTGCGTTGCGCCAACGGGCCGCTGATGTGGTGGAGGCGGAGTTGCTGCGCCTGGAGAACCGGCTACCCGGGTTGGAGCGCGCCGAGCGTGACGAGGTGGCCCGCACGGTGCGGCGGGTGGTGGACAAATTGCTGCACGCGCCCACGGTGCGGATCAAGCAACTGGCCAGCGCTCCCGGCGGCGACAGCTACGCCGAGGCGCTGCGCGAGCTTTTCGAACTCGATCAGACGGCCATAAGCTCCGTAGCTGCCGTCGCCACCGCAGCCGAACTGCCAACGGTGTCCAGCGGATTCGACGCGGGCATGCACCCCGGTGACCTGCCGCGCGACCGGAACCCGTTTGGCGAGTAGCTGATTGTCACACGTGATCCGGATAGGTACCCGGGGCAGTCTGCTGGCCACCACCCAGGCCGCGACGGTCAGAGACGCGCTCATCGCCAACGGCCACCCGGCCGAGTTGGTGACCATCAGCACCGCCGGCGACCGGTCGTCAGCGCCGATCGAGACGCTCGGGGTGGGCGTCTTCACCACCGCGTTGCGTGAGGCCATCGAAGACGGTCGCGTCGACGCGGCCGTGCACTCGCACAAGGATTTGCCCACCGCCGAAGATCGGCGGTTCACGATCGCGGCGATACCGCCGCGCAACGATCCCCGCGATGCGGTGGTGGCCCGCGACGGGCTGGTGCTGGGGGAGTTGCCGGCCGGATCGCTGGTCGGCACCTCCTCCCCGCGGCGGGCCGCACAGCTTAGAGCATTGGGTCTCGGTTTGGAAATCCGCCCCCTAAGAGGCAACCTAGATACCAGGTTGAACAGGGTAAGCAGTGGTGATCTTGACGCCATCGTGGTGGCCCGGGCAGGTCTGGCCCGGCTGGGCCGCCTCGATGATGTCACCGAGACGTTGGAGCCCGTGCAGATGTTGCCAGCGCCGGCGCAAGGTGCGCTCGCTGTCGAATGCCGGGCAGCTGACCACCGGTTGGCGGCAGTGCTGGCGGAGCTGGACGATGCCGACACGCGGGCGGCGGTCACCGCGGAACGAGCCCTGCTGGCCGAACTGGAGGCCGGTTGCTCGGCACCGGTGGGCGCGATCGCCGAGGTGGTCGAGTCCATCGATGAGGAGGGGCGGGTCTTCGAAGAGCTGTCGCTGCGCGGCTGCGTGGCGGCGCTGGACGGATCCGACGTGATCCGCGCGTCCGGCGTCGGCACCTCCGGTCGGGCACGGGAGCTGGGGCTCTCGGTTGCGGCGGAGCTGTTCGAACTGGGTGCTCGAAAACTGATGTGGGGAGCGCGGCACGACCCGCGCAAGGAAAAATTTGAGTGACGTGGGAGCGACAATGATGACGCGAGGGCGTAAGCCGACTCCGGGCCGCATCACTTTCGTGGGTTCTGGTCCCGGCGACCCGGGTCTGCTGACCACCCGGGCTGCCGCGGTGTTGGCCAACGCCGCTCTGGTGTTCACCGACCCCGACGTACCCGAGCCGGTGCTGGCGCTGATCGGCAAGGACCTGCCACCGGTATCCGGGCCGGCGCCGGCTACCGCACATGCGGGGGAGAACGTCGGCGTGGCTGCGGGAGAGCCCGCCCAGAGCGCCCCGGCGGTGGTCTCGAGCGGCCCCGACATCCGCCCGGCGCTGGGCGAACCCGCCGACGTGGCCAAGACGCTGACAGCCGAGGCCCGTTCGGGTGCCGATGTGGTGCGGCTGGTGGCCGGCGACCCGCTGTCGGTGGACGCGGTGATCACCGAGGTGAACGCCGTGGCACGCACCCACCTGCACTTCGAGGTCGTGCCCGGGCTGGCCGCCACCAGCGCGGTCCCGACCTATGCCGGGCTGCCGCTGGGCTCCTCGCACACGGTGGCCGACGTGCGCGGCGAACTCGATGACACCGACTGGGACGCGCTGGCCGCCGCCCCCGGACCGCTGATCCTGCAGGCGACCGCGTCGCATCTGGCCGACGCCGCACGCACCCTGCTCGACCACGAGCTGGCCGACACGACACCGTGCGTCGTCACCGCGCACGGCACCACCTGCCAGCAGCGCTCCGTCGAAACCACGCTGCAGGGACTGACCGATCCGGCCATCCTGGGCGGCGCCGACCCCGCTGGCCCGTTCGCCGGCCCGCTGGTGGTGACCATCGGCAAGACCGTGAGCAACCGGGGCAAGCTGAACTGGTGGGAGAGCCGGGCGCTGTACGGCTGGACGGTGCTGGTGCCCCGCACCAAGGACCAGGCCGGCGAGATGAGCGAGCGGTTGACGTCCTACGGAGCGCTGCCGGTCGAGGTGCCGACCATTGCCGTCGAACCGCCGCGCAGCCCCGCGCAGATGGAACGCGCCGTCAAGGGACTGGTCGATGGCCGGTTTCAATGGGTGGTGTTCACCTCGACCAACGCGGTGCGGGCCGTCTGGGAGAAGTTCGGCGAATTCGGTCTGGATGCGCGGGCGTTCTCCGGGGTCAAGATCGCTTGTGTCGGCGAGTCAACCGCCGACCGGGTTCGCGCCTTCGGGATCAGCCCTGAGCTGGTGCCGTCCGGCGAGCAGTCGTCGATGGGTCTGCTCGACGAATTCCCGCCGTATGACAGCGTTTTCGACCCGGTCAACCGGGTCCTGCTGCCACGCGCCGACATCGCCACCGAAACGCTGGCCGAGGGGCTGCGCGAACGTGGCTGGGAAATCGAGGACGTCACCGCCTACCGGACCGTGCGGGCCGCGCCGCCGCCGGCGGCCACCCGCGAAATGATCAAGACGGGCGGTTTCGACGCGGTGTGCTTCACCTCGAGCTCAACCGTGCGCAACCTGGTCGGCATTGCCGGCAAGCCGCACGCACGCACCATCATCGCCTGTATCGGCCCCAAGACCGCCGAGACCGCCGCAGAATTCGGGCTTCGGGTGGATGTCCAGCCGGAGAGCGCCGCGGTGGGTCCGCTGGTCGACGCCCTGGCCGAACATGCCGCCCGATTGCGCGCCGAGGGTGCGCTGCCGCCGCCGCGCAAGAAGAGCCGCAGGCGCTAGTGGCCGCGGGTCGCCGCGCATGAGCTCCCAGCGGCAGCGGCCACGCCGGCTCCGCTCAACCCCCGCGATGCGTCGTTTGGTGGCGCAAACCTCCTTGGAGCCAAGGCATTTGGTGCTACCGATGTTCGTCGCCGACGGTATCGACGAACCGCGGCCCATCCGTTCTATGCCGGGTGTGGTGCAGCACACCCGTGATTCGGCGCGCAGCGCCGCCGCCGACGCGGTCGCCGCCGGAGTGGGCGGGCTGATGCTGTTCGGCGTACCCCAGGACGAGGCGAAGGACGCGATCGGTTCGGCTGGCACCGACCCGGATGGCGTCCTCAACGTCGCGCTTCGGGACCTGGCCAAGGACCTCGGCGACGCGACGGTGTTGATGGCCGACACCTGCTTGGACGAGTTCACCGACCACGGGCACTGCGGTGTCCTCGACGAGCGCGGCCGGGTCGATAACGACGCAACCGTGGCCCGCTACGTTGAATTGGCTGTGGCACAAGCAGCCTCGGGTGCCCACGTGGTCGGTCCGAGTGGGATGATGGACGGCCAGGTGGGCGCAATCCGCGACGGCCTGGACGCCGCCGGTTACACCGACGTGGTGATCCTGGCCTACGCCGCGAAGTTCGCCTCGGCGTTCTACGGCCCCTTCCGCGAGGCGGTGAGCTGCAGCCTGTCCGGCGACCGGCGCAGCTACCAGCAGGAGCCGGGCAACGCGCGGGAGGCGCTGCGCGAAATCGACTTGGATCTGCAGGAGGGCGCCGACATCGTGATGGTCAAACCGGCGATGGGGTACCTGGACATAGTGTCTGCGGCGGCCGCCAATTCGCCGGTGCCGGTGGCCGCCTACCAGGTCTCGGGGGAGTACGCGATGATTTGCGCGGCCGCGGCTCACAACTGGATCGACGAGCGGGCCGCCGCGCTGGAGTCGTTGACCAGCATCCGGCGCGCCGGGGCCGATATCGTGCTCACCTACTGGGCCGCCCATGCGGCGGGTTGGCTTTCGTGACGGAGGCTTCCATGACATCAGCGGGGGACACCAAATCCAAGCCATTGTTCTACGAACCCGGCGCCAGCTGGTATTGGCTGTTGGCCGGTCCGATCGCGGCGGTGTCGATGATTTTGATCGAAATGTCCGGCGGCGGCGGGGTTGGGCTGGTGACTCCGGCGATTTTCCTGGTGATGGTATCGGTGTTCGTGGCGGTGCAAGTGAAGGCGGCGCGCATCCACACCTCCGTGGAGCTCACCGAAGACGCGTTGCGGCAGGGCACCGAGACCATCCTGGTGTCCGAGATCGTGAAGGTGTTTCCCGAGCCGGAGAATTCGGAGGCATCGGGCAAGCCGTTGGCCAAGTGGCAGTCGGCGCGGGCGCTCGGCGAACTGGTCGGCGTGCCGCGGGGCCGGGTGGGCATCGGTCTGAAGCTCACCGGGGGCCGCACCGCCCAAGCCTGGGCGCGTCGGCATCGTCACCTGCGGGCTGCGCTGACTCCACTGGTCACCGAGCGCGTCGAGCCCGTCCAGGTGGACGTCGACGACGACGACACCGAGCCGACGCGATGACCGCCCGTCACCGGGCGGTGGCAGAGCTGGCCGTGGCCTTGGTCGCGGCGGTGGCCACCGCGGCAAGCTGGCTGCACACCCGCTCGACGGTGGCCGTCGGACCGGTTGCCGACGGGCAACCGGTCACCGTGTCGGTGGTCTATCACCCGCAGCTGTTGGTGCTGACGTTGTTGCTGGCGACGGTCGCCGGAATTCTCGCGGTGGTGGGGACGGTCAGGTTGCGGCGCAGCGTCCGGCCAGCTCCGATCAAGGGCCCCGTCGACACCTCCGCCGGCGACTAAGCCGTCTTCTTGATCAGCGGCAGGACCAGCTGACGGCGGCTGACGATGGCGTCGGCCAGGTCGCGAAGCGCCTCGTGGACGGAGCCGGTGAGCGGAAACGGTGCATCGGCGCGGTTGTCACCGAGCAGTTGGCGGACGGCCGGGCCTGCGACCAGTGACCACTGCACACCGGCGGCATGGCAGTTCTCGTCGAGCGTCTGCAACAGTGAGATGCCGGCCGCGGAGAAGTAGCTGACGCCGCTCAGGTCGAGGACCACCGGGTGATCCTCGAGGATGAATCGCCGAAGGTACTTGCTGACCTCATCGATATTGACGGCGTCGATGTCTCCAAGGATGGTCAGCACCGTCGCCAGGTGACGACAGTGCGCCCGAATCTGCGCTCCGGCGCAGTCGTAAGTCCAGTTTCCCCGTCCACCCGTCGGATCAGCGACGTCGGCGATAGTCATGAGTGGCCTCACTCCCGGTGGCAGTCTGTGCCCAACGCTAACCCGCAAACCTAAGGAGACCGAAAGCCGCGTCTAACTCTTTGCTAAGAGCGATTTTCGCGGCAGTTGCCGAGCCTCCAGCAACGTCGGTCGCAGCGGGGCGGCGATTTCCCACGGCAACCTCCCAGGATGCGCCGGTGCCGTCGGTACCGTCTCGCTGTTAGGCTGCCATGGCTGCCCATCGCCAGTCGGCGGGCTGGAGAACAGGCGGGTCGCCCGCTTCGCCGAAGCAGCAGGCGAACGCCCGACGACAATGCGCGCCACGTAGCGGGGTGGGACACCGGCGCCACCCGTCCGTCGAGGAGCTCGCGAGGCAGGGCCGCGCAATCAGATGACGAAACAGCAGAGTCCAGACGGAAAGAGCGTCGTGCGCACCGGAGACATCACCGGAGACATCACCGCAGACATCAGGGGTGAGATCCGCGGGGAGATCAAGTCGCTGACCGGACTTCGCATCATCGCAGCGGTGTGGGTCGTGCTGTTTCACTTCCGGCCGATGCTGGGCGATGCATCGCCGGATTTCCGTGATGCCCTCGCGCCGGTGCTCAACTGCGGTGCACAGGGCGTCGACCTGTTCTTTATTCTCAGTGGCTTTGTGCTGACCTGGAACTACCTCGACCGCATGGGCCGGTCCTGGTCGGCCCGCGCCACCGTGCATTTCCTGTGGTTGCGGCTGGCCCGGGTGTGGCCGGTCTACCTGGTCACCTTGCACCTGGCCGCACTGCTGGTGATCTTGAGCCTGCACGTCGGGCATGTGCCGCTGCCGGAAGTGAGAGATCTCACCGCCATCAGCTACCTGCGGCAGATCCTGTTGGTGCAGTTGTGGTTTCAGCCGTTCTTCGACGGGTCCAGTTGGGACGGTCCGGCCTGGTCGATCAGCGCCGAATGGCTGGCCTACCTGCTGTTCGGTGTGCTCATCCTGGTGATCTTGCGAATGGAGCGCGTTACCCGCGCCCGCAGCCTGATGCTGCTGGCTTTCGCCGCGTCGTTGCCGCCGGTGCTGCTGTTGCTGGCCAGCGGCCAGTTCTACACGCCGTGGAGTTGGCTGCCGCGCATCGTCACACAGTTCATCGCCGGCGCGCTGGCCTGTGCCGCGGTGCGCCGGTTGCGGCTGTCCGATCGTGCGCGCCGCGTGGCCGGATACCTTTCCCTGCTGCTGATCGCGGTCATGGTGGCCGTCATGTACTGGTTGGATGCGCATCCCATCACCGGAGTCGTGGACAGCGGCGGCGTGGTCGACATGCTGTTCGTTCCGCTGGTGATCGCGCTGGCGGTCGGCCTGGGCAGCCTGCCGGGACTGCTGTCGACGCGGCTGATGGTTTACGGCGGGCAAATCTCATTTTGCCTGTACATGGTGCACGAGCTGGTGCACACCGGGTGGGGCTGGGCCGTTCTTCAATTCGATCTGACGCCGCGGGACAACCCGTGGAAATGGAACATCATCGGCCTGCTCGCGATCGCCGTGGGTGCCTCGATCTTGATTTATCACTTCGTCGAGGAGCCCGCGCGCCGCTGGATGCGCAAGATGGTAGATGTAAGAGCAGTGCCCCGGAAAAGCGAATCCGCTGAGTCGACGAGCGCCACGCTTCATCCGATCGACGGTGCGCGGGAAGCGGTTTCGGCCCGCGCGGTGTGACGGTTGCAGCGCGTCGACGGCGATTTCGCCTGGATTCCTCGTACGATGACGACGCCGTATCCCAGCGGAGGTTGGTAGTGAGTCGGGTGGCCATGTTCATCATTGGTCTGACTCTGATGGCCGGCGCAACCCCGGCAACCCCCGGCTACCGCCCGCTGACCATGGATTTCCGGCTCACCCACCTCGCGGTGATCGGTGATTCCTATACCGCCGGCACCGACGAGGGAGGCCTGGGCTCCACGTCGTGGACGGCGCACGCCTGGCAGGCGCTGGCTCGGTCCGGAGAGCGGATTGCCGCCGATGTGGCAGCCGAGGGCCGAGCCGGTTACGGGATGCCCGGTGACCATGGCAGCGTCTTCGAGGATCTGACCGCCAGGGCCGTCAAGCCCGACGATGTGCTGGTGGTGTTCTTCGGCTCCCGCAACGACGAGGGCGTCGAGCCGCAACTGCTGGCCGAAAAGGCCGGCGCGACTTTCGATCTGGCGCGCCGCTTGGCGCCGTCCGCGAGGTTGCTGGTGATTGGGCCGCCGTGGCCCACCGCCGAGGTGCCCGACTCGGTGCTGCAGATTCGCGACGTGCTCAACGCCGCGGCGCACGCCGCGGGAGCAGCATTCGTCGATCCGATCGGCGACGGCTGGTTCGTGGACAGGCCCGAGTTGATCGGCGCTGACGGCGTGCACCCCACCGATGCCGGGCATCAATATCTGGCAGACAAGATCGCACCGCTCATTCGCGCGCAGTTGCTTCGATGAGCGGACTGATTTTCGTCCAAACCTTCAGCCGCACACGGTGTTAAATGTCGCCGTTCAGTCTTCTGCGTGCCTTTCGTAGTCCCAACGCTCAAGGCGCGCTTGCAATTGCACGAGACCGAGCCCGGCGACTGGCATGAGCGCCGTCACAAATATCACCATCAACGGACTCATCTCGAAACCTCCACGACCCTTTCAGTGATAACACGTTCTGCGTGGTTATGTGGTTCATTCGCAAAGAAATTCATCCGTGTCGTAATCCAACTTCACCCTTCGGCCAGGGCGCGATCGGCCAGCGCGCCGATAACCGGTGTCAGCAGCTGCGAGTACTCGGTCGTCACGTGGTTGTCGTCGCGGAACACCAGGGTGTTGCCCACGATCACCGGGCATCGCTCGGTGCTGCAGAACAGGTCGGTCAGATCCGCATAGTGGCCGCCGGCGGCTGCGGTGGCCGCCTGCTCGGCGGCGATGCCGTCGCCGTTGGCGGCCACCGACCGAAGGGGCGCGCAGCCGCGTGCGTCGTCCAAGTGGGCGGAAAGGCACGTCGGCACCGAAGACTGCGGATCGGCGGCCGGGCCCAGCACCAGCACCGCCGAACCGTTGCTGCGCAGCTGGGCCACCGTCCGGAACAGCGCATCGATCCAGGCCGGGTCGTAGGACGCGAAGCTGAAGTCCGCGTGGTAGCGGCGGCTCATGCCCAGCACCACCAGGCGCGGCCGCTCGGCCCGCAGCCGGTCGAGCATCTCGGCGCGCCATTGTTCGCACTCGGTGTACCTGCGGCCCAGGTACGGGCTGACGATCGGCAGGTCCAGCAGCGGGCAGGTCACTTTGGCCAACGTCTCCAGCCGCCAGTGCCGCTGCTCGGCGGCCTGCTGCAGAGCCGGGTCCCACATGGCGGCATGCGAGTCGCCGACCAGCGCGATGGTCGTCGCCGACGCGGTGTCGGCCGAAGCGCACTCGCGCTGACCGACGTCACGCCAGGACCGCAGGCAGCCGTTGACGAAGACGGGGGCCTTGTCGCCGGGCGCCGCCGCCAGCGGCGGGTTCAGATTCGACGGCACCGCCCGCAGGTCCGCGGCGGCTGCGACGGCGTCGCGAACCCGGGCGAAGAGACTCCGGATTGCCGCCTCCTGCGGGCTCGGGGCTGTCGCGGTCGCGGCCGCCGACGGTAGCGCGGCGATCTTGGCCTCGGACGCGGCCGCTCCGTGGCCGGCCGGCACCGGTATCGCGGTCAGCAGTACCGCGGATGCGCACGCCGCGACGCCGCTGGCCGCACCGGCCAGCGCCAGGCTCGCCTTGGCGGATCGGCGCAACGCCGCGGCGAACCGGCCCGGATTTTCGATCAGATGCAGCGTGATCACCGCGAGCCCGGCCGAGACGATGGTGGCCGCCAGCCTGGCCGGCAGTCCGGGGGAATCGCCGAGCAGCGGCGGCATCAGGAGCAGCACCGGCCAATGCCAGAGGTACCACGAGTACGACACCCGCCCGATCGCCCGCATGGCCGGGCGGCACAGCACGCGACCGACTCCCATCGCGCCGGTGACGCAACCGCTGCCGATCACCAGCGCGGTGCCCAGCACCGGCAGCAGCGCCGCGGTGCCGGGGTAGGGAGTTCCCGGGCCCAGCTGGGTGCAGGTCAGCAGGATCAGCGCCAGACCGCCCCAGCCGACGACTGCCGCGGGCGCCAGCGGCAGCCGCCGCCAATGACCGATCGAGAGGGCCACCAACCCGCCGACGGCCAGCTCCCAGGCGCGGGTGGGCAGCGAGAAGAACGCCCACGACGGCGACGTGCGGGTCCAGATCGCCGTCGCTGCCAGCGACGCCGCCGCCACCAAACCCAGGGCGACGGCATACGGCATGGCCCGCGACCCGGTGCCGCGACCGAAACGTCGGACCAGCCACCCGGTACCGATGATCAGCGCCGGCCACACCAGGTAGAACTGTTCCTCGACGCCCAGTGACCAGTAGTGCTGGAAGGGCGACGGCGGCTGGTCGGCGGACAGGTAATCGGTGCCCTGCCCGGCGAACCGGTAGTTGCCGACATACAACGCGCTGGCAATGCCGTCGACGAAGACCCGCCGCGCTTGCAGGGGTGGCAGCAGAGCGGCGGCGCCGATCGCGGTGGCCACGCCGACGGTAGCCGCGGCGGGCAGCAGCCGGCGCGCCCGCGCACCGTAGAAGCGGCCCAGCCCGACGGTGCGGGTGGTGGTCACCTCGCGCCACAGCAAGCCGGTGATGAGGAAGCCGGAGATGACGAAGAAGACGTCCACGCCGATGTAGCCGCCGACAACGCCCGGTATGCCGGCGTGGTAGAGCACGACGGCAACCACCGCGACCGCGCGCAAACCCTCGATGTCCGGGCGGAAACCGATCCCCCGACGGGGTCGCACTCCTGGACGCAGCGGGCCCGCGGGGTCTGCTGGGTTTGCTGGGTTTGCTGGGATTTCCGGGGGGAGTGTCATCGGGCTCGCTTCAGGACGCCATCCAGGCCAGCTCGCCGGGCAGTTGTCCGCGCCAATAGTCCGTGTCATGCCCGCCGGCGGAGAAGCTGCCCGCCGGGGCCGTTTTCAGTTGGCTGACGAACTGCCGCGCGGCGAAGTAGAACCGATCGCCGATGCCGCAGTCCACCCGCAACGGAATCTGGTTCAGCGCCGGCAGACCGATGACACTGTGGGCCACCCAGTCGTCGTAGCTGTCGAACGCGCCCGGTGCGCTGCCGGTGAACGAGGTGTACAAGGCCGGGCTGATCGCGCAGATTCCGGCCGTCCGCGCCGGGCCCAGCCGAGCACCCAGCAGCAGCGCGCCGTATCCACCCATGGACCATCCCAGGAATCCCACCCGGGTGGTGTCCATCCCCATCGAGGCCAGCAGCGGCAGCAGCTCGTCGAGCACCATCGCGCCGGAGTCGGTGCCGGATGCCCTGCGGTGCCAGTAGGTGTTGCCGCCGTCGACACCGACCACCGCGAACGGCGGCTTGCCCGCCTTGACCAGTTGGGCCAGCCCCTCTTCGACGCCGAGGTCGAGCATCATGCCGGCGTTGCCGTCCTTGCCGTGCAGGGCGATGACCGGCCGCAATAACCTGGTCTGGCCCGGCGGCAGGGCGATCACCCAGTTCGTCTGGATACCGCCGCGGGCTGCCGAGATGAATGAGCCGGACAGCTTGGTCGGCAAGCTGCTGCCGGCTGCCGGGGGCTCGAAGGGGGCGGGCGCCCGCGGTGGCGCCGCCTGGGGTTTGAGCGGATCCAGCAGGGCGCTCAGAGCCCACACACCAGCGGCTCCTGCGCTGGCTCCGGCGCCCATCCGCAGTACCGCGCGACGGGTCAGGTCAGCCACGGGGCCATAATGCCGCCCCGACAGGGTTTTTCCCGCCGAGCCACGCCGCATCGGTGGCCCAATCGTGACGCTGGGCCGGGGCTGCGTGGATTCCAGGGGTCCGCACGCGGCAAATGCACACTCTTGCACCACCCGTCGCTCGGATTGGGGAGGTTTTCGCCCTTGGGCGGCGGTGGTGTGGCCTCAATCATGGAAAGCACGCGGTCGGGCATCGGAGATGACCAGGGCAGGTCAAAGTCAGCTCAAAGTCAGCGACCCGCGCGCGGCTCGGCGTTGTTGGGCACGATCGGCCGTTGACCTTGGTAGCAGAAAGAGGACCCGGATGAGCCTGGCTTTTCATTGGTTTCTGCCGACGTACGGCGATTCACGCAATCTGGTTGCGGGTGGGCACGGTACCGCGATGCGTGGTGACCGGCCCGCGACGCTGAAGTACCTGCACCAGATCTGCGCGGCCGCCGAAACCAACGGTTTCGAGGCGGTGCTCACCCCCACCGGGTTGTGGTGCGAGGACGCCTGGCTGACGACGGCGATGCTGGTCGAGCGCACCGAGACGCTGAAGTTTCTGGTCGCCCTGCGTCCCGGCCTGACCAGTCCCACCCTGGCCGCCCAGATGGCCGGCACCTTCCAACGGCAGTCCGGCGGCCGGCTGCTGCTCAACGTCGTCACCGGCGGTGAACCGCACGAGCAGCGCGCCTACGGGGACTTCTTGGACAAACAGTCGCGGTATGCCCGCACCGGCGAGTTCCTGCAGGTGGTGCGGCAACTGTGGACGTCGAGTGAGCCGGTGACCTTCACCGGCGATCACATCCGTGTCGAAGGCGCAGCGCTGAACAACCGGCCCGACCCGGCTCCCGCGGTGTTCTTCGGCGGATCGTCCGGCTCTGCCGGGCCGGTCGCGGCGAAGTATTCCGACGTCTACCTCACCTGGGGCGAGCCGCTCGGCGCGGTCGGCGACAAAGTGGACTGGATTGGCGGGCTGGCGGCCGAGCACGGCCGAACTCTGCAGTACGGCTTACGGATTCACGTGATCAGCCGGGACACCTCCGCGCAGGCGTGGGCCGAGGCCGAACGGCTGCTCGACGGTATCGACCCGGCAGATGTCGCCAGGATGCAGGCCAACCTGGCGCGCAGCGAGTCGGAGGGCCAGCGCCGCATGGTCGAGCTGCGCGGCGACAACAACGACCGACTGGTGATCGCGCCCAACCTGTGGGCCGGGGTCGGCCTGGTGCGCGGCGGGGCGGGCACCGCGCTGGTCGGGTCGCACGACGAGGTCGCCGACCGGCTGGCCGAGTATGCGCAGGTGGGCATCACCCACTTCGTCCTGTCGGGATATCCGCACCTGGAAGAGGCCTACTGGTTCGGTGAAGGCGTGCTGCCGCTGCTCGAGCGCAGGGGTCTGTGGGCGCGGCCCAACGGTCAGTCGCCACCGGCCCCGGTGCCGTTGGCGGTTGTCTCGGCGCATTAGCCTGTCACCGATTACCCTGCCCGCCAGGATATTTGGCGGGCCAACCGGCACGCGGGCAGCGTGCTGACCCCGCGACCGGCAGCGCATCCTCACACCACCTTATTGTAGACGATTACGTTCCTTACGTAGGTCGGCTATGGTGGGATCTTAGTGAACGACATCGTATACAAAGCGGACGTGCGTTCCCCCGTCGACAAGGAGGCGAGAATCCCATGACAACCGAGGCCAACGTTGCCGGTTTCGAGCCGTTGTACGGCGATGCGGAACTGACCGACTGACTGATCCCGTGGGACATCGGCGGCCCGCAGCCGGTCGTCGAGCAACTGGTCGCCTTTGGCGGCATCCGCGGCGAGGTGCTCGACCCGGGCACGGGTCCCGGCTACCATGCGATTCACTGTGCATCACAAGGGTTTTCGGTGACCGGGATTGACGGGTCGCCCTCGGCCATCGAGCGGGCCAGGCGCAACGCGGAACGCGCCGGCGTCACGGTCGACTTCCAGGTGGCCGATGCCACCCGCCTGGACGGCTTCGAGGGCCGGTTCGACACCGTGGTGGACAGCGCTTTCTAGCACGTCTTCCTGGGCGACGAAGCCATCCAGACGCGCTACGCGCAGGCGCTGCACCGGGCCACCAAACCCGGGGCACGTGCTCTACATGTTCGAATTCAGCCCGCACAATGTCAACGGCATCCAGTGGGCCGGCATACCGGCGGACAACTTCGACCGGGCGCTCGGCGCAGGCGGGTGGCGGGTGGATTACCTGGGCGCCACCACCTATCAGGCGCGCTTCCTGCCGCAGACCTTCGACGCGATGACCAAAGTGGTCTCGACGAGTCAAGACGAGATGCTCGAGCGCATGCGACCGCTCATGCAACAGCTGAACGTGCTGCAGCCGCTGTTGCAGGACCACCGGGTACACCTTCCGGTGTGGGCCGTGGTGGCCACCCGCCTGGACTGAGGCGACCGCCCGCCTGGGCTGAGGCCGTCGCGTTGGTAGCCAAACCCTCATGAGTCCAACGGTTTTCGTGTCACCGCCGGCTAGGACAAGGTGCGCCGACGGCCGCTGCGTGACCGACGTGTGACCGGCGACCACGCGATTAGGGACCAACGCCTCCTGACGCCGGGGCCGAGGTTTGCCTAACGTCCGTGATGAGGTGGTGCACCGGTGCCGGTGGATGCGATTGTGGGATACGACGGTTCGCCGGGGGCGAGTGCCGCGATAGCTGCCGGTGCATTGTTGTTTCCCGGAGCGCACGGATGGATTACCTATCTGTGGGTTCCGCCGTTCGCGAGTGACAAGGTGCGCCGGCGGCTGCGCCCCATGGCTCGTGATGCGAACGAGCTGGCTGAAATGGTCGAGCGCGAGGGTGAGTGCGAGGCCCAGCGAATAGTCGGGATGGGGGTGACGCTGGCTCGCGCCGCCGGGTGGCATGCCGAGCCGCTGCTGAAGCGGACCTGGGGTCCGGAGGGGCTGCGAATAGCGCAAGCGGTCGACGATGTGCAGGCGGACCTGGTGGTTGTCGGGGCTCGCGGGCTCGGAGGGACCCAAGCGGTGCTGGGCAGCGTGTCCGACATGGTGCTGCATTACTGCCGTTGCAAGTGAGTGATCTTTAGTGGTCACGCGACTTGCACCCCGTCTCGGGGTTGTTCGGCAGCCGTGCGGCTGCGTCCCTTCCGCGCTTCGCAGCCACCCGCCGGGCGTGGCCCGGTCTTACGGTCGGCTCCACGCTTGACGGCGGCCCCAACTGGGCCGACGACGCTAATGGTGTTCTCGTAGCGTGCGAGGTTGATCGCGGCGTTGTCATCACGTTGGTGGATGACCGAGCAGCTGCCGCATTGCCATTTTTCGTCCCACCCGATGTCTTGCACATGCCCGCAGGCGTGGCAGGTTTTCGACGAAGGGAACCAGCGGTCGGCGACCACCAGTTCTGACCCGTACCAGCCTGTCTTGTAAGACAAATGCCGGCGCGGAGCGCCCAGAGCCGAATCTGACAATCCGCGCCGTCTGGCGCGGGCGCCCGGAAGGCCCTTTTGCCGCAGCATCCCTGCCGCGTCCAGTCCTTCGACAACGATGCGGCCGTGGGTTTTAGCCAATCGTGTTGTCAGGACGTGCAGATGATGCGTTCGGACATCATTGACCCGGCGATGCAGCCGGGACAGTTCAGTGGTGCGCTCACGATATTGGCGTGAGCCTTTCGTGCAGCGCGAGCGGGCACGGGAAACATGCCGCAACTCGCGCAGCGCCGCGGCCAGCGGTTGCGGGTTGGCCACCTGCTCGATCACGACGCCATCAGCGTCGGCGACGGTGGCCAGACGCCGCACACCCACATCGACACCGACGCGGGAGTCAGGCAGCCAGACGTTAGGCCGGATAGGGCGTTGGACAAGCGCTCGCACGCTCGCATCCAACCGAGTACCGTTACGCCGCACGCTGATCGCCAACACCCGCGCTCGGCCTTTGGTGATGAGCCGTTCGATACGGCGGGTGTTCTCGTGGGTACGAACGGTCCCAATGACCGGCAGCGTCAGGTGCCGGCGATCAGGCTCGACGCGCATCGCCCCAGTTGTGAACGTCACGCGGTCCTGGTCACGGCCCTTCTTCCGAAACTTCGGGAACCCAACCCGCTTACCCGCCCTGGCTCCCGCACGGGACTGCTGCCAGTTCCAGTACGCATCGACCGCACCATCGATACCGTCGGCGTAGACCTCTTTCGAGCACTCCGGCCACCACACCGCGCCGGTCTCAGCGTTGACGCACACCTCGTTCTTGACGGTGTTCCAACGCTTCCGCAGCACCCGCAGCGACGGTTTCGCCGTCTCGACACCGGTCTCACGCCACGTCTGGATATCAGCTTTCAGCACGGCGACGGTCCAGTTGTAGGCCTTGCGGCGAGCGCCGAAATGGCGCGCCAACGCGCGGGCCTGGTCCTCGGTCGGATCCAGGGTGAACCGGAACGCCTGCACACACCATCCGTCTGGAACCTCGAAACGCGCCATCTCAGGCCGCCTCCGCGTCGCCCGTAGCTGCGGCAGCAAGAGCACGCTTGGCCCGGTTCTGCGCAGCGCGTTTGCCGTAGAGCCGAGCGCACATCGACGTCAAAATCTCGGTCATATCGCGCACGAGGTCATCGTCGACCTCAGCCGAGTCGACCACCACCAGCGCACGGCCCTGGGCGGCCAGTGCGGCTTCAACATACTCAGAGCCGAACCGGCAGAACCGATCCCGGTGCTCCACCACGATCCGCGTCACCGCCGGATCGCACAGCAGTGCGAGAAACTTTCGGCGGTGCCCGTTCAACGCGGACCCGACTTCGGTGACAACCTTGTCGACCGGCAGCTGCCGGGTCGTGGCCCACGCGGTCACCCGGGCCACCTGTCGATCCAGATCGGATTTCTGGTCCGCTGAGGATACCCGCGCGTAAACCGCAGTCCGCCTGCGCCGTGATGTCTCGGCTGCCGCATCGTTCACGAGAATGAGCCGACCTACTCGTTGTGCCGGAACCGGCAACAGCCCGGCTCGAAACCAGCGATACGCAGTCACCCGCGCAACGCCGTTGCGCTCAGCCCACGCCGCCAGATTCATACACCTGTTCCTACAGCACACCACTGACAACTACCGACCACTCAGACCGCAACAGCTGGCAGCCCCCGGCCGGTGGTCGTGGTGCCGCATCCGATGCTGTCAGCCGAGTACGAAGCGCTCGCCGACGGGCCGATCCTCGTCGGCTGGGACGGCTCGAAGTGGTGCCGCTACGGCGTTGGCGGCGGCCAAGCGGCTGTGCCCGCAGCGAGATGTGTTGCTGATATCAGTCGGCGATGGCCCAGCGCCCGCACCGCCGGTCGATTCCTCGGGAGCGGCCGCCGCAGACGTTCTCCGGTTGACCGTCAACCGCGGTCACGGTTTCCGCGCTCGTGCCGTCTCGGAGAAACTGGTGGCGGCCACCGACGACCACGATGCGGCTCCGGTGGTGGTCGGCTCCCAGGGACGTTCCGGCGCGCGGGACGTGGTGCTGGGCAGCGTAGCCGTGGGAACCGTGCACCATTCCCATCGACCGGTGATGGTCGTCCCGGGCGGGTGGGAGGTCGTCTCCGGATCATGATCGGCCGGCCTGGGCCGTCGGCGGTTCCGCGGCCGGCGTCGGCAATGTGAAACGAACAAGTGGTTGGTCAGTGCGCAAGGGGTGAGGTGAGTGCCGGAATCCACGGCTCATCACGGTCTGTCAGCGCACGAAGTGGTGCTGCTACTGGAGACCGATCCGCACCGCGGACTGTCCGGCGGCGAAGCGGCGGAGCGATTAGAACGCTTCGGACCCAACACCTTGCCGGTGGCTGCGCGGGGCGGCTTGTTGGTGCGCATTCTGCGGCAGTTTCACCATCCGCTCATCTACGTCCTGCTCGCCGCGGGGCTGATTACCGCGGGACTGCGGGAATACGTCGATTCCGCGGTGATCTTCGGCGTCGTTGTCGTCAACGCCATCGTGGGTTTCATCCAAGAATCCAAGGCCGAGGCCGCGCTGGAGGGGTTGCGGTCGATGGTGCGCACCCAAGCCAAGGTGGTTCGTGGCGGCCACGAGCACACCGTGCCGTCGGAGGACCTGGTTCCCGGGGACCTGGTGCTGCTGGAGAGCGGCGACAAAGTGCCCGCCGACCTGCGGCTGGTGCGGGTAACCGAACTGCACGTCAACGAATCAGCGCTCACCGGAGAGTCGGTGCCGGTCCATAAGGACGCGGTCGCACTACCGGAGGCCACTCCGGTCGCGGATCGCTGCAATATGGTCTACTCCGGCACCCTGGTGACCGCGGGGCACGGCGCCGGCATCGCCGTCGCGACCGGCGCCGAAACGGAACTGGGTGAAATTCATCGGCTGGTCGGTGCCGCGGAAACCCTGATGACGCCGCTGACCGCGAAGCTCGCCTGGTTCAGCAAGGTCCTGACTATCGCCATCCTCGCGCTGGCGGCGGCCACCTTCGCCGCGGGATTGCTGCGCCGGCAGGATGCCGTCGAAACCTTCACCGCCGCGATCGCTCTCGCGGTCGGGGCCATCCCCGAAGGCCTGCCGGCCGCCGTCACCATCACGCTGGCTATCGGTGTGGCCCGAATGGCCAAGCGCCGCGCGGTGATTCGCCGGCTGCCGGCGGTGGAGACGCTGGGCAGCACCACCGTCATCTGCAGCGACAAGACCGGAACGATGACCGAGAACCAGATGACCGTCCAGATGATCTGGACCCCCGACGGCATGGTCGAGATGACCGGAACGGGCTATGCGCCCGACGGTGTCCTGCAGGATCGCGACGGCGCCCCTGTGTCGATCGATGCCCATGCGGCACTGCGCTGGTCACTGATCGCCGGTGCGCGCTGCAACGACGCGGCACTCAGCCACGACGATGGGCGCTGGAGTGTTATCGGTGACCCGACCGAGGGCGCGATGCTGGTTGTTGCGGCCAAGGCTGGTCCTCCCCGGGCCGCCGCGTCATCCGCCGTGGCGGCCTGTCACACCGCCGGTATCGCGGTCAAGATGATCACCGGTGACCATGCCGGTACCGCCACCGCGATCGCGGCCAAGGTCGGATTGCTCGACGACGAGGAACCGACGGCAGGCGCGGTGCTCACCGGTGCTGAGTTGGCTGCCCTGAGCAGCGACGAGTATCCCGACGCCGTGGACCGGGCCAAGCTGTTCGCCAGGGTCTCGCCGGAGCAGAAGCTGCGGCTGGTGCAGGCGTTACAGGCCAGGGGGCACGTGGTCGCCATGACCGGCGACGGCGTCAACGACGCACCGGCCTTGCGGCAGGCCAACATCGGCGTCGCGATGGGCCTCGGCGGCACCGAGGTCGCCAAGGACGCCGCCGACATGGTGTTGGCCGACGACGACTTCGCCACCATCGAGGCCGCGGTCGAAGAGGGCCGCGAGGTCTTCGACAATCTGACGAAGTTCATCACCTGGACACTGCCCACCAACATCGGTGAGGGACTGGTGATCCTGGTTGCGATCGCAGTCGGCGCCACGCTGCCGATACTGCCGACCCAGATTCTGTGGATCAACATGACCACCGCGGTCGCGCTCGGCCTCATGCTCGCCTTCGAGCCCAAGGAAGCCGGCATCATGGCGCGTCCGCCGCGCGATCCCGACCAGCCGCTGCTGACCCGCGGGCTGGTGGCCCGGATTCTGCTCGTCGCCACCATGCTGGTCGCCACCGCCTGGTGGCTGTTCGAATGGGAAATCGGCAAAGGCGCCAGCGTCGAAGCAGCCCGGACCGCGGCGCTGAACCTCTTTGTGGTGGTTGAGGCCTTTTACCTGTTCAGCTGCCGGTCGCTGACCCATTCGGCCTTCCGGATCGGCGTCTTCTCCAACCGCTGGATCATCGTGGGCGTGACCGTGCAGGCCGTCGCTCAACTTGCCATCACCTATCTACCCGCGATGAACACGGTGTTCGGTACGGCACCGATCGGTGCGCCCGCCTGGATACGGATCTTCGCCTTCGCCACGGGTGTCACCCTCGTCGTGGCCGTCGACAAGTTGTTGCGGAGAGGCCGCTGCGCGCACCGCTCATCAGACGACGATCGCTCACGAGACGTCCAGCCAACTGGCGGTGGTCGCTGACAACTACTGCTAGCGTCCGGTAATGCGGCAGACGCAGAACCGAGCGCACCGCGGGGCTCGCACGAACATCGAGAGCGGGCCGGCCCGCCCGGCTGCGAGTACGACTGCCCAACTGCGCCAAGGACTGTCGCAGCGTCAGCTCAACATGATCGCCATCGGCGGGGTGATCGGCGCCGGCTTGTTCGTCGGCTCCGGCGTGGTGATCCAGGCGACCGGGCCCGCGGCGTTCCTGACCTACGCCATGTGCGGAGTGCTGATCGTGCTGGTGATGCGGATGCTCGGGGAGATGGCCACCGCGAACCCGTCCACCGGATCGTTCGCCGACTACGCGGCCACCGCCCTGGGGGGCTGGGCCGGGTTTTCGGTGGGCTGGCTGTATTGGTACTTCTGGGTGATCGTCGTCGGTTTCGAGGCAGTGGCCGGCGGCAAAGTCCTCAACTACTGGTTTCCTGCGCCGCTGTGGCTGTTGTCGCTATGCCTGATGGTGCTGATGACCGCGACCAACCTGTTCTCGGTGTCGTCCTTCGGGGAGTTCGAATTCTGGTTCGCCGGAATCAAAGTCGCGACCATCGTGATCTTCCTCGGGGTCGGCACCGCGTTCGTGCTCGGCTTCCTGCCGGGCCACGGCATGGATTTCGCCAACCTCAGCGCGCATGGCGGGTTTTTTCCCAAGGGCATCGGCGCCGTTTTCGCGGCCATCGTAGTGGTGATCTTCTCCATGGTCGGCGCCGAGATGGTCACCATCGCCGCGGCCGAAAGCCGGGATCCACAGCGCGCGATACAACGGGCGACCAACTCGGTGGTGGCGCGGATCGCGATCTTCTTCGTCGGCTCGGTATTCCTGGTGGTCGTCATCATGCCTTGGGACTCAGTGGAACTCGGCGCCTCGCCGTATGTCGCGGCGCTCAAGCACCTCGGTCTTCCCGGCGCGGACCAGATCATGAATGCGGTGGTGCTCACCGCGGTGCTGTCCTGCCTCAACTCCGGCCTGTATACCGCGTCGCGGATGCTGTTCGTGCTTGCCGACCGGCGCGAGGCGCCGGCATTTCTGGTCAGGGTCAGCCGGCGCGGGGTACCGCACATCGCCATCCTGTGCTCGTCGGCGGTGGGGTTCGGTTGCGTCGTCATGGCGTGGCTCGCGCCCGGCACGGTGTTCCTCTTCCTGCTCAACTCCTCAGGCGCGGTGATCTTGTTCGTCTACCTGCTCATCGCGCTGTCGCAGATTGTGCTGCGCCGCCGCACACCCGCCGAGAAGCTGAAGGTGAAGATGTGGTTCTTCCCGGCGCTGTCGATTCTCACGGTCGCCGGAATCATCGCGGTGCTGGTGCAAATGGCGTTCGACCGCAACGCGCGCACCCAGCTGTGGCTCAGCCTGCTGTCCTGGTTGGTGGTGGTCGCGGTGTACGTCGTCGCCAGGGTGGCGACGCGCAGGCCCTTGCGCCGCGTGTGATACTGCAACGCATGAGGACGGCCGGGGTGCGTCGCGGAACGGAACTGATGTTTTCACCCGGGGCGCCGCCGGAGACCGGTGGTCTGATAGCTCTGGCCGGTCTGCGGCTACTGGCCGGGTTGATCTGGCTCTACAACGTGGTCTGGAAACTGCCACCGGATTTCGGGCAGCGCAGCAACAGCGGGTTGTACCACTTCACCCACCTGGCGATCGAACACCCGGTGTTCAAACCGTTCAGCTGGGCCGTCGAGCACCTGGTGCTGCCGTACTTCACCGCCTTCGGTTGGGCGGTGCTGGTCGCCGAGTCCGCGCTGGCGGTGCTCCTGCTGACCGGGACGGCGGTGCGGCTGGCCGCCCTGATCGGCATCGGACAGTCACTGGCGATCGGCCTCTCGGTCGCCGAGTCGCCCGGGGAATGGCCGTGGGCCTACGCGATGCTGCTCGGCATCCACGTCGTCCTGCTCTTCGTGGCGTCGACCCGGTACGCCGCCGTCGACGCCGTGCGCGCCGCGACCTCGCCATCGGCAGCGCGGCCGCTAGCGCGACAGCTGCTCACCGGGTGGGCAATCGCGCTCGGCCTGATCGGCCTGATCGCGGTGTGGTGCGGTCTTGCCGGTAGTTGGCCCGCCTACGTCGGCATACGACCGCTGGAATTCTCACTCGGCCAATACAACCTGCGTGGAGCCGTGGTACTGATCGCGGTTGCGCTGGCGATGCTGGCAGCGGCTAGGGTCGGCCAGCGCTTGATCGCGATCGCGGCCGCCGCGGTAGCAGCGCTGGCCGCGGCCTCCATCTACGTCCAGGTAGCCGGGAATTCGGTGTGGCTCGGTGGAACCAACACCACCGCAGTGGTTTTCGTCTGTGCGGCGGTGGTGAGTCTGGCAACCGGACCGAGAATCGGACGGACGAAAGGGGCGTGATGACCGCGCCGGGGGTTGTGCCGCAAGTCGTTGCCGTCGCCGCGGAGCATGCCGAGCGAGTGGACGCCGACTGTTCCTTTCCGGTGGAATCGGTGGATGCCCTGCGGGCCAGCGGCCTCCTTGGTCTGGTGCTACCGGCAGATGTCGGTGGAATGGCCGCCAGCCCAAGGGAATTCACTCAGGTAGTGGCGCAACTGTCGGCTGCCTGCGGATCGACCGCCATGATCTATCTGATGCATGTGGCCGCGGCCGTCGCCGTCGCCGCCGCGCCCTCGCCCGGCCTGCCGGATCTGTTGGCGGACATGGCCTCCGGCAAAAAGCTCGGCACGTTGGCGTTCAGCGAGAAGGGCTCTCGTTCGCACTTCTGGGCGCCGGTGTCCGCCTCGACGGCCGACGGGGACGACATCGTCGTGCAGGCCGACAAAAGCTGGGTGACTTCGGCGGGGTTCGCCGACGTCTACGTCGTCTCCACCGGTTCGGTCAGCGGCGTCGCCGGAGACGTTGATCTCTACGCGGTTCCGGCGGACACACCGGGCCTGCGGGTGACCGGCACCTTCACCGGGATGGGCCTGCGCGGCAATGCCTCGGCGCCGATGTCGGTCGACATTCGCGTCCCCGCCTCCTATCGCGTGGGCCCGCAGGGCGGCGGGTTCACCATGATGATGGAAACGGTCCTGCCGTGGTTCAACCTCGGAAATGCCGCCGTGTCACTGGGTTTGGCTACCGCCGCCACCAGCGCCGCGGTCAAGCACGTCACCAGCGCCCGGCTGGAACACCTCGGTGGCAGCCTGGCCGAGCTGCCGACGATCCGCGCCCAGATCGCCCGGATGGGTACTGGGCTCGCGGCGCAGGAGGCGTATCTGGCGCAGGTAGCCGACCGGGTGAGTTCACCCGACGACACCACGCTGACACATGTGCTGGGAGTCAAAGCGTCGGTCAACGACGCCGCGCTGACCATCACCGAGTCGGCGATGCGGGTGTGTGGCGGCGCCGCGTTCTCCAAGCATCTGCCCATCGAACGGGCTTTCCGCGACGCTCGCGCCGGGGCGGTGATGGCACCGACCGCCGACGCACTGTACGACTTCTACGGCCGGGCCGTCACCGGGCTGCCGCTGTTCTAGGGAGGGATATGTCAGCCGAACCGCTGGTTGTCGGGGCAGTGGCATACACGCCCAATGTGATCCCGATCTGGGAGGGCATCCGGAGCTATTTCCAGGACGCCGAAAGCCCGGACGGACAAATGGATTTCGTGCTCTACTCCAACTACGGGCGGCTGGTCGACTCGCTGATCGCCGGCCACATCGACATCGCCTGGAACACCAACCTGGCCTACGTGCGAACCGTGCTGCAAACGGGCGGGCACTGCACCGCGCTGGCCCAGCGAGACACCGACGTGGACTACACCACCGTCTTCGTGGCGCGCGCCGGCGGTGGACTGCATGGCGCCGGCGCTATTGCCGGAAAACGTCTTGCGCTCGGGTCCGCCGACTCCGCACACGCGGCGATCCTGCCGCTCTATTACCTACGGCGCGCCGGCATCCCCGAGACGGACCTGCACGTCATCCGATTCAACACCGACATCGGCAAACACGGCGACACCGGCCGCAGCGAACTGGACGCGGTCGACGCCGTGCTGGCAGGGGAGGCCGACGTGGCGGCCATCGGCAGCTCGACGTGGGCGGCGATGGGTGCTGCGGAGCTGATGGGAGAATCGCTGGCCGAAGTATGGCGCACCGACGGCTACTGCCATTGCATGTTCACCGCCTTGGACACCCTGCCCGCCGAGCGGTACCAACCATGGCTGGACCGGTTGCTGGCGATGAGCTGGGATAACCCCGAGCATCGAAAGATATTGGAACTCGAGGGATTACGACGCTGGGTGCCGCCGCATCTGGACGGATACCAGCCGTTGTTCGAGGCCGTCGAGCAGCAGGGCATCGACCCACGATGGTGATTCTGGACTTGATGCGCCAGGTGGGCGGGCTTGCGCAGGGCGCCACCGTCGAGGTTGCCGTCAGCAGTCACCGCGACCGAGAGCTTGCCGAAAAGTGGTGCGCCAGAACCGGAAACACGTTGGTTCGCGCGGACTTGGACGAGGCGGGAGTCGGTGCCGTGGTGGTGCGGCGCGGTCATCCGCCGGATCCCGCCGAGGTGCTGGGCGCCGACCGGCTGCCCGGGGTCCGGTTGTGGCTCTATACCAACTTTCACTGCAATCTGTCCTGCGACTACTGCTGTGTCTCGTCGTCACCGCAGGCTGCGCACCGCGAACTCGGAGCAGGGCGAATTGGCCGCATTGTCGGTGAAGCCGCGCGCTGGGGGGTGCGGGAATTGTTCCTCACCGGCGGTGAGCCGTTCCTGCTGCCCGACATCGCCACGATCATCTCGGCCTGTGTCCAGACGCTGCCCACCACCGTCCTCACCAACGGGATGGTGTTCAAAGGCCGGGCGCGCCGGGCCCTGGAATCCCTGCCCAGGGATGGGCTCGCCTTGCAGATCAGCCTGGACTCGGCGACGCCGGAGCTGCACGACTCGCACCGCGGCGCCGGGACGTGGCAAAAGGCGGTCGCTGGAATCCGTTTCGCGTTATCGCTGGGCTTCCGGGTACGGGTGGCCGCGACGGTCGCCGCCCCCGCACCCGGCGAACTGGCCGCATTTCACGAGTTCCTCGACGCACTCGGCATCGCGGGGGAGGATCAGCTGGTGCGGCCGATCGCCTTGGAAGGCGTTGCGTCCGAGGGTTTGTCGCTGCGCCGCGAATCGCTGGTTCCGGAGGTGACCGTCACCGCCGACGGCGTGTATTGGCATCCGGTGACCGCCACCGACGAGCGGGCCCTGGTGTCGCGGACCATCGAACCACTGACCCCGGCACTGGAAGCGGTAAGCCGGCTGTTCACCGAGCAGTGGGCGCAGGCGGCCGAGGCGGCCGCGCTGTTCCCGTGCGCGTAGCGCCGGACGCTACGTAGCGAATCAGTCACCGCCCCACTGCCTTTCCACCGACTTGGCCACCGCCGTCAAGGTCGCATTCACCGGTGCCGGCACCCCGACGCGGGCGCCGTAGCGCGGGACCGCACCGTTGATGACGTCGATCTCGCTGATCCGGCGCGCTTCGTGGTCCAGCAGCGCCGACGGCTTCGCGTCGGGCATCGCGGCGCCGAAGGACCGGACATGGGTGACGGGGTCGGTGACCGCCACCGCGATACCCGATGCCCGCGCCACCTCCCACGCCTCGGTCGCGGCCGCGCCGCTGACCGGGCCCATCTCCGGGTCGTCCATCACTCCCCCGCAAGCGGGTGGTACCCCCTGGCCAACCGTCATCCCGGTCAATGCGCAGGGCGCGCTGTAGGCCACATTGCAGATCAGCTTCTCCCACTGCATGGCGGCGATGTCGGTGACCGCGGCGGCATCGAAGCCGGCTTCGGTCCAGACCCGCGCGATCGACTCGACCGTCGCAAACGGCAGCGACGCATAAGCCCCGAACCGCATTGCCCGCATGGCGTTGTGGCGCACGTGCCCGGGCGCGATCCGCGCCGCGCCGAAGCCGCTGGCGATCCCGACCGCGACCCGCCGGTTTCCGACGATGCCGGCGACGGTCTCGGCCGACCCCAGACCGTTCTGGATGGTCAGCACCGGAGTACCGGCGCCCAGCATCGGAAGTGCCTGCTGCGCAGCAGTTCTCACGTCGGCGGCCTTGACGGCCAGCACGACCAGGTCCATCGCCTCGGCGGGCGCCGTGGTGGCGGCGCGCAGCGGCACCAGCTGCTCATAGCCGGGCCCGGTGACCCGCAGCCCGTGCCGGGTGATCTGCTCGACGCCGGCCTGCTGCCGATCGATGACCACGACGTCGTTGCCCCCGGCGGCCAGCTTGGCAGCGTAGATGGAACCCATTGCGCCACCACCTATTATCGCGATTTTCATCGGGGTGCTCCTAGGCTGTCAGCTCGGTGATCAGCTCGGCCACCAGTTCGGCCAACCCGGATTTCTGCTCGAGCCCGAAGCCCGACGCGTCCGTCGGCGAGATCCGGCCCTCGGTTACCGCGCACCCGTCGGGATATCCGCCAAAGGGCTGGAACACTCCCGGGTAGGACTCGCAGCCGCCCAGGCCCAGGGCCGCCGCGATGTGCAGGTTGATCAGGTGGCCGCCGTGCGGGAAGGCGAACCGGCGATCGAATCCGTGCGTCTCGATCACGTCGAGCATCCGCGCATACTCGCCCAGCCCGTAGCTCAGACCGGCATCCATCTGGAAAACGTCGCGGCCCGGCCGCATGCCGCCGTAGCGGAGCAGGTTGGTCACATCGGGCGCCGAGAACAGGTTTTCACCGGTGGCTACCGCGCCGTCGTAGCAGCCGGTCACCTCGCGGTTGAGGTCGAAATCGAGTGGATCACCGGGCTCTTCGTACCAGCGCAGGCCGTACGGCGCCAGCGCCGTGGCCCATTGCGTCGCGGCGGACCGGTCGAACCGGCCGTTCGCGTCGACCGCGACGTGTTCGGCGCCGACGACGTCGATCACCGCCTCGATGCGGGCGAGGTCGTCGGCCAACGCGGCGCCGCCGATCTTCATCTTGACCGCCGCGTAGCCCTGATCGAGATAGCCGCGCATCTCGTCGCGCAACTCGGCCAGGCCGAGCCCCGGGTGGTAGTAGCCGCCGGCGGCATACACCGCGACCGCGCGCGCCGGTCTTCGCCCGAAGCGACGTGCGATGGTCGCGTAGGCGGGTTCGTCGTCGAGTTTGGCGTTGAGGTCCCAGCACGCCAGTTCCAGGGCGGCGGCCGCGGCCGCCCGATCACCGTGCCCGCCGGGTTTCTCGTCGGCCAAGGCGCATGCCAAGACAGCGGCCGGGTCTATCCGTCCGGATCGATCCAACAGGGCGTCCGGCGCCGCGGACAGGACCCGAGGGATCATCCGGTCGCGCAGGATCCCGCTCTGGGCGAATCGCCCGATCGAGTCGAAAGCCACCCCGGCCACCGGTTTTCCGTCGCGGACGACGTCGCTGACCAGTGCCACCAGCGAGACCGTGTGCTGTGCGAAGTTGACGACCGCGTTGGCAGGGCTGCCGTGTAGTGCGACCGGTCGCTCGCCGATCGCGGTGACCCGCATCGCCCGGTCTCAGGAGGTCCGGGTAAACAGCACCGCGCTCTCGAACGGCAGCCGCGCGAAAATCGGCCGCCAGCCGGCAGTGACCTGCGCCGCCGCCTCGGCCATGCTCACCACCCGCGGATCGGTGATACCGAAAGTCTTGGCGCGCCGCCGCATTCGCCCGCCACCGGCCGCCCTGAGGTTCTTCAGCCAGTCGCGGTCCGGCCCATAGGTCAGCACAACCGCCACCCCGGGTTTGCCGTCGACGGTGGCTTCGAAGGCGTTGACCGGGGTGCGGTACGGCTTGCCCGATCGTCGCCCGACATGCTCGATGGTCGCGAACGGAGGTAGCCAACCGGCCCACATCCGCTGAATGGGGTTGGTGACATGGCGGTTGAACCGGGCGAGCCGTTGCGGAAATTGCATGCCACTATCCAACTCATTTCCGGGGCCACATCTCAAGGCGGGCAATCGGCCGCGCCGGCCCCGGAAACCGTGCACTATCGAAGCCGACAGGGAGGTGGGCGAATGATTCGCGCCGTGTGGAACGGGACCGTGCTCGCAGAAGTGCCGCAGACCGTCAAAGTGGAGGGCAATCACTACTTCCCGCCGGAATCGGTGCACCGCGAGTATCTGAGAGACAGCCCCACCACGTCGGTGTGCCCGTGGAAGGGGGTGGCCAACTACTACACCGTCGTGGTGGACGGCCAGACCAATCCCGATGCCGCCTGGTATTACCCGGACCCCAGCCCGCGGGCCAGTGACCTCAAGAACCACGTGGCGTTCTGGCGGGGCGTGAGCATCGAGGGCGAGCCGGGCTAACGGCTTGGACCGCGGAAGATGGTCCGCCAACGGGAGGACGCGGCCGCCTGGTCGAGAAGCCCCGGAGCCCGGCTGCGGACCGCGTCGACGACCTGATCGGCCGTCGGGTTGACCATGGCGATATCGCCGACGACGACGGTGGGCACGGTCTCGTTGCCGTCGGCGATCGAGCGGACCACCGCTGCCGCGTCGGGATCGGTCCAGATGTTCACCTCCCGGGTGGGCAGCCGGCGCCGCCGTAGCGCCCTGCGCAGCCGCCAACAGAACGGGCAGCCCGGACGCCAGTAGACCACCACTTCGCTGGCCATGCCGTTACCCCAGCGACCGATCGATACTCAGCAGCTCGTCGACCGACCACTGGTCGTCGGCGTGACGCCCGTAATGCACCGCGACCAGGCTGCCATCCGGATCGATGAGGAAGTCCGCGGGCAGCCCCAAATGCGTTGTGCCGTCGGTAGATCCGACGCCGGCGTAGGCCGGGTCGCGGCGGTGCCGCAGCGCGGCGCGGTAGCCGCGGACAGCTGCTGACCAGGCGCGCAAACTGGCCAGAGAGCGCCAGCTCCGTTCCACCCCGAACCGGCGGTAGTGCACCTTATCGGGGTCGGCGACCACGGCGAACGGCAGCACGGTCTGATATCCGCGCAGCGCGTCGGCCGGCGAGTGAAAGAACACCACTTCGGTGATACCGGCGTCGGTGAGCTGCTCGTGGCGGTCGGCGAAGCTGTGCAGATGCAGACTGCAGATCGGGCACCCGGCAAACCGGCGAAACTGCAGATGGGTACGCCCGCGGGGCACCGGCACCGACACGGACGAGCCGGTGATGGTTTCCAGTTCGTGCGCGGGAATAGTCGCGCCCGTCGACAGTCTGCCGGGGTTCCTCATAGGGGTAGTACACCTTGCCCGCTCTGCTGTGCCAACTTCAGGCCAACTCCAGGCTTTCAGACCGACTTCAGCGAGCCGCGCTCTGCGCTGCCGGCAGAAAGTGGGCGGCGTGGTCGGCGTACTCGGCGGTGACATAGACGTGGTAACGGCGCGCCAGCAGGGTCTGCTCGCTGGTGAAGTCTCGCTTTCCACCCGTCGACGCGTGTGCCGCGAAGCCGAAGATAGCGCCCCAGAGTGCGCCGAAGGCAATCGGCAGCAGGAGCACCCATACCCAAAGCCATAACGGGCCGACGGCAAAGAGCAAGAACAGCAGACCGATCAGCGCACCGATCCAGGCGCCACTGGCCGCACCCGCGAGCGCGGCCTTGCCCTTGGTCATGCGGCCGGTGACTTGTTCGACGCTGCGCAGGCCGTCGCCGACGATGCGCACGTGCTCGACGGGGAATCCGCCGTCGGACATGCGATCTACCAGCTCCTGAGCCGCGTCATATTTGTCAAACGATGCGACCAGCCGTTGCCCGGTGCTCGATGTCGTGCGTTCCCCGGCGTGCTCGGTCATGAGTCCTCATCCCTCTCGATATCCTTATCGATGCTTCAACTGTCTGCCGTCTCAGAGGGTTACCCCGTGCCGGGTGGTCGTATGCACGCTGCGCCGAATCCAACTGAAAGCGGTTGGCTGCCATCGTTTTTCAACCTCGGGCTACTGCCGGCTGGGACACGCCTCGATGGGCACCCGCATGGTCAGGTCGCCGTAGTTGTCGAATACGGTCGAACACCAGGGTCACATCCACCGACGTACCCGGTCTGGCGGATTCCCGCACGCCGTCCACGCTGACGGCGAACGGTTGGCCGGAAGCGCCCTTACCGACCTGTTCGATCGGCCCGGCGGCGATCGACGACTGCGGGGGGGATTTCCAGCGGCGCGGCGGGAGAGATGTGGACGGCCTCGGCCGCGTCGGTGGCGATCGCGAGCAGGCGTTCCGATTCGGTGCCGCGATTGTTGGTGGCCGTGAAAGCGAGCGCCGCGGCGTCACCCACCTGTATCGCACACGACCCCGGTTGAAAGCGCGGCACGATGTAGGCGTTCTGCACCGTCGTGTCCTTGGTGTGGGAGTTCGAGCCGCGGTTCGGCGAGTCGATCACCGGGTTGTCGCTGCCACAGCCGCCGGCCAGCACGGCCATCACCAGGCCCGCGGATGCCGCGCCCAGTCTGGTCGGGTTGCATACGCCCATCGGGCATGCTTTCCCCGCCCTCGGCGTGCTTAGCGCGGATTTCCGCGTAGCTGATTCGGGGCAATCTCCCGCGGCGGGCGCAGGCGGCTGACCTGGGGATTTGTGTGATCCAGGCGTGTTTACGCTCGGATCTGTTGCTCTGATATAGCTGCTACTTTGCGATTTGATCAGATCGTTATCGTGTCGTGATCTTCGGATTTCCTG
>NZ_UPHQ01000330.1 GCF_900566055.1 Mycobacterium innocens
CGATTATGCCGACCTCACGATTATGCCGAGGTTTTTGGGTAGCTGCTGGCCAGCGACGTGAGCGGGGTTGAACTGTCGGCATAAACAGGACCGATATCTCCTTCGACGGGGTTATTGATGAAGGAGGAAGTGATGGGCAAGCCGGTCAGCAAGGTCGCCGACGTTCGGTTCGAGGGTCCGCTGGCGCCGTTCGCGGATGGATTTCGGGATAAGTTGCGGCAGTTGGGATATACGCCGTTGTCGGCTGTGCACCAGCTGCGGCTGTTGGCGCACTTGAGTCGCTGGCTGGATGAACACGGCTGGTCGGGCCGGGATCTGACCGAAGGATGTGTCGTCGAGTACCTGGCCGCACGCCGCGCGACTGGTTATACGCTTCACCGCGGCTGGCGTGCCATGGTGCCGCTGCTCGACTTCCTTGCCGCGCAACATGTCACGCCGATCGCGCCGCCGCCACGTCCGCAGTCGAGTGGGGTCGAGGCGCTGCTGGGTGGGTTTGAGCGTTACCTCGTGTCGGAGCGGGTGTTGTCGCGGTCCACGATCACGGCGTACATGGCTCGCGGTCGGCGGTTCCTGGTCGACTACACCATCGACGGCAAGGTGAGTGCGCTGAGGGCGGCGGATGTGACCCGCGCGATCACCGCCGAGGCCGGGCGGGTGTCGGTGGGTGGGGTGCAGTATTACGTGGCCGCGGTGAGAGCGTTGCTGCGGTATTGCCGTCTGCAGGGCCTCGTCGATGCGGACCTCTCGGCGGCGGCGTTGGCGGCGACCGGTCGCCGAATGTCGTTGCTGCCGCGAGGAATCGGCGACCGCGACGCGCAAGCGCTACTGCACGCGTGCGATCGGCGCCGTCCGATCGGTCGCCGCGACTACGCGGTGCTGGTGGTGCTGTTGCGGCTGGGGCTGCGCGCCGGAGAGGTCGCCCGGTTGCGGCTCGACGACGTCGACTGGCGGGCAGGTGTACTGGTCGTCCACGGCAAGGGCGGCCGGGTGGATCGGATGCCGCTACCGTCCGACGTCGGCACCGCGGTTACCGGCTACCTGCAACGCGGGCGACCACCCACCGACCTGCGGGAGGTGTTCGTCACCGCCGTCGCCCCGATCCATCCGCTCACCCGTGAAGCCGTCGGCGGCATCGTGCGCCGCGCGTGCGTGCGCGCTGGTGTGAGTCCGGTTGGGCCGCACCGGCTTCGGCATACGGCCGCGGTGCGGATGGTGCATGCCGGGGTTCGGCTGCCGGACATCGGTCAGGCGCTGCGCCATCAGGGCCTGACCACCACCGCGGTCTACAGCCGCGTCGACATCGCCGCGCTGCGGATGCTGGCGCGGCCCTGGCCGATCGGAGACCAACGATGACTACCGAGCTGCACGCCCATCTCGACGACTACTTACGGCTGCGGCGAGGGCTGGGATTCACCCTGACCGGCGACGGCCAGGTGTTGGCCCAATTCCTGGACTACCTGCGCCAGCGGGCGTCGACATCGATCACGACCGAGGCGGCGATCGCGTTCGCGCGGCTGCCGCGCAATGTCGACCCGGTCAACTGGTCGCACCGACTCGGCGCGATCCGCGGATTCGCCCGCTACCTGGCCACGATCGACCCGGCAACCGAAATCCCACCCACCAAGGTATTCCCCGGACAGGGCAAGCGGCCCACACCCTACATCTACACCGATGCAGAAATACAACGGATCCTGCAGGCCGCCAACGACCTTCGCCCCGAGATGCGTGCCGCGACCATACACACCCTACTGGGGCTGCTTGCAGTGACCGGCTTGCGGATCGGGGAAACACTGCCGCTGCGCCGGACCGACGTGGACCTGCGGGCGGGCGTGCTCACCGTCGCCGGCCGCAAGGCCGGCCACCCCCGCCTCGTACCGCTGCACCCGAGCACCGTCGAACAGCTGCGCCGCTACGCCCGCCGCCGCGACCGCCGGATACCGCCGCCGCGACGATCGGAGACTTTCTTCGTGTCCACCACCGGCGCCGCGCTGCGGTATTCGTCGGTGCATGAGGCGTTCATCGAGATCACCACCACGATCGGACTACGCACCGCCACGGTCCGGCCCCGCGCACATGATCTTCGGCATGCCTTCACCGTGAGCTGCTTGCTGGACTGGTACCGATCCGGCGTCGACGTCGCCGCGATGATGCCGGTGCTGTCCACCTACCTCGGACACGTCAACCCGGCCAGCACCTACTGGTATTTGACGGCCACGCCCGAGTTGATGGGCCTTGCCGCGCAGCGGCTGCAGGCGAGCAGACCCGGAGGCCGGCGATGACCGCGCTCGCCCCGATCCTGCAGGCCTACTTCACCGACCGGCTCATCGGGCAACTCCAGGCCAGCCCGAACACCATCGCTGGCTACCGCGACGCGTTCCGGCTGCTGCTCGGCTACGCCGCGACCCGCACCGGCAAACCGCCCAGCAAGCTCGACCTCGCCGATCTGGACGCGCCCCTGGTCGCCGGGTTCCTCGACCACCTCGAACACGATCGCGGCAACAGTGTTCGCACCCGCAACACCCGGTTGGCGGCCATCCACTCACTGTTCGGCTACGCCGCACTGCGCCATCCCGAACACGCCGCCTCGATCCAACGCGTGCTGGCGGTCCCGCCGAAACGCTTCCAACGCAACCTGATCACCTACCTCACCAGCGAGGAGGCTGACACGCTGCTGGCTGCCTGCGACCCCGACACCTGGGCCGGACGCCGCGACCACGCGATGCTGGCGCTCACCCTGCAGACCGGTCTGCGGATCTCCGAACTGACCGCGCTGTCGGTCGCCGACCTCCAGCTCGGTCGCGGCGCGCACGTACACTGCATCGGCAAGGGCCGCAAACAGCGAAACACACCACTACTGCCCGACACCGTGGAAGTGCTG
>NZ_UPHQ01000045.1 GCF_900566055.1 Mycobacterium innocens
CCGCCGGTCCCGGCGGGCTCGGCATAGGATCCATCGCCGCCGGGACCGGCGGGTTGGGCGGAAGAGCGTTGTCCCTGTTTGGCGCCCCGGGAGCCACCGGCAGCGTCGGGGAGCATCCAGCGGTGCTGACGGTGTCTCAACAACAGGCCCTTGCTCTGCTTTCGATGGCACCCGACGCGAATTTCCTGCTGATCGGCACGGACGGCACGAATCTGGCCGCAATCCTGGCCGACCCTCTTGGCACCCCGAACTTCCACGCGCTGATGCCGCAAAGCGTCACCTCCGCGTCGACGATCGTCGGGCACACCAGCGTCTCCAACCCCTCGTGGACGACGATCCAGACCGGTGTGTGGAGCGAGACGGCCGGCGTGACCAACAATGTCTTCACCCCGTGGACGTACGACACCTGGTCGACCGTGTACAACCAGCTCGAGGGCACCTGGGGCGATCAGGTCAACACCACGGTCATCGCCAACTGGCCCATCATCACCGACATCGCCGGCGCTGGATCGTATCCGGCCGACTACATCGAATTCGTCCCGCAGATCCCGGGCGACACCAACTGGATAGCGACGCAAAACCTGGTCGGCCAGAAATCCCAGGCCGCGATTCTGGCCGCCAATCCAAACAAGGGCAATCTCATCTTCTCCTACTTCGTAGGTGTCGATGAAAACGCGCACCTGTATGGCGGTGATTCGCCGCAGTACCAAGAGGCCATTCGGAACATGGACTACAACCTGGGTCGGCAACTTCCTACGAATATGGGCGGTTCAGGCCTGTTGGGAGCGGTGGCCGACTGGGAGGTCGCTAACCCCGGCGAGCAGTTCTCCACGCTCGTGGTCACCGACCATGGTGAAATAGGACCCCAAAACTTCAGCCTCACTCATGGCTTCCAATCACCCCGTGAGACAGCGACATTCCTCATCTTCGATCAGGCCTTCAATGATGTGAGAGACGGGTATATCAACAACTCATGGCAAATCGTCAGCACGACGCCGACGATCATGGATGAATTCGGCATTCCGCCGCTGCCGTATATGCAGGGTGGGCCCCTGACGTCCGCCAACTTCGACGGCACTTACGTTGATCCCGGCTTCAATCTATTCAGTGTTCTCAGCGCCGATTTCGCCGGACAGGGGTATCCCGATATCGCGACCAACCTGAGTCTGGGGTCACGCACGCTGGTGGCCGGCATCCCTTACTTCGTGTATTCCCCGATACAAAACATCGTCGATGCGATGCCCAGCTTCTTACAGCTACCCGTCTCATGGCTCGGCGCCGGCGTCTACCAGTCGCTTAACATCCCCGCACAGATCTGGGTCCGGCTCACCGGTGTGACCGGCAACCAAATCATCCCGCCGGTTCTCAACCCCTTCTACCCGTAGGCGGGCAGCCGCTGCTCCTGCGCGCGGCGGGTGCTGGTCGCGATGAGCTGCCTGGCCGGGCGGCACGCACTATCTGCCCAGGGGACCGTCGGGCCTGCCCGCGCGCTTTCGACGGGTCGCAAGCCGTTGTGCAGTTCTTATGGCGCACGGCCGGGATTAGGTCATTGCTGGCAGGTAGGGCACCAGAACCGGATTCGCCCGGCGCTGCCACCGGCGTGGAGGTATTCGATGCAGGTTCCGCAGCGCCGGCAGGGTTCACCGGCTCGTCCGTAGACCCACAGCCGCCGACCGGCCCGGGTGTGGCCGGTGGTGCAGCGACTCCAGCGTAAACGGTTGGCCCACAGCATCTCTCGCGCACGGGTAGCGAGGCGCCGCGGATCGGTGATGGCGCTCACCGGCGCCGTCGGCAGATGTCCGCTGACGAAACACAGCTCGTTGCAATAGACATTGCCGATCCCGGCCAGTACCCGCTGGTCCAGCAGCGCCTCGGCGATGGGCCGGTCCGGATCGGCGGCCAGGTTGGCGGCGGCAACCGCAGCATCCCAATCCTCACCCAAAAGGTCGGGTCCCAGATGCGCGACGACGGTGCCGTCGTTGTCTCGGTCCAGCAGCTCCAGCACGCCCAGGTCGACACCGACCGCCCGAATGTTTCCTGCCTCCAAGACGATTCGCACCCGATGATCCGCCCGCACCGGACGCTCGGCAACTCGCCAGCTGCCATCCATCTTCAAATGGGAGTGAATGCTGACCCCGCCAACTCTGATGAACAGATGCTTACCCCGACTGAGCACCTCGTCGACCATGTGCCCGCTGAGGTCGACGGTGGCAAACTGCGGCACCCGGATATCGCAGCGGGTCAGGGTCCGGCCGCCCAGCTGTTGCCGCAGTATGGCCGCGGTATGCCAGACGGTGTCACCCTCGGGCATGGCTCATCGCAGCCGCAAACCGCGCGGGGTGCGGACGAACCCGGCCTCGGCCAGAGCGCCGGTCACCCAGTCCGGCCCGCCGGGTTGCAGGGCCGGTATCCCGTCGACGCGCTCCACCAGGATCGACGCGACCCGGCGCGCAGCCACCAGGTCGGCCAACGCGATGGCCGCCGCGTGGCTGGCCCCCGGGTCGTCGGTGAAGGTCAGCAGGGTGCGGCCGCCACGCTCGAGGAACCAGGCCAGCTCGCCGTCCACCAGCACGACCAGTGCCCCGGCCTTGCGGCCCGGCCGGGCCGCGGCGGCACGTTCGGCGCCCGGCCAGGGCAGTGCGGCGCCATAGGGATTGGCCGGGTCGGTGGCGGCCAGTACGACGGCCCGGTACTCCGCCCGCTGCGGGTCGATCCCGTCGAGGTAGCTGCGCAGCCGGTCCACGGTGGATGCCACGGCGAACTGAGCGCCGCCCAACGACTCGACGAAGTAGCCGCGCTGGCAGCGGCCGGCCTCCTCGAACGCGCTCAACACCTTGTATAGGGTGGCGAACCCGCCCGGCACACCTTCGGCGGCCGCCGCGCCCTTGGTCAACACGCCGTGGCGGTTCAACAGCAGCTCGGCGTGATAGTGGGCCCGCAGCGTGGAATCCGGCTCGGGAGGCGGCAGTGCCGACCATCGCCCCGCCACCGTGGGGTCGGCGGCACGCGCCTGGGCATGCGCGACGCTGTATCGGCTCAGCCGCGGCGGGCGGTGTCCGCGGTGCGCGGGGGCGGACCGCTTGCGGGAACCCGGGCCGCCGCCGAGGACCGCGCGCACCGGCGCGAATGTGTCGCCGGTGACCCAGCCGGCCCAGATCAGTTCCCAGAGGGCGGCTTTGAGGTCGGTCTCAGCATGTCCGTTTCCGGTGAGCTGGCGGAAGAAGTACGCGCCGCCGCCGGCCAGCGTTTCCAGGATTACCCGATTGGTATCGGTCAACTCGATCTCGGTGGGCAAGTTGGGAGGCAATGCCAGCGTCAAGGGCGCGGAATCGGCGAGGTGCAGGCTGATCCAGCCGTCGCTGGCCGAGATCGACCCGGCGCCCGACCAGGTGACCTCGCCGCTGGCGAGCAGCTCGTCGAGCATCGCCGGGGAGTAGTCGCGGACTCGTGGGGCCAGCACCAGTGGCTCCAGCGCCGAAGCCGGAATCCGCACGCCGGCAAGCTGATCGATCACCGCCGCGAGCCGGTCGACGCCGCCCGCGTCGGTGGCGCCCACTTGGTGCCACTCCGGCAGGAAGCGCCCGTAGGCCGCGGTGCTGACCGGCTCGACCTGGGCCCGCAGCGCGGCCAGTGACCGGCGCCGCAGGATGCGCAGCACCTCGGCGTCGCACCATTGCTCGGCTCCGACGCCGCCCGGCGCCGCGGTGGCGACGAAGTCGCCGCGCACCAGCCGGCCGTCGCTGGCCAGCCGGCCCAGCACGTCGGCGGTCACCCGCAAACCCAGGCCGAACCGGGCGGCGGCCTCGGCGGTGGTGAACGGCGTGTGGGTGCGCGCGTAGCGGCCCAGCAGCTCACCCAGCGGGTCGGCCACTTCTTCGGTGAACGTCGCCGGCAGTCCCACCGGAACCGCCGCGCCGACGCCGTCGCGCAGCCGGCCGATGTCTTCGACGGCCACCCACCAATTGCGGTCGGCGAAGGACACCGTCAGGGCGCGCCGGGCCGCGCGCAACGCCTCCAGCCAGCCCCCGACGTCGGGCGCGCCCGCGCGTGCGGCGACTTCGTCCTCGGTGAGCGGACCCAGCAGCCGCAGCAGGTCCGCCACGCCTTCGGCGTCGCGGGCCGCCCGGTCGGCCGTCAGGTGCTGCAGCTGGCGACCGGTCGCGGCGATGACCTCCGCGTCCAGCAGCTCACGCAACTCGACGCGGCCCAGCAGCTCGGCCAGCAGCGTGCTGTCCAGCGACAGCGCCGCCGCGCGGCGCTCGGCCAGCGGGACATCGCCCTCGTAGATGAACGCACCGACGTAACCGAACAGCAGTGAGGCGGCGAACGGGGAGGGTGTCGCGGTGTCGGCCTCGGCTATCCGCACCCGGCGCTGGGCGATATCGGCCATCAAGCGGGTCAAGGTCGGGACGTCGTAGACGTCTTGCAGGCACTCGCGGACGGTTTCCAGCACGATCGGGAAGTCGGGATATTTGCGGGCCACCTCCAGCAACTGGGCGGCGCGCTGGCGCTGGTGCCACAACGGCGAGCGGCGGCCGGGGTGGCGGCGGGGCAGCAGCAAAGCCCGCGCCGCCGACTCCCGGAACCGGGAGGCGAACAGTGCCGACTCGCCCACCTCGGCGGTGACGACGGCGTCGATCTCCTCGGCGTCGAAAACGAACAATTCCGCGCCGGGTGGTGTGTCCGCGGTGTCGGACGCGGTGTCGGGCAGCCGTACCACGATGCCGTCGTCGGAGGCGGTGGGCTTCTCGTCGATGTCGTAGCGCTCCCGCAGCCGCCGGCCCACCGCCAGCGCCAGCGGTCCGTGCACCCGCAGCCCGTACGGGGAGTGCAGGATCACCCGCCAATCGCCCAGCTCGTCGCGGAACCGCTCGACCAGCAGGGTGGTGTCGGTGGGCACCACCCGGGTGGCGGCCCGCTGCTCATCCAGCAGGACCCACAGGTTGTCGGTGGCGTAGTCGTCGAAACCCAAAGCGGCACAACGCTTGCCGAACGCCTCGCGACCCAGGCGGGCCAGCTGGCCGGTCAGCTGGCCCAGCGCGGCGCCCAGCTCGGCCGAGCGGCCGACGTCGTCGCCACGCCAGAACGGCAACCGGGCCGGCTGACCCGGCGCGGGGATCACCAGCACCCGATCATGGGTGATCTCGGTGATCCGCCAGCTGGTGGCCCCCAGCGAGATCACGTCGCCGGGGCGCGACTCGTAAACCATCTCTTCGTCGAGTTCGCCTACCCGCGAAGGCTTTTCGGTGGCCAGCCACACGGTGAACAGCCCGCGGTCGGGGATGGCGCCGCCGGAGGTGACGGCGAGCCGCTGCGCGCCCGGACGCGCGGTCAGCGTGCCGGTATCGCGGTCGTAGACCAACCGCGGCCGCAGCTCGGCGAACTCGGTGGACGGGTACTTGCCGGACAGCAGATCCAGGGTGGCCTCGAACGCGCCGCGCGGCAGGGTCGCGAACGGGGCGCTGCGGCGCACAGTGTCGAACCAGCGGTCGGCGTTGAGCGGCTCCAGCGCGGCCGCCGCCACGGTGTGCTGGGCCAGGATGTCCAGCGGATTGGCCGGCACCCGCATGGTCTCGATCTGGCCGGCCAGCATGCGTTGCACGCTCACCGCACAGCCGAGCAGATCGGTGCGGTGCTTGGGAAACAGCACTCCCCGCGAGATCTCACCGACCTGGTGCCCGGCCCGCCCGATGCGTTGCAGGCCGCTGGCCACCGACGGCGGCGCCTCCACCTGGATCACCAGATCCACCGCACCCATGTCGATGCCCAGCTCCAGGCTCGACGTCGCCACCACCGCCTTGAGCAGCCCGCGTTTGAGGTCCTCCTCGACCAGGGCGCGCTGCTCCTTGCTGACCGATCCGTGATGGGCGCGCGCCAACACCAGAGGGGCGCCAAAGCTTTGGCCGCTTGCCATGACATAGGCCGGGGCGCCGCCGGCAACCTGCGGGTTGGTCTTCTGATCGGGCGCGGCGGGAAGCTCCACGCCGCAGCGTTCGGCGTGAATTTCGTTGAGCCGCGCGGTGAGTCGTTCGGCCAGTCGCCGCGAGTTGGCGAACACGATGGTCGAATTGTGCGCTTCGATCAGGTCGACCAGCCGGGCCTCGACATCGGGCCAGATCGAGTTGTTCGCCAGGTTGGCCATGTCGGACACCGGCACCTGCACGGACAGCTCCAGTGTCTTGGCCGCGGGGGGAGCGACGATGGTGGTCGGGGACTGTCCGGACAAGAACCGGGCGAGTTCCTCGGGCGGACGCACCGTCGCCGACAGGCCGATGCGCTGTGCGCGGCGCCTCCCAGCCGGCCCCGGCGCCAAGTCCGCCAAGTCGTCGAGGCGCTCCAGCGACAGCGCCAGATGAGCGCCCCGCTTGGTGGCCGCGATGGCGTGGATCTCGTCGACGATGACGGTCTCGACGTTGGCCAGCGTTTCACGGGCGGCCGAGGTCAACATCAAGAACAGCGACTCCGGCGTGGTGATCAGCACGTCGGGTGGCCGCGCGATGAGCTGGCGGCGTGCCGCGGGCGGGGTGTCGCCGGAGCGGACTCCGACGCTGATGTCGGGCGCGGGTAGGCTCCGGCGCTCGGCCAGCCGGGTCAGCCCCGCCAGCGGGGTGCGCAGGTTGCGCTCGACGTCGACGCCGAGCGCCTTGAGCGGCGAGACGTAGAGGACGCGGGTTCCGGCCTGCCGATCCGGCGCGGCAGCCAGGCTGTCGAGCGCCCAGAGGAAGGCGGCCAAGGTCTTGCCGGAGCCCGTCGGAGCAATGACCAAGGTGTTGTCACCGGCGGCGATCGCGGCCCAGGCACTGGCCTGCGCGGCGGTGGGCGCGGCGAAAGTGCTGGCGAACCAGTCGCGGGTGATCGCGCTGAATCGGCCTAGCGGGTCAAAGCTCACCTGACCATCGTGCCAACGGGTACCGACAACTCACCGTTGCGGCAAGTCGCGTGCGGTCGCCATCGCATGGGCCAATTCCTCCGGAATCTGTGGCACCCGGGCTATCGCGTCCAGCAGGGTGTGTGCACAGGCGTCGGCAAGGCATTCGGCGTCGGTGGTGGGGTCCATGATCCGCTGCCGGCAGATCTCGAAGGTGAACGCGATCCAGCCGAAGATGATCACCCGCAGATCTCGCTTGACCTCCGGCTCCAGCGCGCTGTTGCCCGGGATGCCGCTGACGACCTCACCGATGCGGGTCATGATGTGTTCCATCTGGCGGTTCTTGGCTTCGTCGTCGATGCCCAGCAGCACCGGGTCCGACCGGCCCAGGCCGACATAGGCCGCCCACGCTGCTTCCGGGTTCTGCTGGTGATAGGCCATATAGGCCAGCACGCCGGTGCGGATCTCTTCGAACATCGTCAGGCCCGGGGCGGGCGGCTTGTTGGTCGCCGCGTACAGCCGGTCCGCCTCGTCCTTGACGACGGCGGCGAAGAACGCCCGCTTGTCGGGGAAGTAGTGATACATCAGCGCACGCGACACCCCGGCGCGCTCCGCGATCTCGTCGATGCGGACCTCGTCGTAAGGTCGCTTTCCGAAAACTTCCGCCCCCAGGGCCAGCAGTTCGGCGCGTCGGTCCTCAGGGGATAACCGCCTCCTGGCTGTCGCCATGGGGACGATATTACTCATGTCGACTACCAGCTCCGCTAGACCTGATTCTCAGCCGAACACCACGCCCTGGGCCAGCGGCAGCTCGCGGGAGTAGTTGATCGTGTTGGTGGCGCGGCGCATATAGGCCTTCCAGGCGTCCGAACCGGACTCGCGCCCGCCGCCGGTTTGCTTCTCGCCGCCGAAGGCGCCGCCGATCTCCGCACCCGAGGTACCGATGTTCACGTTGGCGATTCCACAGTCGGATTCGTCGAGGAAGCGCTGCGCCTCGCGCAGGTCGTTGGTGAAGATTGCCGACGAAAGTCCTTGCGGCACAGCATTATTGAGCGCGATAGCGTCGTCGAGCTCGTCGTAGACCAGCACGTAGAGAATCGGCGCGAACGTCTCGGTCGCCACGATGGCCGTCTGCGACGGCATCCGGACCACGGCGGGCGCAACGTAGTACCCGCTCGGGTGCTCGGCCGGGTGCCGGTCCCCGCCCATGACCTCACCGCCATCGGCGCGCGCCTGCTCCAGCGCGCCCACCATGTCGCGGTAGGCGGTCTCGTGGATGAGCGGGCCGATCAGCGTGGCCGGCACCGACGGGTCGCCGACGGGCAGGGTGCGGAACGCCTCGGCGACCCGGGTCACCACGTCGTCGGCGATCGAACGGTGCACGATCAGCCGGCGCAGGCTGGTGCAGCGCTGGCCGGCGGTGCCGGCGGCGGCGAACACGATGCCTCGCACCGCCAGCTCCAGATCGGCCGACGGCGTCACCACGGCCGCGTTGTTGCCGCCCAGCTCCAGCAGCACCCGGCCGAACCGGGCGGCGACGCGCGGACCGACCTGCCCGCCCATCCGCACCGAACCGGTCGCCGACACCAGCGCAACGCGCGGGTCGTCGACGAGCAGCTCTCCCAGATCCGCCTCGCCCAACAGCAGGCCGCTCACCGAGGGCGGGGCACCGACGTCGGCGGCGGCGCGGGTCAGCAATGCCTGACAGGCCAGCGCCGTCAGCGGTGTCAGCTCCGAGGGTTTCCACACCACGGTGTCCCCGCACACCAGCGCCACCGCGGTATTCCACGCCCACACCGCGACCGGGAAGTTGAACGCGGTGATCACACCGACCACGCCGAGCGGATGCCAGGTCTCCATCAGCCGGTGCCGCGGGCGCTCCGAGGCGATGGTGCGCCCGTAGAGCTGGCGCGACAGGCCGACCGCGAACTGACAGATGTCGATCATTTCCTGGACTTCGCCCAGCGCCTCGGCGGTGATCTTGCCTACTTCGACCGTCACCAGCGTGGCGAGGTCGTGTCGGTGCGCGGTGAGCAACTCCCCGAGCCGGGACACCAGCGCGCCACGCACCGGTGCGGGCATGCCGCGCCATGTCGAGAACGCCTGCACCGCCTCGGCGATCGTGCGATCGGCCTGCTCGGGCGTGGTGTAGGCGAGCGAGAACAACGACTCGCCGGTGATCGGCGTGCTGACCGGCATCCCGTGCCCGCCCGGCTCGCCCAGGCCGGCAGTTACCCCGATCGCGTCGGAAGCCCCCAGGACCCGGTCGCGTAGCTCGCTGGTGCTGGTCATACGGCAGCCTCCTTGGCCTGTGCTTCATAGAGTGCGTAGGGGTCGTGGATATCGCGTCCGATGGCCCCGGCCAACCACTGCGCGTCGTAGCCGCAATTGTCGACCGCGTCGGCGGCACGGGTATCGCTGCCGTCGCTGTCCAGATTGGAGCGGAAGATTCCGGCCGCCGAGGCCGGCAGGAAGTCCTCGTAAACAATGGGCGCCGACGGGTCGCCGCCGCGGTAGTAGGCCAGGCCCTGCGCGGCCAGCTCCGCATCCGTGGCCGGGAAGTGGTCGCCCCACACGGCGGCCGGGTCGGCATGTGCCATCGCGGTGTCGTAGCGCTGGCGCCCGCGCGGGGTGAGGGCGACACCGCGCGCCTCGACTTCACCGAAGCGCACCCGCAGGCTGCCCTCGGTGATGCGGCCGTCGGCACAGCGAAACAACCGCGGTTCGGCCAGCGCGCGGAAAGAGGTCTGCCGCAACAGCACGGCGGGTCCCGCGGTGCGCGGCGGGCCCTGAATGGTGTCGATCATGGCGATCCCGCGCCCGCTCATCCGACGGTACAGCTCGTCAATGTCCAGCACCCGCGGCGTCAGGTGATTGATGTGGGTGCTGCCGACCCCGGCGATGTCGGCGGCCACCGCCGACACCCGGGACAGCTCGTCGTACCAGGACTTGTCGATCGGTTCTCGCGACAGCGCGAATGCGGCCACCGCCCCGGCGACGAAAGCCTGCGCTTCCTCGGCGTCGCAGCCGCCGTCGTCCGCGATCACCCGCGCCCGGGCCAGCAGCGCGGGATCGAACAACTGCCGCTGCGCCAGGAAGTTCTGCACGCGGTTGCGCAGCCCGGCATCGAAGAACCGGCTGTCGCCGGTGGCCAGCATCGACGTGAACACCCGAAACGGGTTGCGCGCCAGTTCATCTGCTTCGATCGGGCGAAACGCGGTGGCCACCACGGGAATCGGCGACCGCGCCGAGCGCAGGTCGTAGCAGCCGACCGGTTCCATGCCGAACGCGGCGAACAGGTCGGCGACGGCGGCGAGCTCGGCAGGGGTGCCCACCCGGATGGCGCCATGCCGTTCGGCGGTGACCCGCCGCAGCGAGCCCAACCGGTCCGCATCGCCATGGCGCGCCGCGTAGTCGGCGTTGACCTGCGTGCTCACCTTCACCAGCGCGGTGTAGGCGGGCACTTCAGCGGCATACCTGGCCGACAGCCCGGCGGCGAAGCGGGCCCGCAGTTGCCAGGTGGCCAGCCTCTTGACCGGACTCATCGGGTGCCGCCGCTGCGATAGTCTCCGGCCATGGCTGACAGGCTCGACGACATCGACCGGATCCTGGTGCGCGAGCTGGTCGCCGACGGGCGTGCCACCCTCTCGGAGCTGGCCGCCAGTGCCGGCCTGTCGGTCTCGGCGGTCCAGTCGCGGGTACGCCGGCTGGAGTCGCGTGGCGTGGTGACCGGGTATTCGGCGCGGGTCAACCCGGAGGCCGTCGGGCACCTGCTGTCAGCGTTCGTGGCCATCACTCCTCTGGACCCTTCCCAACCCGATGATGCGCCCGCCCGGCTGGAACACATCGACGAAATCGAAGCGTGTCACTCCGTGGCCGGCGAAGAGAGTTACGTCCTGCTAGTGCGCGTCGAGTCCGCCCGGGCCCTGGAGGACCTGCTGCAGCGAATCCGGACAGCCGCCAACGTGCGCACTCGAAGCACCATCATCCTGAACACTTTTTACAGCGATCGGCAGTTCATACCATAATCTTTCCGGTAGATATCATCTGACTCCGTAAAACCACGGCTAGCATGGTGATATGACTGCCGCCGTGAGATCGTCTGCGCACACCCGTCGGCCGGTAACGCCAGACCAGGTCCACGAGGTGCTGGGCCGCAGCATTCTGGTCGACGGCCTCGACCTGGTGCTTGATCTGTCCCGGTCGGCCGGCTGCTATCTGGTCGACGCCCGAACCGGCCGTCGCTACCTCGACATGTTCACCTTCGTCGCCTCGTCGGCGCTGGGCATGAACCATCCGGCGCTGGCCGGCGACGAAGAATTCCGCGCCGAGCTCACCGAGGCCGCGTTGAACAAACCCAGCAACTCCGATGTGTATTCGGTGGCGATGGCGCGCTTCGTCGAGACCTTCGTCAGGGTGTTGGGAGACCCGGCGCTACCGCATCTGTTCTTCGTCGAAGGCGGCGCTTTGGCGGTGGAGAACGCCCTCAAGGTCGCATTCGACTGGAAAAGCCGCCACAACCAGGCGCGCGGCATCGATCCGGCGCTGGGCACCCGGGTGCTGCACTTGAGCGGGGCATTTCACGGCCGCAGCGGCTACACCCTGTCGCTCACCAGCACCAAGCCGGTCACCGTGGCCCGCTTCCCGAAATTCGACTGGCCGCGCGTCGACGCACCGCATATCCGACCGGGTTTAGGCGAGTCGGCCATGGATGCGCTGGAGGCCGAGGCGCTGCGGCAGGCCCGCGCGGCATTCGAGGCGCATCCCCACGACATCGCCTGTTTCATCGCCGAGCCCATCCAGGGCGAAGGCGGCGACCGCCACTTCCGGCCCGAGTTCTTCGCGGCGATGCGCCGGTTGTGTGACGAATACGATGCGCTGCTGATTTTCGACGAGGTACAGACCGGCTGTGGGATCACCGGAACCCCTTGGGCTTACCAGCAGTTGGGCGTGGCGCCCGATGTCGTGGCCTTCGGCAAGAAGACGCAGGTGTGCGGGGTGATGGCAGGCCGCCGCGTCGACGAGGTCGCCGACAACGTGTTTGCCGTCAAGTCGCGGCTCAACTCGACGTGGGGCGGAAACCTGGTCGACATGGTGCGGGCCCGGCGCATCCTGGAGGTGATCGAAAACGACGGGCTCTTCGAACATGCGGCCCGGCAGGGCCACCACCTGCGCGCCCGGCTCGACGAGCTTGCCCAGGAGTTCCCGGGCCTGGTTCTGGATCCGCGCGGCCGGGGGCTGATGTGTGCCTTCAGCCTGCCGACCACCGCGGACCGTGACGACGTGATCCGCCGGTTGTGGCAACGCGCGGTGATCGTGCTGCCGGCCGGTGACGACGGGGTGCGCTTCCGTCCGGCGTTGACCGTCACGCGCGCCGAGATCGATGCCGCGATCGCCGGTGTACGTGCCGCATTGACGGCTGTGAGACGGCTGTGACCTAGTCGGACCTAGTCGGACCTAGTCGCACCGTTTACCTGGGCTGACCGCGGGGTATGGAAACGTTGTACTCCGCGAACGCGGGATTTGGGGTTCAGGATGCAGAAGGCACGCGAACGATCACCCGGTGACCGATTGGGACAGGACGACGCCGAGGTTCGCGCCGCCGTCCGGTTCGCAGTCCTGGCCGCCGGCGCTGGTGTGGGGTTTGTCATCATGGCGGCCTTGTGGGTCAGCACGTGCGGCGGCGCGGCCGTGGACACGGTGGCCTGTGGCCCACCGGAGCGGACCCTGCTGGCCTTCGGCGGCCCGCTGATCCTGTTGGCCGGTGGAATCTGGGCCTTCATCCGCACCTATCAGGTGTGGCGCGCCCGCGGTACCTGGTGGGGATGGCACGGCGCCGGATGGTTCTTGTTGACGCTGATGGTGGTGGCTGTGTCCATGGGCGTGCCTCCCATCGCCGGCCCGGCACTGGCGGTTAGTTGGCTCTGACCCCGCCATCCTGTCCCGCGAGTCCGGCCGCTGACGAGTGAGAACGAGGAGGAGCCATGGGGGACACCTACCGCGACCCCGTCGACCACCTGCATACGACGCGGCCGCTGGCCGGCGAGTCACTGATCGACGTGCTGCACTGGCCCCGGGTATCTGCTGGTGGTGGCCGGGGTTATCGGCGGTGTCGGATCTCTTGCCGCCTTCGGCACCGGGCATAACTCCCAGGGCATGGTCGCCGGTGTCGCGGCGCTCGTGGTCACGGTGGCCGGGCTGGTGTGGCTGGCCGCCGAGCACCGGCGGGTGCGCCGAATCGCCGAGCGGTGGTATGCGGAACACCCCGAGGTACCGCGCCAACGGCTGGCCAGCTAGCAGCTTCCGGTGCCGGCTGGCGCCTCACTGCAAAAAACCGGGCGACGGTTTTGTTTTACGGGTGGCGCCGACGGGGTATCAGTTGTGAACCATGACGAGTACGGGCTTTGCCGCGTCGGCGCCGTCACCCCATCATCGGGGACAGAATCACGAAGGCCCCGACATAGATCGCTGCAGCGATCGCGATCAACACCACCAAGGTGATCCCGGCGATCACCGCGATGCGCCGGAGCCGGCGCGTCCGGATTGTGTCGGTCACGTCCGCCTCGTCCATGGCTGGTTGAATACCCGGTGGCGGCCATGACCAACCGGTTAGAGCGCGCGGCCCAAAACGGGCCTCCGGGAGGCGATCGGAAAGGGACCGAAATCGACAGCCAAATCGGGACCCAAATCAGTAGTAGTAGTGTCGGTCAAAAATTGCCGGGAGGCCACATGAGCGATGCCGACGCGCGTCCCAACAGGCACCAACGCGGCGACCGCGCCGTCGAGCTGAACGTTGCTGCGCGCTTGGAGAATCTGGCGATCCTGCGTACCCTGGTCGGCGCCATCGGCACCTTCGAAGACTTGGATTTCGACGCGGTCGCCGACCTGAGACTGGCCGTCGACGAAGTGTGTACCCGGCTTATCCGTTCCGCCACACCGAACGCGACCTTGACGCTGGTGGTCGACCCGCGCGACGACGAACTCGTGGTGGAGGCGTCCGCGATGTGCGACACCCACGACGTCGTGGCACCGGGCAGCTTCAGCTGGCATGTCCTGACGTCGCTGGCCGACGACGTCCAGACTTTCCACGACGGTCGCATGCCCGACGCCGCCGGCAGTGTGTTCGGCATTGTGTTGACGGCCCGACGGGCGGCCGCTGGCAGGTGACGCCGCGTGCTGCCGGCGGTTCTGCTTCACGGCCCAACGAATACGCCGATGTCCCGGAGATGTTTCGTGAGTTGGCCGGTTTTGACCCCGACTCACCGGATTTCCAGCGCCACCGCGACAACATCGTGGAGCGCTGCCTGCCGCTGGCCGATCACATCGCCCGGCGGTTCGAGGGACGCGGCGAACCCCGCGACGACCTGATTCAGGTCGCCCGGGTCGGACTGGTCAACGCGGTAGTCCGCTTCGACGTCGAGACCGGGTCGGACTTCGTCTCGTTCGCCGTGCCCACCATCATGGGGGAAGTCCGGCGGCACTTCCGGGACAACAGTTGGTCAGTCAAGGTTCCTCGCCGGCTGAAGGAACTACACCTGCGGTTGGGCACCGCCACCGCCGAGTTGTCGCAGCGGCTCGGCAGGGCACCCACCGCAACCGAACTTGCCGCCGAACTCGGTATGGACCGCGGCGAGGTCGTCGAAGGGCTGGTGGCGGGCAGCTCTTACAACACACTGTCCATCGACAGCGGTGGTGGTAACGAAGACGACGACGCCCGTGCCATCGCGGACACCCTCGGCGACATCGACGCCGGCCTGGACCGGATCGAAGATCGCGAGTCGCTACGCCCGTTGCTCGAGGCGCTGCCCGAGCGCGAGCGAACGGTCTTGATCCTCAGGTTTTTCGAGTCGATGACGCAGACCCAGATCGCCGAGCGGGTCGGCATCTCCCAGATGCACGTGTCCCGGCTGCTCGCCAAGTCGCTAGCGCGGCTCCGCGACCAGCTCGAGTAGGCGCAGATCGCCGTCGGGGGCACCGTTCACCGGGTTCACCGGCTCCATGACCGGCAGCGCGCCGTCGGGATCGCAAATCTCCAGTAACCGCGACACGGCCCGGCTCGGCACCATCGCCCACTGGGTGTCCGCCGCCGAGCAGACCACGTTGATTCGGTGAAGAGCGGAAAACCCGGCAGTCCCAATAAATTCCAGGCGCCGTAGGTCCAGGGTCAGCCACCGGCAATACCTCACGCACTGCTGGACGTATCCGGCGAGCTGATCGGCGTTGGCGGCGTCGAGCTCACCTTCTACGGTGACCACGCCGGCCGACGGACCATAGCTGGCAGTGAAGTCAGCGGTTCCGCATTTCTGCCAGGATTGGATCACAGACAATCGTGGACTCCATCCATCGAACATTCGTTGGTGTCGACCACGTCGAGTGTGCGCTGTGCCGCTTACGCAGGGAGTTTGCCTCCCTCGCGACCCTGACGCACTGACAGGACGTGGCTCCGGGCGGCTGTGAACTCAACCTGTTTTGAGGCTACCCGGCGGGTGCCGGGGCGACAACGTTCTCCGATCCGACTCAGAGAATCGCTGGTCAGGCAGGGGTTGGCGCGGTGAGCGGCTACTTGATCTCGGCCAGCACCGTTCCCTGGGTGATGGCGGCCCCGGCTTCGACCGCCAGCCCGGTGATGACGCCGTCCTTATGCGCGGTGACCGGGTTCTCCATCTTCATCGCCTCCAGGACGACCACGAGGTCGCCCGTCGCCACTTCCTGACCTTCTTCGACCGCGACCTTCACCACGGTGCCCTGCATGGGCGCGGTAACGGCGTCGCCGGAGGCTGCCGCACCGCTGTGGGCGCCACGCTTGCGCGGCTTGGGCTTGCGCCGGATAACACCGACCGGGTCGCACCCGCCGCCGCCGGACAGTGCGAGGTCGGCCGGCAGTGACACCTCGACCCGGCGGCCGTCGACCTCGACGACCACCTTCTGCCGCGGCCGGGCGTCCTCTTCGTCGCTCGGCTCGCTGCCGGTGAAGGGTTCGACGGTGTTGTTCCACTCGGTCTCGATCCAGCGGGTGTGCACCGAGAAGCCGTGCTCGTCGCCGATGAATGCCGGGTCGGACACCACCGCCCGGTGGAAGGGGATCACCGTCGCCAGACCCTCGACTTCGAATTCGGCCAGCGCGCGGCGGGCGCGGGCCAGCGCCTCGGCACGGTCGGCGCCGTGAACGATCAGCTTGGCCAGCATCGAGTCGAACTGGCCGCCAATCACCGAGCCGGTCTCGACGCCGGAGTCCATACGGACGCCCGGGCCCGCGGGCGGGTGGAACTTGGTCACCGGGCCGGGCGCGGGCAGGAAGCCCCGCCCGGCGTCCTCGCCGTTGATCCGGAACTCGATGGCGTGCCCGCGCGGGGTGGGGTCCTCGGTGATGTCGAGCTTGTCGCCGTTGGCGATCTTGAACTGCTGCAGTACCAAGTCGATGCCGGCGGTTTCCTCGGTGACCGGATGCTCGACCTGAAGGCGGGTGTTGACCTCCAGGAAGGAGATCAGGCCGTCCTGGCCGACCAGGTATTCGACGGTTCCGGCGCCGTAGTAGTGGGCCTCTTTGCAGATCCGCTTGGCCGATTCGTGGATCTCCTTGCGCTGCGCGTCGGTCAGGAACGGCGCCGGCGCCTCCTCGACCAGCTTCTGGTAGCGGCGCTGCAGCGAACAGTCGCGGGTCCCGGCGACCACGACGTTGCCGTGCTGGTCGGCGATCACCTGGGCCTCGACGTGGCGCGGCTTGTCCAGGTAACGCTCGACGAAGCACTCGCCGCGGCCGAACGCGGCGGTGGCTTCCCGCACGGCCGACTCGTACAGTTCGGGGATTTCGTCGATCGTGCGGGCCACCTTCATGCCCTTGCCGCCGCCGCCGTGCGCGGCCTTGATCGCGATCGGCAGGCCGTATTCGTTGGCGAAGGCGATCACCTCGTCGGCGTCTTTGACCGGGTCCGGGGTGCCGGGCACCAGCGGCGCCTGGGCGCGGGCCGCGATGTGACGGGCGGTGACCTTGTCGCCGAGGTCGCGGATCGACTGCGGGCTGGGCCCGATCCAGATCAGGCCGGCGTCGGTCACGGCCTGGGCGAAATGGGCGTTTTCCGACAGGAAGCCGTAGCCGGGGTGGATGGCATTGGCACCGGACTTGGCCGCCGCGTCGAGCAGCTTTTCGAAGTCCAGGTAGGACTCGGCCGAGGTCTGACCGCCCAGGGCGAACGCCTCGTCGGCCAGCCGTACGTGCGGGGCGTCGGCGTCGGGTTCGGCGTAGACGGCCACGCTGGCCAGACCGGCATCCCGGGCCGCCCGGATCACCCGGACTGCGATCTCGCCGCGGTTGGCGACCAGAACTTTAGTGATCCTGGAGCTGGCGTGACTGGCCACTGCGCCTCCTGTAGGGCTGAACGTCTTTAAGAGATTTTCTTACAAGTCTTGTTCGGGGAAGTTTATGCGCCGCGCCGTGGAGCCGGTCACGCGGTTCCCCGATTCAAACCGTTTCGCGCAGTCGGCGCTTGATCCGGGCGAGCATCGCCGACATGCCGCGCAGTCGAAGCGGGCTGATCAGAGCGGCCAAACCCAATTCGGCGTAGAAATCCTCGGGCACCGCCAGGATGTCGGCCGCCGGCTGCCCGTCCAGCCCGGCGGCCAGGATGGAGGCGAATCCGCGGGTGGTCGGCGCTTCGGCCGGCGCACTGAAGTGCAGGCGCACCCGCTGCGGATTGCTTGCGTCGACATACAGGAACAGCGGGGACTGGCATTCGGGCACGGGCTCCATGGCCCGTTCCTCGAGCTCGGCGGGCAGTGCTGGGAGTTCGTCGGCGAATTCCAGCAGCAGCTTCAGCTTGTCCTGGCCCTGGACTTCGGCGAAGTCGGACACCACCTCGGCCAGCGGCGCGGGCAGACTCATCGCTCGGGCACGGCTCCCGGGTCTTCGCCCGTGACGATCGGCACGCGCACGGTGTTGCCCCATTCGGTCCACGACCCGTCGTAGTTGCGGACGCCGGGCTTGCCGAGCAAATGCGTGAGCACGAACCAGGTGTGGCTGGACCGCTCGCCGATGCGGCAATAGACGACGGTCTTGTCGTCCGGGCTCAAGAAGCCGTAGAGCTCTTCCAGCTCCTCGCGGCTGCGAAACCGCCCGCTCTCGTCGACCGCCTTGCTCCAGGGGATCGACCGGGCGGTGGGAATGTGGCCGCCGCGCAGTACGCCTTCCTCGGGGTACTCGGGCATGTGGGTGCGTTTGCCGGTGTACTCGTCAGGGGAACGTACGTCGATCAGCGGCTGGTTGCCCAGGATGTCCAGCACGTCGTCTTTGAACGCGCGGATGGGGCCGTCGTTGCGCTGCACCACGGGGTAGCCGGTCGACGTCTTGTCCGGCACCTCCAGGGTGGTGTCGCGGCGCTCGGCGAGCCAGAGGTCACGTCCGCCGTTGAGCAGGCGCACGTCGGGGTGGCCGAACAGGGTGAAAACCCAGAGCGCGTAGGCGGCCCACCAATTGCTCTTGTCGCCGTAGATCACCACGGTGTCGTCGCGGGCAATGCCCTTGCGGTCCATCAAAGCGGCGAACTGCTGGCCGTCGATGTAGTCGCGCACCGTTGGGTCGTTGAGGTCGGTGTGCCAATCGACCTTGACCGCACCCGGAATATGGCCGACGTCGTAAAGCAGGACGTCCTCGTCGGATTCGACGATCGCCAGGCCGGGCGCGCCCAGGTGGGCGGACAGCCAATCGGCGGTCACGAGCCGTTCGGGGTGGGCATAGGCCGACAAGGTAGGACTCGGATCTGTGGGCAGGGGCACGTTATCGAGCCTACCGCTGGCCCAGCAACCGCCCGTAGCTCAGTGCTTGTGAACCACCCGTTCGGTCTGGCCCGGATTCCAGACGGTGATATCCAGACGCCCGTCGCGGACCTCTACCGCCGATGCTCCGGTGATGTCGGCTGCGAAGAGGTCGAATTGCTGCCCACGCACATCCAATCCGGTCTGGTCGAACAGGGTTTCGGCGAACCGGCGAAGCAGTGTGGTGTCGGTGGCGACGTGGGCCAGACCCCACAGCTTCGCGTCGCCGTGGTCACCTGGGTGTCGATGGTCGCGGTGTGCAGGCAGAACCGCGGGTCGCGCGCGAGATCGCGGAACTTGGTGGTGCCGGGCATCCCGGGCAACAGCAACCGGTTCTCGAGAATGTGCGGCTCCATAGGGCTGATCCGCGGGAAGCCGTCCGAGCGAAGGGTGGCCAGTAGACAAAGGTTGCCGGCGGCGCGATGACGTCGCGTGGAAATGCCGCGATGTGCGGCGCGTCGGCGCTGAATTCGGCCCACGTGGTCATGCCACAACACTATGGGCGCCCTTATGTGGCGAGCGCGACACGTGAACGTCTGCAAAACACACTCCGACGCCGGGACGCAGCCGATGACGTCTCGCAGTCTTGACGCGCCACGCAGGTCAATCGCCGGCGCTGTCCGCCCACAGTGCGGCGACCGACAGCCCCACCTGTTGTAGGAGTGATCGCAGAAGCGGCAGGCTCAGTCCGATCACGTTGGACGGATCGCCGTCGATTCTGTCGACGAACCAGCCGCCTAAGCCGTCGAGGGTGAACCCGCCTGCGACCCGCAACGATTCACCGCTGGCCAAATACGATTCGAGGTCGCCCGGCGATGGTCTTCCGAAATACACTGTGGTTATTGCTGTTTCGCCGACATTATGAGTAATTTTGTTGTCATGCAGGCGGATAACGCAGTGGCCGGTATAAAGTTGTCCGGCGCGTCCCGCCATTGACTGCCATTGTTGCCGCGCGCTGGCGATAGATTGGGGCTTGCCGCATAACTTGCCATCGAGCTGCAGCATCGAATCACAGCCCACCACAACGCAATCGCTAGCGAGCGAGCGGTTCACCGCCCCCGCGACCTGCTCGGCTTTGGCTCGGGCCAGTGTGCCTACCACCTCGTCGGGCGAAGATTCGGGCCGCAAACCGCAGATGAGCGCGTCCTCGTCGACACCGGAGGCCACGACTAGCGGGACGACGCCGGCCTGGCGAAGCACCTTGAGCCGGCCGGGGGATGCGGACCCGAGCACCAACCGGGTCATCGGCGCATGTGCAGCATTTCCTGCAGCGTGATGCGTTGCCAGCTGAACACGGGGAACCGCAATTTGTCGACCGGCAAGCCCCATCGAGTGGGCTCGGTTTCCGGCGCCGGCGGCGCACCGCTGACGCTGCCCAGCACCGCGATCAGTGCCGCCAACTCCTGATCGGTGGGGTGGCCCTTGACGATCTCGATGTGCGGTTCGTGCGGGTGAGGTGCGGGGTCGGTGGTGCTGGTTTCGTTCGTCTGGTTGCGCTCATTCATTGCGCTCGCTCCGCTCACTCGACTCACAGTGGCCTGATTGTTCGCCTCGTTCCCGTCGCTCGCGGCGCTCGCTCCGCTCACTCGACTCACGGTGGCCTGATTGTTCGCCTCGTTCCCGTCGCTCGCGGCGCTCGCTCCGCTCACTCGACTCACAGGGGAATGTTCCCGTGCTTCTTCGGCGGCTGCTGCGCGATCTTGCGTTCCAGCAGCCGCAGCGCCGTACCGATGTAGCCGCGGGTGTACGACGGCGGGATCACCGCGTCGACGTATCCGCGCTCAGCGGCGATATACGGGTTGACCAGCGTGTCCTCGTATTCCTGCTGCAGTTGTAGCCGCAGCTCATCGACATCCTGCCCGTCCTTCGCCGCTTGCGCGAGCTGCTGGCGGTACACGAAGCCGACGGCGCCGGAAGCACCCATCACCGCGATCTGCGCGGTCGGCCAGGCCAGGTTGACGTCGCAGCCCATGTCTTTGGAGCCCATCACGCAGTACGCGCCGCCGTAGGCCTTGCGGGTGATGACGGTGATCTTCGGGACGGTGGCCTCGCCGTAGGCGTAGAGCAGCTTGGCGCCGCGGCGGATGATGCCGTTGTATTCCTGGTCGGTGCCGGGCAAAAAGCCCGGAACGTCGACGAACATCACGATCGGAATGTTGAAGCAGTCGCAGGTCCGCACGAAGCGGGCCGCCTTCTCCGAGGCGTTGATGTCCAGGCAGCCGGCGAATTGGGTGGGCTGGTTGGCGACGATGCCCACCGGCCGGCCCTCGATGCGCCCGAACCCGACGATGATGTTCTGCGCGTAGCCGGCCTGGATCTCCAGGAACTCGTCCTCGTCGAGGATGCGAGTGACGACCTCGTGCATGTCGTAGGGCTGGTTCGGGGAGTCGGGGATCAGCGTGTCCAGCTCGAGGTCCTCGTCGGTGAGGTTCTCTTCTACCGGCCCTGCCGGGGCCTCCGTCTGGTAGCGCGGCGGGTCGGTGAAGTTGTTGGGCGGCAGGTAGCTCAGTAGCTCGCGAACGTAGTCGAATGCGTCCTGTTCGCCGGACGCGACATAGTGCGCGGTCCCGGATTTGGCCATGTGGGTGTGGCCACCGCCGAGTTCCTCCATGGTGACGTCCTCGCCGGTGACGGTCTTGATGACGTCGGGTCCGGTGATGAACATCTGGCTGGTCTGGTCCACCATGATCACGAAGTCGGTCAGCGCGGGGGAGTAGACGTGCCCGCCGGCGGCGGCGCCCATGATCAGCGAGATCTGCGGGATGACGCCGGAGGCCAGGATGTTGTTGCGGAAAATTCGGCTGTAGAGGCCCAGCGAGACGACGCCTTCCTGAATGCGCGCGCCGGCGCCGTCGTTGATGCCGATCAGCGGGCGGCCGGTCTTGACCGCCAATTCCTGCACCTTGACGATCTTCTCGCCGTACACCTCGCCCAGGCTGCCGCCGAACACGGTGGCGTCCTGGCTGAAGATGCACACGTCGCGGCCGTCGATGGTGCCGTAGCCGGTGACCACCCCGTCGCCCAGCGGACGGTTGTTCTCCAATCCGAAGTTGGTGCTGCGGTGCCGTGCCAGCGCGTCCAGCTCGACGAACGAATCCTCGTCCAGCAGTGCGTAGATACGCTCCCGGGCGGTCAGCTTGCCCTTGGCATGGACCTTCTCGATAGCCGTCTCACCGACCGGATGCAGGGACTCTGCGCGACGCTTGTGCAGCTCCGCGAGCTTGCCCGCGGTGGTGTGGATGTCGATGGTGTGCTCGGCGGCGGGCTCGGCAGTATGGTCGGTAACGCTCGTCATGGGAGTCGATGGTATCGGCAACCAGATCGTTACCCGGTCCGGCGCCCGGTTCGAATCCGCCGAACACCCGATGAGCTGCCCGCTTCAGCATCCCAAATCCCGCGATCGACCCCGCTGCATCTGCGTCGGCCCAGCACGCTTCCAAGGGTCTCTAGGCTCTGGGGGTGATGAACCGGGATCAGCTCAGGCTGCCACTCGATGCCGCGGCCTTGCGTGCCGAGGCGATCGGCTCGGGATGGCGCCAACTCGACGTGGTGGAGCAGACCGGCTCCACCAACGCCGATCTGCTGGAGCGCGCCGCCTCCGGAGCCGATATCGACAGGGTGGTCTTGATCGCCGAGCACCAAACCGCCGGACGCGGACGCCATGGCCGGGGCTGGACGGCCGCGCCCTGCGCGCAGATCACCATGTCGGTCGGCGTGCGTATCGACGGCGTCGCCACCGCCGCGTGGGGCTGGCTGTCGCTGGCCACCGGGCTGGCGGTGATCGACGCGGTCACCCCGCTGATCGCAGCCGGCGGGATCGAAGCACGCCTGAAGTGGCCCAACGACGTGCTGGCCGGGCCTGCCGCAGCCATGGGCAAGCTGGCGGGCATCCTGGCCGAGGTCGCGCAACCGTTCGCAGTGATCGGTGTCGGACTCAACGTCACGCAGGACCCCGAGGAGGTCGACGGTCCCGGGGCGACGTCGTTGTTCGACCTCGGCGTGCCGGCTCCGGACCGGAGCCAGCTGATTCCCGGGCTGTTACGAGACCTCGCGGCACGGATCGCCCAATGGCACGACGCGGACGCGCAACTGGCGGCCGACTACCGGGCCCGCAGCCTGACCATCGGTTCGCGGGTGCGGGTGCAGCTGCCGGGGGGGAACGACGTCGTCGGGGTCGCGCGCGACATCGACGGCCAGGGCCGGCTCTGTGTCGACACCGGGGGTGAGCCGGTGCTGGTGTCAGCCGGTGACGTGGTGCATCTGCGTTAGTTAAGGTCGCCACCATGAGGTATCCGGACAACGCCATGGCCGCCGGCGAGCAGGTGGTCCTGCATCGCCACCCGCACTGGAAACGGCTGATCTGGCCGGTCGTGGTGCTGATCCTGGTCACCGGGCTGGCCGCGCTCGGTTCCGGGTTCGTCAACTCGACACAGTGGCCGCAGCTCACCAAGAACATCCTTCACGGCGTCATCTGGGGCATCTGGCTGGTGATCGTCGGCTGGGGCACGCTGTGGCCGTTCCTGAGCTGGCTGACCACGCATTTCGTCGTCACCAACCGGCGGGTGATGTTTCGGCATGGCGTGCTGACCCGAACCGGGATCGACATCCCGCTGGCACGGATCAACAGCGTGGAGTTTCGTGACCGGATTACCGAACGGATGTTTCGCACCGGGACGCTGATCATCGAGTCGGCGTCACACGATCCGCTGGAGTTCCCCGACATTCCGCGCCTGCGTGAAGTGCACGCGCTGCTGTATCACGAAGTTTTCGACACCCTGGGCTCGGAGGAAGCGCCCAGCTGAGCCAACCGGTCGGTCCGGCTCCTCTTACTGCGCCAGGCGCGCAGCAGGGTGACGTTGCCGGCCTCGAGGGTGTCCTCCAAGACCTCGGCGATTCCGCCGGCGGTGAGCGCCGATTCCAGCGCCTTGTCCGGGTTGCGGGCGAACTCGTCGGGGAATACCCAGCGCCGGAACGCCCAGAACCGGAACGCCATCTGCAGCAGATTGCCGATGATGTAGGCCGAGACGAAGTCGGCGATATTTTCCACCGTCAATGACACCGTTGGCACCCGCAGCTGCAGGACGTAGCTGGAGACCCACAGCGGAGCCATGCTCAGCAGCACCCCGACGCCGCTGAACGCGAAGAACAGCAGTGCCTCATGGTGGCGCTCGCGGCCGCCGCGGTCGCGGAAGCTCCATTCCCGGTTCAGCACGTAGGACGCGATGACGGCGACGATCCCGGCGATCACCTTGGCCGTTACCGGCTTGGGCTCGAGAATCGTTAGCTTCAGCGTGTAGAAAATTGCCGAGTCGATGATGAAAGTGGTGCCGCCGACGATGGCGAATTTGATCAGCTCATGGTGGCGCTGCGCATAGGGCTGAACCACCCCGGGAAGGCGCGCAATCGTGGCATCGGCAAAGGACACAACACGTCAGTGTACGGATCGACGCGAAATCGACGCAAAATGCTACATAACGATCTGGTATTGCAGCCGTCAAACACGCCGGTCGCGAGCCATGACACCATGATGGCCGTGCCGAGTTCCCGCACCCCGCTCGTCGCGCCCTTAGGCGCCCCGCTGGTCGCCATGGTCGGCGGCGGTCAGCTGGCCCGGATGACCCACCAGGCCGCCATCGCGCTGGGTCAGAACCTGCGGGTCTTGGCCACCTCAGCCGACGAGTCGGCGGCGCAGGTGACTCCCAATGTGGTGATCGGGTCGCACACCGATATCGACGACCTGCGCCGCGTCGCGGCCGGGGCTCAGGTGCTCACCTTCGACCACGAGCACGTCCCCAACGAGCTGCTGGAAAAGCTGGTCGCCGAAGGCGTCAACGTGGCGCCGCCGCCGCAGGCCCTGGTGCACGCCCAGAACAAGCTCGTGATGCGCCAGAAATTGGCGGCCCTGGGAGCCCCGGTGCCGCGCTACACCGGCATCGAGAGGCTCGACGACCTGCGCTGCCTGGACGCGTTCGCCGGGCAGGTGGACGCACCGCTGGTGGTCAAGGCGGTTCGCGGCGGCTACGACGGCCGGGGTGTGCGGATGGCGCGCAATGTCGCCGATGCCCGCGACATCGCGCGCGACTACCTGACCAATGGTGTGGCGGTGCTGGTCGAGGAGCGGGTGGCGCTGCGCCGGGAGCTGTCGGCGCTGGTGGCGCGGTCGCCGTTCGGCCAGGGCGCGGCCTGGCCGGTGGTCCAGACGGTGCAACGCGACGGCATCTGCGTCCAGGTGATCGCGCCCGCGCCGGAGCTGACCGGCGACTCGGCCGCGGCCGCGCAGCAGCTGGCGTTGCGGCTGGCCGCCGAACTGGGTGTGGTGGGGGTGCTCGCCGTCGAGCTCTTCGAGACGACCGACGGCACGCTGCTGGTCAACGAACTCGCGATGCGGCCGCACAACTCCGGGCACTGGACCATGGACGGGTCTCGGACCAGTCAGTTCGAGCAGCATCTGCGCGCGGTGCTCGACTATCCGCTCGGCGACACCGGCGCGATCGTCCCGGTGACGGTGATGGCCAACGTGCTCGGCGCCGCCGCCCCGCCGGCAATGTCGCTCGACGAACGACTGCACCACCTGTTCGCGCGGATGCCCGACGCCAAGGTTCACCTGTACGGCAAGGCGGAGCGGCCGGGCCGCAAGGTGGGACACCTCAACTTCCTCGGTGCCGACGGTACTGACCTGCAACAGCTGCGGGAACGCGCCGAGCTTGCCGCGCATTGGTTGTCACATGCACAGTGGACCGACGGATGGGATCCCCATGCCGCCGGCGACGATGCACCGGGTGCACGCCCCCCGAAGCGGGAGGTACCCCCTCCCGCTCCCGAGGGAGGAAGCGATGTGGAGGAGCGACGGATGGGATCCGCATGACCGAACAGCCCCGGGTCGCGGTGATCATGGGCAGCGACAGCGACTGGTCGGTGATGGCCGACGCCGCCGCGGCGCTGGCCGAGTTCGACGTCCCGACCGAGGTGCGGGTGGTGTCGGCGCATCGCACCCCGGCGGCGATGTTCGACTACGCACGCGGTGCCGCCGACCGCGGCATCGAGATCATCATCGCCGGCGCCGGCGGCGCCGCCCACCTTCCCGGTATGGTCGCCTCCGCCACCCCGCTACCGGTGATCGGGGTGCCGGTGCCGCTGGCCCGGCTCGACGGCCTGGACTCGCTGCTGTCGATCGTGCAGATGCCGGCCGGGGTGCCGGTGGCTACGGTGTCCATCGGTGGGGCGCGCAACGCCGGCCTGCTGGCGGTGCGGATGCTCGGGTCGTCTGATCCGCAGATACGGGCGCGAGTCATGGCATTCCAGGACCGGCTGGCCGAGACCGTGCGGGCCAAGGATGCGGAACTGCAGAAGCGTGCGGGTAAGTTAACCCGCGACTAGAAGGAGGCCGAGATGGCTGGTTGGGCGGGCAATCCGTCGTTCGATGTGTTCCAGCTGCCCGAAGAGCACCAAGAGTTGCGGGCGGCGATTCGCGCGCTGGCGGAAAAGGAAATCGCTCCGCATGCCGCGGACGTGGACGAGAATTCCCGGTTCCCGCAGGAGGCGCTGGACGCGCTCAACGCCTCCGGTTTCAACGCGGTGCACGTGCCCGAGGAGTACGGGGGCCAGGGAGCCGACTCGGTGGCGGCCTGCATCGTCATCGAGGAGGTCGCCCGTGTCGACGCGTCCGCCTCGTTGATTCCCGCGGTCAACAAACTGGGCACCATGGGCCTGATCCTGCGCGGCTCCGAGGAGTTGAAAAAGCAGGTGTTGCCGCAGGTCGCGGACGGCACGGCGATGGCCTCCTATGCCCTGAGTGAGCGCGAGGCCGGCAGCGACGCGGCATCGATGCGCACCCGCGCCAAGGCCGACGGCGACGACTGGATTCTCAACGGCGCCAAGTGCTGGATCACCAACGGCGGCAAATCGTCGTGGTACACGGTGATGGCGGTGACCGACCCGGACATGGGCGCCAACGGCATCTCGGCGTTCATGGTGCACAAGGACGACGAGGGCTTCACCGTCGGTCCCAAGGAACGCAAGCTCGGAATCAAGGGTTCGCCCACGACGGAGCTGTACTTCGAGAACTGCCGCATCCCGGGCGACCGGATCATCGGCGAACCGGGCACCGGTTTCAAGACGGCACTGGCCACGCTGGACCACACCCGTCCCACCATCGGCGCCCAGGCCGTGGGGATCGCCCAGGGCGCCCTCGACGCCGCCATCGCCTACACCAAGGACCGCAAGCAGTTCGGCGAGTCGATCAGCACCTTCCAGGCCGTGCAATTCATGATCGCCGACATGGCGATGAAGGTTGAGGCGGCCCGGTTGATGGTCTACACCGCTGCCGCACGCGCCGAGCGCGGTGAGCAGAACCTGGGCTTCATCTCCGCGGCGTCGAAATGCTTTGCCTCCGACGTCGCGATGGAGGTCACCACCGATGCGGTCCAGCTGTTCGGCGGCGCCGGCTACACCGTCGACTTCCCGGTCGAGCGAATGATGCGCGACGCCAAGATCACTCAGATTTATGAGGGCACCAACCAGATCCAGCGCGTGGTGATGTCACGGGCGTTGCTGCGCTGACATTTCCGGGACAACCCCGAATAACCGGGTCCCGCGCCCAGGATCCGCCAGTAAAGTCGAGCTAGCGGCGCTGCCGTCCATTCGGGGTGGGAGGCAGGCGTGGGCACAACCGGGCACCGGCTATCGTCGGCCATCGTCGGACTCGAGCAAACGGGTACACCGCGGCCAGGGGGAGTGAGGTAGAAGGCGTGGTTATCTGTGCGCGCGCCACCTAAGCGCGACCCGACGCCTGGGCCGGGTCCCGGCATCGCCCCCGCAACGCAACGGCAGTCGTTGTCCTTGCTGCTGATCGAAGACGATCGGGCCGACGCCGTCCTCGTCGAAAACCTGATCGCCGACGCGGTCACCGATATCGAGGTGAGGTGGGCGCCCTCGATGGCACACGCCGAGCGTGAGCTGGACTCCGCCCGGCCCGACTGCGTGCTGCTGGACCTGAACCTTCCCGACGCCAGCGGGATAGACGCGCTTGCCCGCATCGCCGAGCGCGATGCCACCGTGCCGATCGTCGTGCTGACCGGGCTGAACGACGAGTACTTCGGCGCCACCGCGGTGGCCGCGGGGGCGCAGGACTACTTGGTCAAGGGGCGGGTCGAACCCGAAATGCTGCGGCGCGCACTGCTTTACGCGATCGAGCGCAAACGTGCCGAGCTGATTGCCGCCGACCTGCACGCAAGCCGGCTTCGAGCGCGGGAGAACGCATTGCTCGAACGCGGCCTGCTGCCCTCCCCGCTGCTGCTGGACCGTCCGGGCGTCGACATCGTCGCCCGGTACCGGCCGAGCCGTGAAGACGCCTTGCTGTGCGGGGACTTCTACGACGTCGTCCAAACCCCCGACCGGGTCGTCCATGTCCTGATCGGTGACGTCGCCGGGCACGGCCCCAACGAGGCCGCCCTGGGTGCGGCTCTGCGGATCGCCTGGCGTGCGCTGACGTTGGCCGGCGTCGACGGCGTCGACCTGATGCGGCGCCTGGAGCAGGTGTTGCGCGCCGAGCGCACCGGCGAAGGGGTGTTCGCGACGGTGCTCAGCCTGACCATTCCCGCCGGTCCGTCACGCGGCCCTGATGGCAGCCGCATCAAGGTGATCCGGGCCGGTCATCCAGGGATGTTGCTGCACGGCGGCGGCACCGTGGAATGGCTCGAGCCACCGGCCGGCCCGGCGCTGGGTCTGCACCTCGACAACTGGCCGCAGCATGAGCTGGCATTGCCGGCTGGCCACGGGCTGCTGCTGATCACCGACGGACTGTTCGAGGGGTATTCGGGATCCGGCCGGGAACGCCTCGGTGAGGACGGCCTGCTGGCGCTGGCCCGCTCGCACGCGGCGCTGTCCGGCCCCGCATTCGTCGACGCGCTCATCGACGGGGCACAGCAGCGCGCCCAGTCGCTCGGCGGACTCACCGATGACATCGCCGTGCTGCGCGTGGAGCGCACGACCCGATGATTGCCGGTGGGATGGCATGGCGCCCAATAGAACTCACCGTGCGGGGATGGCAAGCGCTGGTGCTGGCGGTCATGGGCGTGATGGTGCTCGCGGGCGCGGTGGCGGGTGCGGTATTGCTGAATCGCACCGACGAGTTGTCGCGCCAACTCCGCGACGACATTGCGCCGTCGCGGGTAGCGGCCTGCCAATTGCAGTCGGCATTACGCGACCAGGAATCCGGCATCCGCGGCTACCTGATATCGGCCGACAAGCAGTTCCTCGGCCCCTACTACGAGGGGCAGCGTGCCGAGCAGGCCGCCGCCGACGACATCCGCCGGCGACTGGCTCACCACCCTGAACTGCTGGCTGATCTGGACGCGGTCGAAAACGCCGCCGCCGCCTGGCGGATCAGCTATGCCCAGCCGCTGATCGCGCAGGTGACCCCGGACACTCCCATCGTGGTCAACGGCTCCATCGTGGCCATAGGCAAGTCCCAATTCGACCGGCTCCGTGAGCTTTTCGGCGTGCAGAACCAGCATCTGGCCCAGGCCCGGGCGCAGGCGGCCGAGCGGCTTGCGCACATGGACGACTGGCGCGACCGGGTGCTGGCCGCGATGGCGCTGGTGTTCTTCGCCACGGCGGCGCTGCTGGGGCTGTTGACCAGACGGGCGGTCACCCGTCCGCTGGCTGCCCTGGCGCGGGCATGCCGGCGGGTCACGGAAGGCAACTTCGGCGAAGCCATCGCGCCGCCCAGCAGACCCAAAGACATCCGGGGCATCGCCATCGACGTCGAGAACATGCGGCAGCGGATAGTGGAAGAGCTCGAGGCATCGCATTCGGCCCGGGCACAATTGGATGAGCAGGCTCTCGAGTTGCGGCGCTCGAACGCCGAACTGGAGCAGTTCGCCTACGTCGCGTCCCACGATCTGCAGGAACCGCTGCGCAAGGTCGCCGCCTTCTGTCAGTTGCTCGAAAAGCGATACGCCGATCAGCTCGACGAGCGCGGCCTCGAATACATCGGCTTCGCGGTCGACGGAGCCAAGCGCATGCAGGTGCTCATCAACGACCTGCTCAGGTTCTCCCGGGTCGGCCGGTTGGGCACCACGAGCACCGACGTCGACCTTGGCGCGACGCTGGACGCCGCCCTGGCCAACCTCGCCACCGCGATCGAGGAATCAGATGCCCATATTGTGCGTCCCGCCGAGCCGCTGCCGCGGGTGGTGGGGGACCCGACGTTGCTGACGATGTTGTGGCAGAACCTGATTGGCAATGCGGTCAAATTCCGGCGCCCGGACCGTGCGCCGCGGGTCGTCATCGACTGCCGGCGGGGCAGCGGCGAGCGCGACGGTCAGTGGCTGTTCAGCGTGACCGACAACGGCATCGGCATCCCGGAGGAATTCACCGACAAGGTCTTCATCATCTTCCAACGGCTGCACGGCCGTGACGCTTACGGCGGAACGGGTTTGGGTCTTGCGTTGTGCCGCAAGATCGTCGAGCATCACGGCGGCGCCGTGTGGATCGACACGTCCCACACCGACGGAACTCGCTTCGAGTTCAGGCTGCCCATCGCCGCGCCCTCGGGTGCCGATGCCGCGGATGCCGACGCCGCGGATGCCGACTTCGCCGACGGAAAATACGCGCCCTCCCCGAAAGGAACAACCACATGACATCGGCAGGCCGCCCCATCGACATCCTGCTTGTCGAAGACGACCCGGGTGACGAGCTCATCACTCGAGAAGCGTTCGAGCACAACAAGGTCAAGAACAGGCTCCACGTCGCGCGCGACGGGGAAGAGGGGCTTAACTACCTCTACCGGCGCGGCGAGTTCCACGATGCGCCCCGACCCGATCTGATCCTGCTCGACCTGAACCTGCCGAAGTACGACGGTCGGCAGCTGCTCGAGAAGATCAAGTCGGACCCCGACCTGGCGCGCATCCCGGTCGTGGTGCTTACCACCTCCGCGGCGGAGGAAGACATCTTGCGCAGCTACAAGTTGCACGCGAACGCCTATGTCACCAAGCCGGTCGACCTCGACCAGTTCATGACCGCGGTGCGGCAGATCGACGAGTTCTTCCTGCAGGTGGTGCGGCTGCCGTCGAGCTGAGTGGTTGCCGCTCAACGAGATTCGGAGTGCCGGCGGGCAAACCATCAGCTGTCCGGCGGCGATCAGCAGCCCCACGAACACCAAATCGGATAGATCACGTAACCCACCGGCGATCCGGGGATGCCTCTTGTCACAGTTCCGTTTACCCGCGAAGGTTTACTATGTTCACCTTTTCGTTCGTACGTTTCGCAGGAGCGGTTCCGGCTGGGCCCGCGACCTGTGGCGACGGTGGGTGTAGAGGAGTTCCGTGACGTCCAACCGACCTGGTGGCCCTAGCGGCCTGGTGAGCGTGCTGACCGCGGCCGCGCTGGTCTTCTCGGCATGCGGCGGCCACACCGACACCGCCGCCACGAAGATCGAGTGCGGCGGCAAAAAGGAACTCCAAGACGCCGGTTCCACCGCGCAACAGAATGCGATCGAACAATTCGTCTACGCCTTCATTCGGGCCTGCCCCGGTTACACGCTGGACTACAACGCGAACGGCTCCGGGGCCGGGGTGGAGGAGTTCGTCAACAACCGGACCGATCTCGCCGGCTCCGACGTGCCGTTGGACCCGTCGACCGGTCAGCCCGACCGGGCCGCGGCCCGGTGCGGTTCGCCGGCGTGGGATCTGCCGACGGTGTTCGGCCCGATCGCGGTGACCTAAAACGTCAGCGGAGTGAGCAAGCTGAATCTCGACGGGCCCACGACCGCAAAGATCTTCAACGGCACCATCACCCGATGGGACGACCCCGCGATCAAGGCCCTCAACTCCGACGCCAACCTGCCGCCGACGCCCATCCACGTGATCTTCCGCAGCGACAAATCGGGGACCACGGCCAACTTCCAGAAGTACCTCGACGGCGCGTCCGACGGCGCCTGCGGGCATGTACGGCAGGGTGGTGAAGTTGGCCAACGGGTCGAGCACCGCGACGGTGCTGCCGTTCAGCGGGCTTTACCAGCCTCAGGGGCTGGCGGTTGACGGCGCCGGTGCGATCTACGTCACCGATTTCAACAACCGGGTGGTGATGCTGCCCGCCGGCTCGAACAGCCAGACGGTGCTGCCGTTCGACGGCCTCGATTACCCCGAAGGGGTCGCCGTCGATGCGCAGGGCAGTGTGTATGTCGCCGACCGCGGCAACAGCAGGGTGGTGAAGCTGGCGGCGGGCGCCAAGACCCAGACCGTGCTGCCGTTCGACGGCCTGAAGAATCCCGATGGTGTGGCGGTGGACGGCGCCGGCGGCATCTATGTCGCCGACACCGACAACAACCGGGTGGTCAAGCTGGACGCCGGGTCCAACGACCAGACCGTGCTGCCGTTCCGCGAACTCTCCGTGCCGTGGGGTATCGCCGTGGACACCGTCGGCAATGTCTATGTCACCGAGCACAACAAGAGCGATGTGGTGAAGCTGGCGGTCGGGTCGAACACCGCGACCGTGCTGCCGTTCACCGGGCTCAACACCCCGTTGGCGGTGGCGGTCGACGGCTCGGGGAATGTGTACGTCGCCGACCGCGGCAACGACCGGGCGGTCAAGCTGACGCTCTGATGCCGCTATTGCGCGCCGGCCGGCTCTTCCAGGCACACGATGCCGCTGCGGTCCACCTCGTGCACCCGGCCCGTGGAGAGGTCGAAGAACATTCCGACAATTCGTACCGCGCCGGACGCCAATGCCGGGGCCAGGATCGGGTTTCGGGCAAGTCGTTCCACCTGCACGGCCACGTTCACGATGGCGAGCTGGTCAGCTTCGGTGAAGCCGTTGGACACCGCGCTCAGCCGCGCGGGATGGTTGTGGCGGAATGCGGCCAGGCTCTCGTGTGCATGTTGCAGCCAGTGACCCATGGGACCCAGGGGACTGGTCGGCTGCAGCAACACGTTCAACGCGTGGCATGACGAATGTCCGCACACCGCAACCGAACTCACGTCGAGTTCGTTGATCGCGAAGTCGAGGGCGGCGTCCACCGAGCGCTCGGCGGGATCGGTCGGTACCAGGTTGCCGACGTTGCGGATGATGTACAGGTCACCGGGACGGCTGGCGGTGATGACGTCCGGCAGGATCCGGGAGTCGGCGCAGGTGAGAAACAACGTGTCCGGGTTCGGCGGATCCGTCAGTGCCCGCACCTGGTGGTGCAGTGCTCTGGCGCCATTGCGGTGGTACTCCTCGACGCCGTGCAGGATGGAAGCGCGCTCGGGATGCTTGTCGCGCCGCGACGGCCAGGCGACATCGCGGAGCGACCTGGTCCCGAAGTGACGTTTCGGCGGACTGCTGTGCGCGCTGATCATATTCGCCGGCGACGTCTCGATGATGGCGACCGATCCGCCGGTTGCCTCGTGCGCGGTTTTCCAATCCGAAATCGCCTCGGACACCGCGTGATCGATGTAGTCCGCGTTCAGGTGCAGCGTCACGTCGGTTCCCCGCGGCAGCGTCGAGAGCACACGGGTCAGCCGCGGCAGGAGCAAGAAGCTCAGCGTGCCGTCCATATCGACCCGCCAGTGCTTGGCCTCTTCTCCCACCGGCCTGACCTCGATGGGCGCACGCACCACTCGGACCAGCAGGAACAGGATCGCGACCGCAAGCCCGATAGCCACACCCTCCAGCAGGTTGAGGAAAACCACACACACGATGGTGATCGTGTAGATGACGAAATTGCCGGTGCGCAAAGCCATTCGGATGTGAGCCAACTTGATCAGCTGGGCGCCGATCACGATGAGCAGGCCGGCCAGCGCCGCCTTGGGTATGAGTTCCACCAGGTTGGTGAACAGCGATGCGAACAGGAGGATCCATACCCCGTGCAATATCCCCGACATCCGGGTTCGGGCGCCGGCGGCCACATTGGCCGAACTACGGACGATAACCCCGGTGACGGGCAGGCCGCCGAGGAACCCGGACACCATATTCGCGCTGCCCTGTCCGATCATTTCCCGGTTGAAGTTGGTGCGCGGCCCCTTGTGTAGCTTGTCGACACCGACCGCGCACAGCAGCGATTCGACGCTGGCGATCAGGGCGATGGTGAGGATACCGACGGCGATCGCGCCGATCTCCTGGGTCCACGGTCGGCCGTCGGGGGACATGTCGGGGATATTCGGCAAGCTGATCGCCTCGAAAAAGTTGCCGGACAAGGTAACTCGCTCGACGTCTAGCCCAGTGGCCTGTGCGAGGGCGGTCGCCGCCACGATGGCCACCAGAGCGCCCGGAACCATCCTCGCCTTGGCCGGAAGCTTCGACCACAACAGCAAGATGGCGATGACGGTGCCGCCGACGATCACCTCGTGCAGTTCGTGATGCAGGATGCCGCTGGGCAGTGCCACGATGTTCTGCCACGCCGAACTCCGGGACGAACCACCCACCAGCACGTGAATCTGCTGCAACGCAATGGTGATGCCGATGCCCGCCAGCATGGCGTGCACCACCACCGGAGCAATACCCAACGCGGCGCGGGCCATCCGGCTCACGCCGAACGCGATCTGCAGCACACCTGCCCCAATGGTCATCAGGCACAACATCGGCCAGCCGACCTCGTCGATCAGCCCGGCGACCACCACGGTCAGACCCGCAGCCGGTCCGCTCACCTGAACCGACGACCCGCCGATGGCCCCGGCGACAATGCCGCCTACCACTGCCGCGATCAGACCGGCGACCAGCGGAGCGCCCGAGGCGATCGCGATCCCCAGCGACAGCGGCAGCGCGACCAGAAAGACGACGAGCGAAGCCGGGACGTCGTGCCGCAGGTTAACCAAGATCGACCGTGATCGGGTTTCGGTACGTAAGGCGGAGTCCTTGACAGCGGCGCTCATATCGTGGCTCCTCGAACCGATCAAAGGTCATCGGCGGCAGAACCGCTTCCCCGTCCCGACGCCCCCGCTGTCCACCGGCTTTGAAAGCGAGAGTTCATATTGGATAAATAGCGAATATGTGAGGTTACGGAGTACGACCCTGTAATCCTCTACGCGGGTCTGGACGAGGTCAGCGCGGGGCAGGTCATTCATCGGTAACTCAAAGAAAGCTGTGGACCGTGACACCGGACTTTAGGGTTCGGTCAGAAACATGTCGTTGTGCTCGCCCGGGGCCGGCGGGGGATCGGCGACCACCGCGCTGAAGCTCGAATAGCGCGCCGGCGTCCGGATCACGGTGACGGCGTCGTCCCCGCGGCCGACCTCGACGGCAAGCCGGTTCTCGGCGAACAGCGGGGTGTCGACGACCTGTTTCCAGCTATAGGGAAGGCAGGCCATCAGACCGCCCTCTTGCAGCAGCTCGACCCATTCGGCGGCGGTCTTGGCGGCTAGCGCCGACTGAAGCTCGTCGGTCAACTCGTGGTAGTGGATCGCCCGTGCGCGCTGGTCGATGAATCGCTCGTCGTCCAGGAGATCGGGCCGGCCGATGAGGTGGCACAGCTTATTCCAATGCTTGGGCACGTACGCGCTGATCAACAGGTATCCGTCGGCGGCGCGGAACGCGTCGGACGGCTGGGTGGCAAAGCCGACCCCTTTGCGCCGCTTGGCTTGTGGCACGGAATCGGGCTTCGGCCGGTCACCGCTGGTCTTGTTCAGGTGCATGGTCAGCTGGTTGGCCTGCAGCCCCACCGCGACGTCGTACATGGCCACCCGGACGGTGTCGGCCACCCCGTGGCGCTCGCGGTTGAGCAGCGCGGCCAACACCGCCTGGGCCAGCACGTGGCCGCTGGCGTTGTCGACCAGTTGGAACGGGATGATCTGCGGTTTGCCGTCCGGCGTCGGCATCCCGGTGGTCATGCCGGCCTCGGCGGCGACCATCAGGTCGACACCGGGCCGGGTGCCGTGCGGGCCGTTGCCGCCGAACGCCGACAGGCGCGCATAGATCAGTTTCGGATTGCGGGCTCGCAAGTCCTCGGGCCCCAGGCCCATGCGTTCCATGACGCCCGGGCGAAAGCCTTCCAGCACCACGTCGGCGGTGTCGGCGAGCCGCAGTATCTGCTGCCGGGCCGCGCCGGTAGTCAGGTCCACCGTCACCGACTTCTTGCCCCGGTTGTTGGGCAGAAAATACGTGGGCAGCGGCGGACGTCCGGGAAGGACCGCGGTGATGTGGCGGGCCGCCTCACCGCCGGGCGCCTCGATCTTGATCACCTCGGCGCCCAGATCGGCCAGCACCTGTCCGGCCAGCGGACCGGCGACGTTCTGGGTGAAATCGAGTACCCGAAACCCGTCGAGTGGCTTGGCGGGTCTGTCGTTCTGCATCGGCGAACCCTTCCCTGATTCTCTTATATGTGGTCGCCTGCCGGCGCAGCACCGCGGTGCAGTAGTAGTCCTCGGCGAAGGGGGGGCCTGGGGCGGCAGGGGCAGCGGTGCCATCGACGGAGGCCGGCGCGAATCCGTTGTCGACCAGCAGCCGATCCAGCGGCGTGCGAACCACTTGCCAACCGGCCTCTTCCAGGTGCGTCGCCACGTCGTTGCGCTTGCCGGGGAAGCCCAGAGCCTTGAGCGCGACGTCCAGACCGTGCTGGTACCAGCGCTGGTAGATAACACTGAAAAGCTCTCGGCTGGCCGCAGCGCTGAAAAAGACCTCGGCGATCAGCTGGCTGCCGTCGGCGCTGAGCGCGGTGATGTGGTCGAGCAGCCGGTCCTGGGCATCGGGTGGCAGGTAACCGAAAAGTCCCTCGGCGGCCCATGCGGTGGGCCGGTCGGCCCCGAACCCGGCCTGTCGCAGCGCCGACGGCCAGTCATCACGCAGATCGACGGGGACGCCGCGCACGTCGGCGCGCGGAACGGCGCCGAGGGTGGCCAGTGCGGTGGTCTTGAATTCGACGACTTGCGGCACGTCGATCTCGAAGACCACCGTTCCGGTCGCCCAGGGCAGCCGGTATCCGCGGGTGTCCAGCCCGGAGGCCAGGATGACGACCTGTCGGTTGCCCGCGGGCGTCCCGTCGTGTTGGGCCGCGGCGAAAAACGCGTCGATGTAGCGGGTGCGCGCCGCTTGCTGGTCGGTCATCCGCTGCATGCCCCACGGGGCATCGGGCAGGTCGACGTCCTCGGACCGAAGTTCGCCGCTGGCCCACCGTAGGAAGAAGTCGATGCCGACAGCGCGCACCAGCGGTTCGGCGAACGGGTCGTCGATCAGGGCGGCCCGGGTGGCGCGGGCGCGTCCGGCCGCCACCATGGTCGCCGTGGCACCCACGCTGGAAGCCGGGTCCCAGGTGTCGTTCTCGGTGCGCCCCATCTGCGATCTCCTCGACGGCCGCAGGCTATTGGTCAGTCAGCGTAATCACCATCGCTTCGGTCACAGTGGGCCGGTCGAACCGGCGCCGGGCCGGCCTTGCCTTTAACATCTTCGGGATGGACACCGGGATCTCGCAGACCGACCACTGCCACGGGGTTGCGCCCGCGACGCCGGCGGTCGAGCGGGACTCCGAATGGCAGCACAATGCGGTGTGGGCGCACCGGCTGGCCGGGGTCAGCCTGGCCGTGCTGCTCATCGAGGGCGGCATCGGGTTGTGGCAGGGCCTGGCGGTGCGATCCGTGGCCTTGACCGGGTGGGCTCTGGCCGGCGGCTCGGAGGGTCTGGCCAGCGCCATGGTGCTGTGGCGCTTCACCGGCGACCGCACCCTGTCCGCGACCGCCGAGCGGCGCGCGCAACGCGGAGTCGCGGTGTCGTTCTGGCTGACTGCCCCCTACATCGCTGCCGAGTCCCTGCAGCACCTGGCCGGCCGCCAGCACGCCGAAACCTCGGTGCTGGGCATCGCGTTGACGGCCATCGCGCTGGTGCTGATGCCGATCCTCGGCTGGGCCAACCACAAACTGGGCGCCCGCCTGAAATCGGGGGCCACCGAAGGCGAAGGCACCCAGAACTACCTGTGCGCCGCCCAGGCCGCCGGGGTGCTGCTGGGCCTGGCGATCACGGCCGGCTGGCCCGGCGGCTGGTGGGTCGACCCGGTCATGGGGCTCGCCATCTCCGGTGTCGCGGTGTGGCAGGGCGTCCGGTCCTGGCAGGGTCACGACTGCGGCTGCTGAGCGTCGGCCCGGTCGCCGAGATCGCCGCCAGGGTTGTGGTAGGCGGATCATCCACAGCCATGACGGCGATCTCGGCGTAACCGGTCTCAGTCCAGGCGGTAGCGGATCAACCGAGAGCTGTTGGCCACCACCGCCACCGACGACGCGTTGTGCAGGATGGCGGCCAGCACCGGGGACAGCGCGCCGCTGGCCCCGATCAGCAGTCCGGCGGCATTGACGGCGATGGACATGCCGTAGTTCTGCCGGACCACTTCCACTGCCCGCCCACCCAGGTCCCGCACATCGAGCAGCCGATGCAGATCGTCGTTGGCCAGCGCCACATCGGCGGTCTCGACGGCGACGTCGGTTCCGGCCAGCCCCATGGCGGTCCCGATGTCGGCGGCAGCCAGCGCCGGGGCGTCGTTGACGCCGTCGCCGACCATCCCGACGACGTAACCGTCGTCCTGCAGCTCGCGCACTACCTCGAGCTTGTCCTCCGGCATCACCTCGGCGCGCCACTCGTCGATGCCCAACTCCTCGGCGACCACCTTGGCGATGTCGGGATGGTCGCCGGTGAGCATGACGATGCAGCGAACACCGTTGTCCCGCAACTCTTTCAGCACGTCGGCGGCCTCGGGCCGCACCTCGTCGCGCAGGCTGATCAGCCCCACCAGCGTGCCGTCCACGGCCAGCAGCAGCGGGGTCTCCGCCTGACGGCGCAGCGTGTCGACCCATTCCGACGCCTTCTTGGAGACGTTGACGTTCTCCGACCGCAACAGCGACGGGCTACCCAGCAACAAGGTCCGCCCGTCGGCCCAGGTTCGCATGCCCAGGCCGACCAGCACCTCACACTCCTCGTGCGGCGGGATGCTGATGCGGCGCTCCTCGGTCGATCGGATCACCGCTTCGGCCAGCGGGTGCCGGGAGTGGATTTCCGAGCTGGCGGCATAGGCCAGCACCTGTTCGGGCTCCCAATCCTTATGCATGGCAATGATATTGGTGACCACCGGGCGCCCCACGGTCAGCGTTCCGGTCTTGTCGAACACGATCGCGTCGACCCGGCCGGCCTGTTCGAGGTGCGAGCCGCCCTTGATCAGGATGCCGCGGCGCGCCCCGTTGCCGATCGCCGCGCTGATCGCGGTGGGGGTGGACAAGCCCACCGCGCAGGGGCAGGCGATCAACAGCATGGTCATCGCCCGCCGGACGTCCCCGGTGATCAGCAAGGTGATCGCGGACACGATGAACGAGGTGGGCACGAACCGGCGGGAGAAGTTCTCCCCGACCGTCTGGATCGGTGCCCGATCCTGTTGCGCCTCTTCGACTCTGCTGATGATGCGACCGATCGTGGTTTGGTTGCCCACGGCCTGGGCGCGCACCACCAGGCGCCCGCGCACCACGACCGAACCCGCGTGCACGTGCGTCCCGACCACGACGCTGACCGGCAGGTTCTCCCCGGTGATCGCCGACTGGTTGACGATGGCCTCACCGTCGACCACCTCACCGTCGACCGGGATGGCGACATGGTCGTGCACCACCACCTCGTCGCCGATCTGCAGGGTGTCGATCGGCACCTGCACTTCGGTGCCCGCTTCGGTGCCGTCGGTCAGGCGGATCCAGGCGGTGTCCTGATTGCCCCGCAGCAGCTCCGAGATCGCCCGCCGGGTCCGCCGCAGCGTCAGATCCTGCAGGTACTCGCCGATGTTGAGCAGCCACAGCACGGTGAGCGCGACCACGTTTTCCCGCAGGATGAGGCTGGCGACGGTGGCTGCCGAGACCAGCGCGTCGGTGCCGGCCTTGCCGGAGCGCAGCGAGCGCAGTGCGCCGCGCAGGAACGGGTAGCCGGTGAAGATGGTGACGCCGGTGGCGACCATCCGGCCGCTGGGCCCCAGCAGCGGTGGCCTCTTGAACACGTAGCGGCGCACCCCGAGCAGGGCCAGCGCCGCGCCGCCGATGACCATGCGTAGCACGTCGGCGTTGCGGATCTCCGAGGAGTGCGGCGCCCGGGCCGGAATGAACTCGGCCGCGACGTGCTGAGCGTCGCTGATCGCCTGCAAGACCGCCGGGCGGTCGCAGCGCCGCGGGGCGTACCACACCACGACCGACCCGGTGCGCGGGTAGGCGTGCACCACCCGCACCCCGTTCTGCTTGGCGACGGCCTCTTCGATCGCTACCGCCCGGCGGGAGTCACCGCGGACCCAGCCGACGTGGACCCGCATGCGCCCGGCCGCATCGGAAACCACTTCGTGAGGAACTGCTTGAGGAATTGCCAGCGTCATCTCGGGTAGCTCAGTGGTCGTGGTCGTGGGCGTGACCGACGGCAGGGGTGGGCGCCTCCTCGCCGACACGCTCGCGAGCCTCGGCCATCACGTCGGAAATCTTCAGCCGGGCCGACTCCGCGGCTTCCTCGGCCTTATGTGTTCCGCGCAACCCCAACTCGACCACCGAGACCGCCGCCTGATGCACCGGCGCTTTCTTCGCGGCCCTGCGCACCAGGTCATAGGCTGCCACCCCGACCACCCCGTGGACCACCAAGGTGGCCGCCTTCGCCAACACTCCGTACGCCGCCATGAGTCTGTACCTTCCTTTCGGCCTGTCATCGGCCACGACGCTAACATCAAAATATCGCGATATCAACATGTATCTGCGGGCGTGGCTTGAGCCGTCGAATCGCCTCGGATCAAAGGACGCGGGTGACCTTTTCGGTCTCGATCCTGCGCTGCAGCGCCCCCTGGTCCGGGTTGGCCACCAGCACCAGAGAAGCGCCCACGGCCAGGACCGCCAGCAGGCCGTCCACCATGTCGCCGGGAGTGGTCCACGAGGCAGTGGAAAGCACCGAAAGCACCCGATCGTTTGACGTCAAACCCCTTGCCGTCGCGGAGTTTTCGCAGTCGGCCAGGATCTGGTCGACCGATCGGCCGGCCAGCGCCGGCCCGGGGTGGCGCTCGGCAACGATCTGGTCGCCATGCACCCGCACCGCGGTGGCGTAGTCGGTGACCCCGATCGGCAGGCCGGGCGCCGCCCGGCCGAACGGATCCAGGGACAACACCGCCACCTCGCCACCCGGCTGGACGGTCGAGTCCGCCTCGTCCAGCCGTTCCGCGGTGCACAGGGCAACGTCGGCAGGGCCCTGGAGAACCACCTCGGCGCCGATCCACCACACCCCGAACAGCACGGCCGCCGTTTGCCAATGGGCGGGCAGCAACACCACGACCCGGCTGGCCGGCCCGGCGGCCAGCTCGTCGCGCAACAAATTCCCGGTCTTGGCGGCCCAATTCGCCAGGGTCACCGCCGACAGCTCGATGCGTTCGCCGGCAGGCTGAACAGCATCGTCGTAGTAGGTGATGCGGGGGCCGACCGGGTCGGCCCGCAGCATCGGATCGAGGATCGCCCCGGACAGCGTGGTCAGTTGATGCACTCCGGATTGTCGGAACCGGCGGTCAGGATCGGCGACGGCGGGGGAGTGGTGTCCGAGGCGCCGGCATTCCCGGAATTTGAAGCGCGGGCGGGCGTCATGGTGCCGGTCCCGTTGCCGCCGAGGCCGGAGCCCGGTCCGGTGTAGTCGCTGGCCAGCACCACCCGGACCGATCCCGGCGGTATCGAGGAGTCGGCGACGACCGGTAACCCGCCCAGCTCCTTGGCGACCTGCTGCGCGCCCAAGTCGTCGGTCTTGGCGGCCCGCACCTGGCTGCCCTTCACGTGGACGCCGTCGTTGTTGCCCACCGATCCGGTAGCAAATCCCTTGGCGCTCAGGACTTCTGAGACCGCCGCCGCCAATCCGTTGATGTCGGTGTCGTTGGCCACGTCGGCGGTGGTCTTGGCTGGTGTGTAGGCCAGCTGCTCGGTCTTGCCCTCGTCCTGCTCGTGCAGCAGGCCGCCCACCCAGTCGGCAACCTGGTGCGGGTCCACCCGGACCACGCTCTGCATGCCGTCGTCGCTCCAGCCGGCGCCGTCGAGCACCGGGATGGTGGCAAAGGCGACGTTGCCGCCGGAAAGGCTCTGCATCTGCTTGACGAAATCCATGATGTCCCAGCCCGACGACAGCACCACCGAGCGCTGCACAGCCTGCTCCAGCCGCTTGAGCGTCGCGGGGCTGGACAGCGTCTTGCCGGAGATGACCCGGTGGGCCAGCGAGGCCATCACCGCCTGCTGGCGCACCACCCGGTCCAGGTCGCCGCGCGGCAACTCGTGGCGCTGGCGGACGAAGCTGAGCGCCTGCGGACCGTTGAGCTTCTGCCGCCCGGCCGGGAAGTCGGCGCCCGAAAGCGGTTCGTAGACAGGATCTTTGAGGCACACGTCGACGCCGCCGAGCGCGTCGGCGATCAACGCGAAACCGAGCAGGCCGATCTCGGCGTAGTGGTCGACCGTGACCCCGGTGAGTTCGGCCACCGTCTTGATCAGCGCCTCGCGACCGGCTTCGGTGCCCGCGGCGGCGGCTTCGGCCGCGGAAGCGCCGGCCTGGACCAGTCCGGCCCGCTTGACCTCCCGGGTCTGGCCGTAGACGCCGTTGATCTTGGTCTTGCCCACGCCGGGGGCCTGGACGTAGGAGTCGCGCGGAATGGATATCGCGGTGGCCGACTTCCCGTTGTTGGGGATCCGGATCAGGATGATCGTGTCGGTGTTGGTGGCTTCCTCGTCGCCGGCCCGCAACGTCGCCAGTTCCTCGGCGGACAGCGGGTTGCCGTGGGCATCGGTACGGCTGTCCAGGCCGACCAGCAGGATGTCGATCGCGCCGTCGTCGCCGCCATGGCCCAGCGAGGGCGCGGACATGTGGAAGATGCCGTCTTCGAACGACCGGACGTTGGTCCATGCCAATCCGGTGCCGAGGACGACCGCGACGGCCAATGCGGTGCACACCGCACGAACCACACGTTGCACAGGCATCACTGTAGGTTACTTGTGTCACAGCTAGTTTCTGGGTAGCGCGGGCCGGCGTGCCAGACTCGAACGCATGTCGGGCAGGATCTTGATCACCGGTGCGGGCGGGCAGCTGGGCCGCGTTGTGGCTGCGCAGGCGGGCCTCGCGGGCCGCGAGGTGCTGGCGCGGACGTCGTCGCAATGGGATATCACCGACCCGGGCGCGGCCGACCTGATCGTCCGAAGCGGCGACATCGTGCTCAATTGCGCCGCCTACACCGACGTCGACGCCGCCGAAAGCGACGAGGCCCGCGCCTACGCCGTCAACGCCACCGGTCCGGAAAACCTCGCGCGTGCCTGCGCGCGTGTCGGTGCCCAGCTGATTCACGTCTCGACCGACTACGTGTTCAACGGCGACTTCGGCGGTGCGCCGCCACATCCCTACGAGCCGGGCGACGCAACCGCGCCCCAGAGTGTGTATGCCCGCAGCAAGCTCGCCGGTGAACAAGCGGTGCTGGCGGCGTTGCCGGAGGCCGTCGTGGTGCGCACCGCGTGGGTCTACACCGGCGGGGACGGCACGGACTTCGTGGCCGTCATGCGCCGGCTGGCCGCCGGTGACGGCCCGATCGACGTGGTCAGCGACCAGACCGGATCACCGACCTATGTGGCCGACCTGGCCGCCGCGTTGCTGGAAGTGGCCGGCGCCGGCGTACCCGGAGGTGTGTTGCACGCCGCCAATGAGGGTGCGGTCTCCCGGTTCGCCCAAGCTTGCGCGGTGTTTGAAGAATGCGGCGCCGACCCCCGCCGGGTGCGGCCGGTCAGCAGTGCCCAGTTCCCGCGGCCCGCGCCGCGGCCGAGCTACTCGGCGTTGGGTGGCCGGGCCTGGACCGCGGCCGGATTGACCCCGCTGCGGCCCTGGCGCAGCGCGCTGGCCGCGGCGCTGGCGGCAGCTTGCGGCGCAGCCCCGGGACATCCCACGCCACGACCGTTACCCTCTACGCGTGACTGACGTCTTGCCGGTCGTCGCGGTGACCTATTCGCCGGGCCCTCACCTGGAGCGGTTCCTGGCGTCATTGTCGCTGGCCACCGAGCGTCCGGTCAGGGTGTTGCTGGCCGACAACGGCTCCACCGATGGAACACCCCAGGCCGCCGTCGAGCGCTACCCCAACGTGCGGCTGCTGCCGACGGGAGCCAATCTCGGCTACGGAACCGCGGTGAACTTCACCGTTTCCCAGCTCGACCGGCTCGGTGAGGACTGGCTGGGCGACTGGGTGATCGTGGCCAACCCGGATGTGCAATGGGGACCGGGCAGCATCGACGCCCTGCTGGGGGCCGCCGAGCGCTGGCCCCGCGCCGGTGCGCTGGGTCCGCTGATCCGCGATCCCGACGGGTCGGTGTACCCGTCGGCACGCCACCTGCCCAGCCTGATCCGCGGCGGCATGCACGCGGTGCTCGGACCGGTATGGCCGGGTAACAGGTGGACGAAGGCCTACCGCCAGGAGCACCTGGAGCCCAGTGAACGGGCGGTCGGTTGGCTGTCGGGGTCGTGTTTGTTGCTGCGGCGCTCGGCCTTCGCCCAGGTGGGCGGGTTCGACGAGCGCTACTTCATGTACATGGAGGACGTCGATCTCGGCGACCGGCTCGGCAAGGCCGGCTGGCTCAGCGTCTATGTGCCTTCAGCCGAGGTCCTGCATCACAAGGGGCACTCGACCGGACGCGACCCGGCGACGCATCTGGCGGCACATCACCAAAGCACCTACATATTCCTGGCGGATCGGCATAGCGGCTGGTGGCGTGCGCCGCTGCGCTGGACGCTGCGGGGATCACTGGCGGTGCGTTCTCGTCTCATGGTGCGCAGTTCGCGCCGGAAACTAGTAGAAGGGCGGCACTGAGTTGGCAGTTCGGCAAGTCGATGCGGTGATCCTGGTCGGCGGCAAGGGCACCAGGCTGCGGCCGCTGACGTTGTCCGCGCCCAAACCCATGCTCCCGACCGCCGGGCTGCCGTTTCTGACCCATCTGCTGTCGCGCGTCGCCGCGGCGGGAATCGAACACGTCATCCTGAGCACGTCGTACCGGGCCGAGGTGTTCCAAGCCGAATTCGGCGACGGGTCCAAGCTGGGCCTGCAGATCGACTACGTGACCGAGGAGAACCCGCTGGGCACCGGCGGCGGCATCGCCAATGTGGCTGACAAGCTGCGCTACAACACCGTGATGGTGTTCAACGGCGACGTCCTCTCCGGGGCCGACCTGAACCAACTGCTGGAATTCCACGACACCAACCAGGCGGACGTCACCCTGCACCTGGTTCGGGTGGGTGACCCGAGGGCCTTCGGCTGTGTGCCCACCGACGCCGACGGCCGGGTCACGGCATTCCTGGAGAAGACCGAGGATCCGCCCACCGACCAGATCAACGCCGGCTGCTATGTGTTCAAGCGCGAGATCATCGACCGGATTCCCCGGGGCCGCGAGGTCTCGGTGGAGCGCGAGGTCTTTCCGGCGTTGCTCGCCGATGCCGACGTCAGGATTTGCGGCTATGTCGACGCCACGTACTGGCGCGACATGGGCACACCGGAAGATTTCGTGCGTGGGTCGGCTGACCTGGTTCGCGGCATCGCTCCGTCACCGGCCCTGCACGGCCATCGCGGTGAGCAGCTGGTGCACGACGGCGCGGCGATCTCGCCCGGGGCGTTGTTGATCGGCGGCACGGTCGTCGGGCGGGGCGCCGAGATCGGCCCCGGCGCCCGGCTGGACGGCGCGATCATCTTTGACGGCGTCAAGGTGGAGGCCGGCAGCGTGATAGAGCGATCGATCATCGGCTTCGGCGCCCGCATCGGGCCCCGGGCGCTGATCCGCGACGGCGTGATCGGCGACGGCGCCGACATCGGCGCGCGCTGCGAACTGCTGCGTGGCGCCCGGGTGTGGCCCGGGGTCTCCATTCCCGACGGCGGCATCCGCTATTCGTCCGACGTCTGAGCTTCTTTCACCTCCAACGTGACGCTGTTGACACGCTCGACGGCGAACGTGACGCTGGCGTCACGCTCGGCGCGTCGCTTGAGTTGCTTGAGTCACCAGGTACGCCAGCGCGTGGTCGGTCCCGCGCGGTAATTCCTCGGCCGGCCACCACCGCAGGTCCTCGGACTCCTCGCTGATCGCGATCTGCGCCCCGGCCGGCGCGTGCGCCATGAATTGCAGATCCAGATGACGCGTCGGCACTCCCAACGAGCAGGTGACCGGATGCACATGCACCGCGACGAGTTCGGGTGCCAGCCGCAAACCGGCGATGCCGGATTCCTCGGTCGCCTCGCGCAGCGCCGCGGCGACGACGTCGCGGTCGTCGTCCTCGCAGTGGCCGCCCAGCTGCACCCAACGACCGAAGCGGCGATGCAAACACAGCAGCACCTGAGTGCCGCTGTCGTCCAGCACCAGCGTCGAGGCGGTGATGTGGCCGGCTTCGCAGTCGCGCCGGCACGCGTCGGCCCGGGCATGCACGAACGCCAGCACGGCATGCCGCAGCGAGTCCTGGCCCGGGTCGGGAGCCTGCCAATCGGTGAGGGTGGCGATCACCGAATCCCGGATGCTCAACGCGACCCCCGGTTGCGTCGGCGACCGCGAAGGGTGGACCACGCCGCCCGGCAGCTCGCGACCAGGTCCGGCGACAGACCGAGCCGCTCGATCAGGACATGACGATCCACAATGTCGAGGGCCTTCTCCGTCTCGTTCGACTTCAAGAGCAGATCGACGTCGCGGGCAAGTTCGGAGCTCGCGTACGCCGGCGGCGGGACCGGCAACAGCTCGGCCTCACCCGGCTCGAGCTCCAGGACGCCACCGCCATAACTGCGGCCCATGATCTCGGCGAACGCGAACGTCGCGCTGTTGTGGAAGACGGCGGCAAGCCTTGCCGGATCGACGGTGGGGCCCACCCGCACCCGATGCACGGTGTCGGTGCTCGTCGCCGCGGCCGCATTGACCGTCAGGCGCGGCGCGCAGTGGATTTGGCGCAGCATGAAAAGGTCCGGAATCCACAGCGACGGCGTGCGCCACCACGGTTTGCGGATCGAGCACTTATAACCCAGGTGAACCCCGGCGGCCTCGCCGGCGGCAAGGTGCGCGGCCAAAGCGCCGTCGGCGGGGGTGCGGGGGGCGTCCAGCAGCCAGGTTCGGTGCCCGGCGGCGACATCGCTTGCCCGGCAATCGTCGTCGTAGACCAGACCGCTGAGTTGGGCACTGCGAGAGACCAGCGGAACGCAGTGCCGCCGCAGCCCCCGCGCGGCCGCCTCGGCGTCGGTGAAGGTGAAGAAGCTGTTGCGGCCGGTCACGATGCCCACGTCCACCTCCGCCAGGTCGCCGAGCCTGACCATGGTCCCGGACCGGCGCAGTGCGCGTAACAGCTCGATCTGACCCGGGTCGAGGAAATACGTGGTCCACTTCTCTTTTTCGTGAAGGAGCGCCGGAGCGGTCTCGCCGGTGAGGTTCGCGCGCTCGAGTCCACCGGCATCGGCGAGGTTGACGGTGCGTATCCACGCCGGGCCCGCACCGACCACTCCGCAGAACACCACGACTTCTTGCAGGATCGTGTCGAATACCAATCGCTCGAAGGTCACCAGCGTGATTTCGCGATAACTGCTCAGCAGAAATTCCCGCAGCTGCGCCGCGTAGCTGACCTGCAACAATTCCGCCGGAACCACCAGGCCCACTCGTCCGCCCTCGCGCACCAGGGCGGTACTGGCCACGACGAACGGGACCCACGCATTGGTCAGCTTCGTCGGGCGCAGGCCCGCGCTTCGCATCAGCTCCAGGGCCGGTGCCCGCTGATCGGGTGCCCAGTTGCCGAAGCGGATATAGGGCGGGTTGCCGGCGATGCCGTCCCAGCTGCCGGGTCGGGTCGTATGCAGCCAGCTGAAAAAGTTGGCGACGTCGACGGCAGCGAATGCTCGCGACTTTTTCGCTTCCCGCTCAACGAGTTCCACACCGTGTGCCCGGCAAGTCAGGGCGGCCAGTTCGCGCAGAATCCGGCCATCGCCGCAGGAGGGCTCCAGGATCCGTGGGCCGGCCTCGCAGACCCAGCGAGCCAGGAACCGGGCCACCGCGGGCGGCGTGTAGTAGCCGCCGCGAACCTTGTCGGCGGACGCGGCGGCCTTACCCGCGAACGTTGTCATTTGCGGACCAACAGGTCCCCAACGGGCGCCGGGTCGCGCACCCCCGTCGGCTCTTGGGCGTAGCCGATCGCGATGGCGCCCAACGGTTCCCAGTCGGCAGCCAACTGCAATTCGGCACGCACCACATCGGCGGCGAAGATCGTCGAGCCGATCCAGCAACTGCCCAGCCCACGCACCGCCAGGGCAACCAGCAGGGCTTGCACCGCGGCTCCCACCGTGACGGTGAACATGGTGTGCTCGGCGTGGCCGCGGGCCGCGTCGGGGTAGGCGTGGGCACCCTCCGGCACCAGCATGGGGATGACGACTTCGGGTGCGTCGTAGAGTATTTGGCCGCGCGCGACGCGGCGTTCGACGGCGTCGGCCGGCTTGCCGTCGCCGGCCAGATCGCAGCGCCACTTGTCTTTCATCCGATCGAGCAGCCGGGCGCGCACCGCCGGCGTCTGCAGCCATACGAACCGCACCGGCCGGGTGTGGTGCGGGGCCGGCGCGGTGAGCGCCTCGGCGACCGCGGATTCGACGAGCTCCGGCGGCACCGGCTCGGCACTGAACCGGCGAACCGACCTGCGCAGCAGCTGGGCCTGTCGGCGCCCCAGCTCGATGGCTTCGGCGGTGCCGAGCCAGAACAGGTCCTCGGCGCCCGGCCGCACCAAGCGCCGCGCCGTGGAGCCGTCGTCGCGCACCGGCAGCCCGCGGACCACGGCCACCGGCAGCGCCGTCAACTTGCCCTTGACCAGATCGGCGGCGGCGGCGATCTCGTCGGCGACCGCGATCTCGGTGACGACCAATTCGTTGCCGTGCCGGTCCAGGGCGCCCGCATAGTTATGCAGCACCGCCAGACCGGCGGCACCGACCGCGGCGTCGATCTGGCCGCAGCGCCAGGCTCGGCCCATGGTGTCGGTGACCACCACCGCCACGGTGACACCGAGACGGTCGCGCAGCCCGGCGCGCAGGGCCGCGGCGCTGGCGTCGGGATCGACGGGCAGCAGCGCCAATTCATTCCGGTTGACGTTGGATCCGTCCACCCCGGCGGCGGCCTGCACCAGCCCGAGCCGGTTCTCGGTGATCAAGGTCTTGCCCTTGCGGGCCAGTACCCGTACCGCTTCGTCGTCGATCAGCTTGCGGCGCAGTCGATCTCGTGCCTCCTCGGACTCCGGCGCCGGCACCAGCCGGCCCTCGCACTTGGACACCGCCTTGCTGGTGACCACCACGACGTCGCCGTCGCACAGCCAGGGCGCGGCGGCCGCGATCGCCGCGCTCAGGTCATCGCCGGGGCGGAATTCGGGAAGCCCGGTGACAGGCAGGATTTCGATGGGCGATCCGGTGCCGTGCTCGCTCACGCCGCCACACCCGCAAGCTCCAGCCCGGCGCTCACCATCTCCGCGGTTGCCTTCGGGTCGCTCATCAACAGCGGTATCGATCGCACCAGCACGCCGTCGATGTCGGCCTGATCGCCCTCGGCCACCAGCCAGCAGTCGAGTATGCCGGTGGTGGTGCGCGCGCCGTAGTGCCGGCCCACCGCCGCCGCGGTGGAATCCACCCCGATCACCGAAAGACACGCATCGGCCATGCCGCGCAACGGTTTTCCCCCGATGATCGGCGAGTAGCCGACGATCGGCGCTGAGGTGGCCCGCAGCGCGGCACGGATGCCGGGGACCGCCAGGATGGCACCGATGCTGACCACCGGGTTGGACGGAGCCAGCATGACGACGTCAGACTCGGCGATAGCGGCCAGTACTTCTGTTGTGGCACTCGCTGTTTCAGTGCCGATGAAGGCGAAGCTGTGGGTCGGCACCTGGGCGCGGTAGCGCACCCACCACTCCTGGAAGTGGATGGCACGCTGGGATTGGGCCTCCGGGTCGGTGATCACCACGTGGGTCTCGCAACGGTCATCGCTGACCGGGAGCAACGTCGCCCCCGGTTGCCAGCGGTCACACAGCGCCGCGGTGATCTGCGACAGCGGGTAGCCGGCGCGCAGCATCTGGGTGCGCACCAGGTGCGTGGCCAGATCCCGGTCGCCGAGTTGGAACCAGTCCGGCTGTACGCCGTAGCGCGCGAGTTCCTCTTTGGCGTGCCAGGTTTCGTCGCGATGACCCCAGCCCCGCTGCGGGTCGACACCGCCGCCCAGGGTGTACATGCAGGTGTCCAGGTCCGGGCAGACCCGTAGCCCGTGGATCCAGGCATCGTCACCGATGTTGACCACCGCGGTCAATTCGTGACATGCGTCGTGTCCCGGTATGGCAAACTGTCCCAGGCCGAGCAACTGCTGGACCCCCAACAGAAAGCGGGCGCCGCCGACTCCCCCCACGAGAACGGTGACCTTCACACCGCAGGACAGTACCCGCCGGGGACGGGGGATCAGGGCGGGGTTACCGCGCTTTCACGCCGGCCCCTGACGGGTCCCTGACGCGCATTGTGACGAAGTGCACTCGACACGCCGTACACCGAACCGAAACAGAATCGCGGAAATTTGATCACGAGATGGTATGGAAATGCGCCGGAATGCTTGACCCGGCTGCCCAATGCGTGTCTAATCACATCAGTGTCATTTCCCGGTTGGCCGGCCGGTTTCGGTGTCGCAGACCGAGATTCGATCACTAGTTCGAATTGGGTTAACTGCACATCAAAACAGTGGCAAACCATTTCACGATCTATTAGGTGAGGAGGCGGCGGCATGTCCTATGAGCACCTTAGGGGTGTGATGGCAGGCGCACCGCACACCGCTGCCGGCTCGGCGACAGTGCCATCGATGGAGATCGCCCGACCGCACTTGAGTTTGGTTTCCGACGCGTTCGAGCCCCAGCAGGCGCCGGCTCTCGTCGAGCCGCCCGCCGACCAGTGGCAGGACCGGGCCCTTTGTGCCCAAACGGATCCCGAGGCGTTCTTTCCGGAGAAGGGCGGCTCGACCCGCGAGGCAAAGAAGATCTGCCTTGGCTGCGAGGTGCGCCACGAGTGCCTGGAATACGCGCTCGCTCACGACGAGCGTTTCGGCATCTGGGGTGGCCTGTCGGAGCGCGAGCGTCGGCGCCTCAAGCGCGGCATTATCTGATCGGGATCTGATCGGGATCTGGGGGCGGCCCGCTGCTCACTCGTCGTCGATCGTCGGGTCGACGACCGAGGGCTCGACATCCAGATAGCTGGCTACCTGGGCCACCAAGATTTCGTGCAACAACTCGCCAAGCTCCAGGGTGTCCTTCGCCCGTCGCTCAATTGGCTTGCGGAACAAGACAATTCGTGCTCGCGTGGCATTGCCGCGGACGTCGACTCCTGCCGGTATCAGCCGGGCAAGCGGGATCGGCCCGTCGGCGATGACTTCGGGCGGCCACTGCACGTTCTCGGGATCCTTGGCTGATATGCGCGGGATCTCGTCCACCGCGACGTCCAATTCGGACACCCGGTCCTGCCAGCGGCGCTCGATGGGTTCGTAGGCTTCCAGCACCGCCATGTCGAACCGCTCGGACCGGCTGCGCCACCCCGGCACCGTCGGCGGCAGCAGCGGGCCACGCCACTCGCGACCCCGGCGCCGCACCCGGCGCGCCGCCGCGGATCTGCCACCCGGCCGGCCACTGCGGGGGTAGCCGCGGGAATCGTTCACGCGCCGATGGTAACGGTTGCACATCGCGCCCGGAACGGATGCGCGTGTCCGCCGCTTCGGCGGCGTTTCCGCACGATAGCCTTTCGGTCGTGAACGTACCCCGTCGCTGCTGTCGGCCCGGGTGTCCGCATTACGCAGTGGCAACGTTGACGTTCGTCTATTCGGACTCGACGGCGGTCGTGGGTCCGCTCGCCACAGCACGTGAACCGCACTCCTGGGATCTGTGCGTCAGCCACGCCGGCCGCATCACCGCGCCGCGAGGGTGGGAACTCGTGCGCCACGCCGGGCCGCTACCCACCAATCCCGATGAGGACGATCTGGTTGCGCTGGCCGACGCCGTGCGCGAGGGCGGCCCCGTCGCTGCCGGGGCCTATTCGGTGGCCCAACCCGGCAGAAACGGCTCGCCGCACAACGGCTTCCCCGATCCTGTGGTCCACCGCGCCGGTGCCCATGCCGGTGTTCATGCTAAGGCCCCGAGTGGCGGCGTGTTCGCGCCGCCCGAACATCGCAATGGACGTCGCCGCGGACACCTGCGCGTGTTGCCCGATCCCCCCGACTAGTCCCGACTAGCCCGGCCGATTCTCATAGCCGGTTCGGCTCCGGTCCAGACCGATGCCGTCGGCGACTTCGTCGGGCCGATAGGCTGGCGGCCAAGGGACGAAGAAAACCAAGTCGTCAGGAGCCCGCCATGTCTTGGCCCGCCGCGGTTATCAATCGTGTTATCAAGGCTTATGACGTGCGCGGGTTGGTCGGGGAAGAGATCGATGAGTCGCTGACCGTCGATATCGGCGCGGCCTTCGCCCGGTTGATGCACGCCGAGGGCGCGCGGCAGGTGGTGATCGGCCACGATATGCGCGACAGTTCGCCGTCGCTGGCCGCCGCGTTTGCCGACGGGGTGACCGGACAGGGCCTCGACGTGGTGCGCATCGGTTTGGCGTCGACCGATCAGCTCTATTTCGCCTCGGGACTGCTGGACTGCCCCGGTGCGATGTTCACCGCCAGCCACAACCCCGCCGCATACAACGGCATCAAGCTGTGCCGGGCCGGCGCCAAACCGGTGGGCGCGGACACCGGACTCATCGCCATACGGGACGATCTCATCAATGGCGTGCCCGCCCACGACGGGCCGGCCGGAACGCGCACCGACCAGGATGTGCTGGACGACTACGGGAGATTTCTGCGATCGCTGGTCAATACCACCGGCCTGCGGCCGCTGCGGGTGGCCGTGGACGCCGGCAACGGGATGGCCGGCCACACCGCACCGGCCGTGCTCGGCCCGATCGGCTCGATTACCTTGCTGCCCTTGTACTTCGAGCTCGACGGCTCGTTTCCCAACCACGAGGCCAACCCGCTCGACCCGGCCAACCTGGTGGACCTGCAGGCCTATGTGCGCGACACCGGCGCCGATATCGGACTGGCCTTCGACGGAGACGCCGACCGCTGCTTCGTGGTCGACGAGACCGGCCACCCCGTGTCGCCGTCGACGGTGACCGGCCTGGTAGCAGCGCGCGAGCTCGGCCGGGAGATCGGCGCGACCGTGATCCACAACGTGATCACCTCGCGCGCGGTGCCCGAACTGGTCGTCGAGCGCGGTGGCACGCCGTTGCGCTCGCGAGTCGGACACTCCTATATCAAGGCGCTGATGGCCGACACCGGCGCGATCTTCGGCGGCGAACACTCGGCCCACTACTACTTCCGCGACTTCTGGGGCGCCGATTCGGGGATGCTGGCCGCACTGTACGTGCTGGCCGCCCTCGGCGAGCAGGACCGGCCGTTGTCCGAGCTGACCGCCGACTACCAGCGCTATGAATCGTCCGGCGAGATCAACTTCCACGTGGCCGACGCCGAGGCGTGCGTGGAAGCGGTTCTGAAGTCGTTCGGCAACCGGGTCCAGTCCATCGACCACCTCGACGGGGTAACGGTGGATCTGGGCGACGACAGCTGGTTCAACCTGCGCAGCTCCAACACCGAGCCGTTGCTGCGGCTCAACGTGGAGGCCCGCAGCGCCGAGGATGTCGATGCGGTGGTGCAGCAGGTCAGCGGCGAAATCGCGGCCCAGCTGCCGGCGGAGGCGGGACCGTGAGCGCCGTCCAGTCGGTCGATCTCGAAGACGCCGACGGCCTGATCGCCGCCGACCGCGACGGCCTGTTGCGCGCCGCGTCGACCGCCGGTGCGCAGGTGCGGGCCATTGCCGCGGCACACGACGAAGGGGAACTGGACTTGCTGCGCGGCGGCGACCGGCCCCGAACGGTGATCTGGGT
>NZ_UPHQ01000113.1 GCF_900566055.1 Mycobacterium innocens
CACACCAACGTGATGACAACGCCGCGATCAACCTCGCACGCTACGAGGACACCATTAGCGTCGTCGGCCCAGTTGGGGCCGCCGTCAAGCGTGGAGCCGACCGTAAGACCGGGCCTGGCCCGGCCGGTGGCTGTGAAGCGCGGAAGGGACGCAGCCGCAAGGCTGCCGAACAACCCCGAAATGGGGTGCGAGTCGCGTGACCACTAAAGATCACTCACTCGCAACGGCTGATCCCGGTCCGGCATACAAGCGTCCGGAGTTGACCTCCGGTGGCAGCGCCCCGAAATCCATCGCTATGAGCTCCTTACCTTGTGGCGGCTCGCCATGTCGGTCACTGAACCCGGTTATCCGGCGTTCGGTGGGCGACACGTCACCCGGATTCGTGATCCATACCGGCGGCCGAAGTTGCCGCCGGCCTCAGCCGCTCTCGATCGTGACGGTGACACGCCCGGCAGCAGGCCCGACAATTCACCGGCCCGGACGGCGGCGCGGACGCCACGAGCCGATATCGTCGCCACCTTGGTACCTGCGGCCGAGGGCAGCGGGCCCCACCCCGGTGGCACCGACATCGGTCCGACCTTGACGGCCAGACCGGCACTGATCGCCACCGGCCCGGCGCCCACTTGCGACAAGCTCCACGCCGCGGCGGCGCCGGGCACGCCGGCCGGCGCCTCGGCCGCGGCGGCCGGCACTTCGGCGTTGGAAGTGTTGGACCACAACATCGCTCCGGCGACCTGCAGGCCATTGAGGGTCAGGCCGCCGCCGTCGTAAATGAACCCCTCGGAGATGGCCAAGGCGTCCAGAATCGTGGTCCAGTACTCGAGCAAGGTGTCCCATGGAATCGACGCCGGGTAGGGGTTGGTGACCTTCGGTGGTGGGGTGAACGGCGTCAATACCGAGGCGACCGTAGCGGCGGCGGCGTATTCGTGCATGGCGGTGGCGTCTTGAACCCACATCTCGGCGTAGTGGGCTTCGGCGGTCGCGATCGCCGGGGTGTTTTGCCCGAACCAGTTGGTCGCGACGAGTGCCGTCAATAACGCCCGGTTGGCCGCGATCACCGGCGGCGGCACTGTCAGCGCAAACGCCGAATCGAAGGCAGCTGCGGCCGCGCTGGCCTGAATTGCGGCCTGCTCGGCAAGTGCCGCAGTGGAACTCAGCCAACTGACAAACGGCAGAACGGAAGCCACCATCGCATCGGCCGCCGTACCGCGCCACGGCAGGCCGGTCAGCTCCAGGATCAGCGAACTGTAGGCAGTAGCCGTAGTCTCCAATTCATCCGCAAGGCGGTCCCACGCCGCCGCGGCGGCCATCAGGGGCCCCGATCCGGGGCCGCTGTACATACCCGGAATTGATCTCGGGCGGCAACGCCGCGAAGTCGGACAGCAGGCCGGCGCCGATGCTGCCGGCCACCTGCGGACTCCCGGCAACAGGCAAAATCTGTACGCCGGGCACGCCCTACCGTCCGATCGTGATGGCCGATGCCCCACCGCCGGCCCCGGATGAGCGTGGGCAAGCAACGTGACGAGAGCAATCAACGTCGTTGGCAGAGAAATTGACGGGCATCGACACACCTAGCGCTTGGGACTGACGCGGCCGGTCGCGACATCGATGTCGGCAAGATGTAGGCAATCAGTGCATTAGTTTGTATCTGCCGTCCCTGCTGCACGGAGGCCGAACTGAAATTACCGCTTTGTTAATTAACCCCCCGGTAGGAGTAGTTAACGAAGGTAAAATCATCGCTCGTCTAATGTCTGACCCGCGTGCCGGTTCCGGCAATTCGCGCCGATAGCGACGTCTCAGACTTGACAAGACCTCACAAGACTTCTTGGTAGGTGCCGCCCGCAACGGCTGGCGCCGCTTGCGGTGGAATCGCCAACCGCTCGCGAAGCTCCGCCACTGGTATCTCGGCGTAGCGTCGCCAGTCCCAACTCCCGTAGGTAAGGTCAGCTTTGCACTCGAGGCCGCGCCGAAAAGCATCCATATAGCCGGCGGGATCCAGTGATCCGGTCAGCGCCTCGGACCGAAAGTCAATTTTTATGCCGGCCTGAAACTGCAGGAGCACCAGCAGCAGCGGTGCAAATGGATTGCGGGCCTTATATCCGACCGTGAACGCTCCGGCAAGAATTTCACCGGCCGGCTCCGTCGAATACGCGGACAAGACATGAGCCACGTCATGCGAAACAATGAACTCGCCCGTGGTGCCTTTCTCGCCCGGAAACCTCAGGTTGTTCCGGACATAGTGGGCCCAGAGTTCGCGTCCGAGCAGCCCCGGTTCGAGGAGACCCAGCTTGTGATAGGACGCGGCCAGCACCGGGTCGGTCGAAAGCCCGAGATAACCGGACATGTTGTCCCAGAAGCCCTTCAGAACCTGGATACGAGACGTGCCGTGGCTGCTCATGAGCTTTGCCCTGATTCGCATGGCCCCAATGAATTCGCGTCCGCGGGCAATGTCGAGTAGGTCATCGAGGAACCCCTCATGGCAACCGAGCGCCCTCGCGATCTTCAGGCTCGCCTCGACTCTCGGCAGCTGAACTCTGCCGTGCGCGAAAATCGCAGCGGTCATCAGGAACAACGCGCAGCGTTTGGCGACGTCGGTTTCGAGCCTGACCGATATTTCGTCGGCCGGTCGCTCGGCAACCTTTCTCCAGTCGATGTCGTCATCGGCCAGATACCTGTTCGCGGCTTCCAGGAGGCGCTCATCGGTTGCTGAGAGACCGTTGGACTGGGCAACACCGGCCATTGCCGCAATGCTGGTTTCCACGTCGCGTTTCGTCGGCAACCGTTGCGGATTTTCGCTGGTAATGTGCGACGGTCCTTCCCGCGAAGTCATCGTGCAAGCATATCCACCAAGCACCGTGTTCGGGCGCTGGCGGCTGGCCCGGGCTGGTTCACCCGGGTGCCGGCGGCATTCGACGAGCGGCTGGTTATTTCACACTCTTCGACATCTGGCCCGCGGGCTTGCGCGGCAGAAATGCCACCGGGACAAGTGTCAGCGCCACCAGGACCACCGCTGCCGCGAACACCACGCTGTATGCATGCGAAAGGTCATGCAGCACATTGCCTTTGAAGTCAGGGTTGAGTGCCCGCGGCGGTATCGACGAGGGGTCGACCGGTACCCCGCGGCGGGCCGCGTCCTCTTGCAGGTCCGCGATCTTGCGTGCGGCGGCGACGTTTTCGCTGCGATTGAACTGGCTGGTCAGGATCATCGACATCAAGGCGGTTCCGACCGATGCGCCCACCTGCTGATTGACACTGACCAGTGTCGAACCCCGCGCGATGTGATGCGGGGCCAGCGTCTGCACCGCGGCGGCGGAAAGCGGCATCATCGTCAAACCCATGCCCAGGCCCATGATCGTCAATCCGAGGAGCAGTGTCGGCAGGTACGCCGCTTGTCTGGCCACCCCGTAGGCGAAGATGCCCATGCCCGCGGCAATCAGCGTCACGCCGACCAGCAGGAGCTTGCCCGGTCCGCGTTTGTCCATCAGGGATCCGGCCAGCGGCATGGTCACCATGGCGCCGATTCCCCTCGGGACCATGCTCATCCCGGCGCCTAGCGGCGTCTGGTGCAGCAACTCCTGGAAGTAGCTGGGGAATAGCAACCCGGCGCCGAAAAAGGAGACGGCGAACAGAAACATCGCCGAGTTGGCAAGTGCGACCACGCGGTTGGTGAACAACCGCAGATCGATCAGCGGGTGCTCGGCGCGGTAGCTGGCATGTACGACGAACCCGACGATCAACGCCAGACCGAGCGCGGCCGGTATCCACACATGGCGATCGGTCACCGTTCCGCGCGCGGGAACAACCGATAATCCGTACAGGAATGTGGCCAGGCCGGGGGAGAGCAGCAGCATGCCGAGGACGTCGAATGACTCCGACGGTGTCGGCTGATCCCCCGGGAAGACGATTGCCGCAAGCAGCAATGTGACCAGCCCGATCGGCAGGTTGATCCAGAAGATCCATTGCCATCCATAGCTGTCGATCAGCCAGCCGCCCAGCACCGGGCCGAAAACGGGGCCGAGCAGCATCGGAATGCCCAGGATGGCCAGCACCCGCCCAAGCCGCCGGGGGCCCGCCTCGCGGGTCAGGATGGTCAGCACCAGCGGCATCAGCATGCCGCCGCCGAGGCCCTGTACCACCCGGAACGCGACCAGCAGAGTGATGTTGGGCGCCATCGCGCACAGCAGTGAGCCGAAGGTGAACGCGAGCAGCGAGCCCATGAAGGGCCGCTTGGTGCCGAACCGGTCGGCTACCCAACCGGCCAGCGGGATCACCGCCGCCAAAGCAAGGGTGTAGCCGGTCATGGTCCAGGCGACCATGGCCTGAGTGGTGTGAAACGTGGCGACGAAGGTGCGCTGCGCGACGGTGACCACCGTCGTGTCCACGATCGACATCATCGAGCCCAGGACACACACCCCGGCAATCCGCAGTAGCCGGGCGTCGAGTTGATCGGCGTGGCTTCGTTGGCCGGTGCTCGTGTCGTCCATGGCAGCTCCCAAGAAATGCGCTTGTCGGAGAAGCATGTCACAGCGCCGCGGTCCTGCGGCTGCCGACGACGGCATAGCTCCCATAGTTGCCCGCGGGTCTGCCGGCGCAGGCGGAGGAAGCCGTTAGACTTTCCTGCGATGTCCACCCTGACGCCCGTCACCATCAGCCGCGACCGGGTATGACCGACCACCCCGACAGCGGCATCGAAGTCGGCCTGACCGGACGGCCGCCGCGGGCGATTCCTGACCCGGTGCCGCGGACCTCACACGGGCCGGCCAAGGTGGTGGCGATGTGCAACCAGAAGGGCGGCGTCGGGAAAACCACGTCGACCATCAACCTGGGTGCCGCGTTGGCCGAGTACGGCCGGCGGGTGCTGCTGGTGGACATGGACCCGCAGGGGGCGTTGTCGGCGGGCCTGGGTGTCCCGCACTACGAGCTGGAAAAGACAATCCACAACGTGCTGGTGGAGCCGCGCGTGTCGATCGACGACGTGCTGATTCACACCCGGGTCAAGGACATGGATCTGGTGCCCAGCAATATCGACCTGTCGGCCGCAGAGATCCAGCTGGTCAACGAGGTGGGCCGGGAGCAGACCCTGGGCCGGGCGCTGTACCCGGTGCTGGACCGCTACGACTATGTGCTCATCGACTGCCAGCCGTCGTTGGGTCTGCTCACCGTCAACGGGCTGGCCTGCGCAGACGGTGTGGTCATCCCGACCGAGTGCGAGTTCTTCTCGCTGCGCGGCCTGGCGTTGCTGACCGACACGGTCGACAAGGTGCGCGACCGGCTGAACGCCAAGCTGGAGATCAGCGGCATCCTGCTGACCCGTTATGATCCGCGCACCGTCAACGCCCGAGAGGTGATGGCCCGCGTCGTCGAGCGGTTCGGTGACCTAGTGTTCGACACCGTGATCTCCCGCACGGTTCGTTTCCCCGAGACCACCGTCGCGGGCGAACCCATCACGACCTGGGCCCCGAAGTCCGGCGGTGCCGTGGCTTACCGTGCCCTGGCCCGTGAGTTCATCGACCGATTCGGCGTGTGAACGACACTGCGAATCCAGACACCGCACCTCAGAACGGCTTTCAGGTCCGGCTGGCCAACTTCGAGGGGCCGTTCGATCTGCTGCTGCAGCTGATTTTCGCCCACCGGCTCGATGTCACCGAAGTGGCCTTGCATCGGGTCACCGACGACTTCATCGCCTACACCAAAGCCATTGGCGCCCAGCTGGACCTGGAGGAGACCACGGCGTTTCTGGTGGTCGCCGCGACCTTGCTCGACCTCAAAGCGGCCCGGCTGTTGCCGGCCGGGCAGGTCGACGACGAAGAGGATCTCGCCCTGCTCGAGGTGCGTGATCTGCTGTTCGCCCGGCTGCTGCAATACCGGGCGTTCAAGCATGTCGCGGAGATGTTCGCCGAGCTGGAGGCCACCGCGTTGCGCAGTTACCCGCGAGCGGTGTCCCTGGAAGACCGGTTCGCCGGCCTGCTGCCCGAGGTGATGCTGGGCGTCGACGCCGAACGCTTCGCCGAGATCGCCGCGGTCGCCCTGACTCCGCGGCCGGCACCCAAGGTGGCGACCGCACACCTGCACGAGCAGACCGTCTCGGTCGCCGAGCAGGCCAAACACCTACTCGCGATGCTGCAAGCGCGGGGCGGTGGCCAATGGGCCACATTTTCTGAGCTGGTCGCCGACTGTCAGGCGCCGATCGAGGTGGTCGGGCGTTTCCTGGCGCTGCTCGAACTGTATAGGTCCCGGGCGGTAGCATTCGACCAGTCAGAGCCCCTTGGGGTGCTCCAGGTTTCGTGGACCGGGGAACAGCCGACCTGGGGGTACCGCCCGGTTGCGGGGGACGAAGCTTTGGTGGAAGTGCGAGACCAATGATGACCCGCGCCGGCAACGATATGACGATGCAGCGGGACGAGATGCGGAGGAGCTGTTGTTGACTGACGATGCTCCCGACCAAGATCTCGGCTATGCCATGTCATCGGGCATCCCGGATATCGCTGAGCCCACCGAGATGGATCCCGACGAACTCGGACGGGTGTTGGAGGCACTGCTGCTGGTCGTCGACACCCCGGTGACCGCCGAAGCGCTGGCCACGGCCACCGAACAACCGGTCTACCGGGTCGCGGCGAAACTGCGGTTGATGGCCGACGAACTCACCGAACGCGACAGCGGCATCGAGTTGCGGCACAGCAGTGACGGCTGGCGGTTGTATACCCGCGCCCGATTCGCGCCCTACGTCGAGAAGCTGCTTCTGGACGGAGCGCGAACCAAGCTCACCCGCGCCGCGCTGGAAACCCTTGCGGTCGTGGCTTACCGTCAACCGGTGACGCGTGCGCGGGTGAGTGCGGTTCGCGGGGTCAACGTGGACGCCGTGATGCGTACCCTGCTGGCGCGCGGCCTGATCACCGAGGTCGGTACCGACGAGGACACCGGCGCGGTGACGTTCGCCACCAGCGACTTGTTCTTGGAGCGTTTGGGTTTGACGTCATTGTCCGAGCTGCCCGATCTCGCGCCGCTGCTTCCCGACGTCGACACGATCGATGACCTGAGTGCCTCTTTGGATAGCGAGCCGCGTTTCATCAAACTCGCCGGCGGCCAGCCATCCGACCAGACGTTGACGTTCGACGTGGACAATGACTGATGGTTGAGCTGGAGCAGTCACCGGGCATTCGTTTGCAAAAAGTGTTGTCCCAGGCCGGAATTGCGTCCCGGCGGGCTGCCGAGAAGATGATCATCGACGGCCGCGTCGAGGTCGACGGAAAGCTGGTGACCGAGCTGGGTACCCGGGTCGACCCGGACATCTCGGTGATCCGGGTCGACGGGGCCCGGGTGGTGGTCGACGAGTCGCTGGTCTACCTGGCGCTGAACAAGCCTCGGGGGATGCACTCGACCATGTCCGACGACCGCGGCCGGCCGTGTATCGGCGACCTGATCGAGCGGAAAGTCCGGGGAAACAAGAATCTTTTTCATGTCGGGCGGCTGGACGCCGACACCGAAGGACTGATCCTGCTGACCAACGATGGCGAGCTGGCACACCGGTTGATGCATCCCTCGCACGAGGTGCCCAAGACCTATCTGGCCACGGTGCCCGGGACCGTGCCGCGGGGGCTGGGTAAAAAGCTCAGGGCGGGAATCGAATTGGACGACGGGCTCGCCCGGGTCGACGGTTTCGCGGTGGTGGACGCGATCCCGGGCAAGACGTTGGTGCGGGTGACGCTGCACGAAGGACGTAATCGAATCGTGCGCCGGCTGCTGGCGGCGGCGGGATTTCCGGTGGAGGCATTGGTGCGCACCGATATCGGCCCGGTGAAACTGGGCAAGCAGCGTCCGGGCAGTGTGCGGGCATTAGGTCGCGACGAGGTCGGACAACTGTACAAAGCGGTGGGCCTGTGAGTGACGCAAGCCAAGCGGGTCATCAGCCTGTGGCGCAGTCGGTTATCGCCATCGACGGTCCGGCCGGGACTGGAAAGTCATCTGTTTCAAGGGGATTAGCTCGTAGGCTCCGAGCTCGCTTTCTGGATACCGGGGCGATGTACCGGATGGTGACGCTGGCGGTACTGCGCGCCGGAATCGATCCGGCAGACGCACAGGCGGTCGGGGACTGTGCGTCGAGCGTGCAGTTGTCGGTCGGCTATAGCCCGGACGCGAGCAGCTTTTGCCTTTCCGGACAAGACGTTTCGGCGGAGATCCGAGGAGATGACGTCACCGGGGCGGTGTCGACGGTGTCAGCGGTGCCTGTGGTGCGTGAGCGGCTGGTCGAGCTGCAACGTGCCATGGCCGAGGGGCCGGACCGCATCGTCGTGGAGGGCCGCGACATCGGGACCGTGGTGTTTCCCGATGCCCCGGTGAAAATCTTTCTGACCGCGTCGGCCGAAACCCGGGCCCGGCGCCGCAACGATCAAAATGTCGCGGCCGGGTTGGTCGACGATTACGACGCGGTGCTGGCCGACGTGCGCCGGCGCGACCATCTGGATTCCACCCGCGCGGTGTCGCCGTTGCGAGCGGCGGCTGATGCGATCGTCGTCGACACCAGCGACATGACCGAGGCTCAAGTCGTCGATTACCTATTGGAGTTGGTAACGCAGCATAGCGGAGCCCTGCGGTGACCCACGACGGCACCTGGTCCGACGAAAGTGACTGGGAGCTTGACGATTCCGATCTGGCCGAGCTGTCGGAGTCGGCGCCCGCGCCGGTCGTGGCGATCGTGGGCCGGCCCAACGTCGGCAAATCGACTCTGGTCAATCGGATCTTGGGCCGGCGTGAGGCGGTGGTGCAAGACGTTCCGGGCGTGACGCGTGACCGCGTATCCTACGACGCCCTGTGGAGTGGACGCCGGTTCGTCGTGCAGGACACCGGGGGATGGGAGCCGGACGCCAAAGGTCTGCAGCAACTGGTGGCCGAGCAGGCGTCGGTGGCGATGCGCACCGCCGATGCGGTGGTTCTGGTGGTGGACGCGGGTGTCGGAGCTACCACGGCCGACGAGGCCGCCGCCCGCATCCTGCTCCGCTCGGGTAAGCCAGTCTTCCTGGCCGCCAACAAGGTTGACAACGAGAAGGGCGAAGCCGACGCGGCCGCGCTGTGGTCGCTGGGACTTGGCGAGCCGCATGCGGTCAGCGCGATGCACGGTCGCGGTGTGGCCGATCTGCTCGACCAGGTGTTGGCCGCGCTGCCCGAAATTGGGGAGTCGGTCTCGGCCGGCGGCGGTCCGCGGCGGGTGGCCCTCGTCGGCAAACCCAACGTCGGCAAGAGTTCGTTGCTGAACAAGCTGGCCGGCGATCAGCGGTCGGTGGTGCACGAGGTCGCCGGGACGACGGTCGACCCGGTGGATTCGCTGATCGAGATGGGCGGCAAGGTGTGGCGTTTCGTCGACACCGCAGGCCTGCGGCGCAAGGTCGGCCAGGCCAGCGGACACGAGTTCTATGCGTCGGTGCGCACCCACGCGGCCATCGATTCCGCCGAGGTGGCGATCGTACTGATCGACGCATCACAGCCGCTGACCGAACAGGATCAGCGGGTGCTGTCGATGGTCATCGAGGCCGGACGGGCGCTGGTGCTGGCCTTCAACAAGTGGGACCTGGTCGACGAGGACCGGCGCGAGCTGCTGGAGCGGGAGATCGACCGCGAACTGGTGCAGGTGCGGTGGGCGCAGCGAGTCAACATCTCGGCCAAGACGGGTCGGGCGGTGCAGAAGCTGGTGCCGGCGCTGGAGAGCGCGCTGGCGTCGTGGGATACGAGGATAGCGACCGGCCCGCTGAACGCCTGGCTGAAGGAAGTGGTGGCCGCGACGCCGCCCCCGGTGCGCGGCGGCCGACAACCGCGCATCCTGTTCGCCACCCAGGCGACCGCGCGGCCGCCGACGTTCGTGCTGTTCACCACCGGTTTTTTGGAGGCCGGCTACCGGCGGTTCCTGGAGCGGCGGCTGCGCGAGACATTCGGCTTCGAGGGCAGTCCGATCCGGATCAACGTGCGGGTGCGCGAAAAGCGGGGCGCCAGGCGCCGCTGAGCGGGTTCGCGCGGGCGGAGCCATCTCGAGCGTGGCGTCGATGGGGTACTCGGTTTTGCTTCCGACGGCAGACTTCGTGAATGCCGCGGTAACGTCCGTCCCGTATTACGATGCCCAACTCTTCCTGAACGAGATTTCGCAAGCGATCAACGGGAATCCGTACGGGCTGATCAACGCGGTCGGCGATCCGATCGCCGCTGATATCGCGCTGTTCGCGATCGCCACCGGTTTCGAAGCCATAGTCCTCACCAACGCGGCCAGATCGATCATCGACGATTTCGCCAGTTTGCAACGTCTGTCGGCGATCAGCGCTACCCGGCCGGGCCGTCGTTGCCGAACAACAAGCCCCGGGTGCCCCCGCTGCCGTCGACCCCGATAGGCGGAATTCCTCCCGTGGTGCCGGCGGTACCACCGGCCCCACCGTTGCCGACCAGGCGGGCATCGCCGCCGTTACCGGCGTTGCCGGCTCCAGCTCCCGACCCGCCGGCGCCGCCACCACCACCGTTGCCTTGGAGCCATCCGCCGTCGCCGCCATTGCCGCCGTTGCCGCCGTTGCCGCCAACCCCACCCGTGAACAAGGCGGTCCCGCTGATCGGCGAGGGCCCGCCCTCGCCGCCT
>NZ_UPHQ01000136.1 GCF_900566055.1 Mycobacterium innocens
AGTCGTAGTCGTCGGCATGCTCACGGACCAATCGGACCGCCTTGGCCTTGGTGTTCTCGTCGTACTTGCTTGGCATCGTGCCATCCTTCCCAAGAAAGGAAGTGCGCACGAAACCCGGGACGATTCATACTGATCGCCGCGGTAGTCGTCGCTCTCGGGATTCCGCTAATCACCCACAACGAGAACGACTTCCGGGGTATTCGCAGCGCCCTGCGCATCATCACCGTGTAAGAGCAAGGCCAAGTGGACGTGTTCGAACGGTGCTCCGGGCCAGTTGGATACTGGTAACCCGCCATATTCGATTCCGTCGTATTCCAGCTCGTGAGGTCGCCGCGGAACCGTGAGCGGCGCTACGGCGAGTGAGGTCGATGTTGCGATACCGGCCGACCCGCCCTAGCTTGGTGCGGGAGACCGCTCGTTTACTGGCGGCTGAACGACTCCGCTCCCTCGATGAGGCCGACGTTCTGCCGTCCGCAAGTTCGCGTTGGGCCGGGCCGATACATGGTCCAGGGTGGATCGAGACGAAAATTTCATGACGGTTTCGGTTGAGCAAAGTTACTGCAGCTTGCTCGCGATGCGAGGGCGATATCGCCTGTTTGGTTTTAGTGTTGGCTTCTATGGCCGGACTGAAGAATTACGTGAAGCGCTGGCGCACAGCGCTTCACGTATCCGTGTCGGCACTGATAGTTGCCATCCTCGGACTCGCCATCACCCCCGTAGCTCATGCGGCTGCGGCGACGGCGACGTTGTTGGTCGAACATACGTGGCAGACCGGTTTCATCGCTCGCTTCACCATCACCAACTCGAGCATGGTGCCGCTTACCGATTGGAAGCTTGAATTCGACATGCCGATGGGGCAATCCGTCTTGCACACGTGGAACAGCACCGTCACCCAATCTGGCACGCACTATGTTCTCACCCCTGCGAATTGGAATCGCATCATAGCGCCCGGTGGTTCAGCCACAGGTGGTTTCAGAGGCGTGCTGAGCGGTTCGTACTCGCCACCGTCGAATTGTCTGCTCAACGGGCAATATCCTTGCAGCTAGAGGCGACGGAGCACTGAGCCGGCTCCGACAGTGCGGCGCCGGGTGGCTCCGGGGGATCGCACCCCGGGGCTCCCACAGAACCGTGCTTAAAAACAGTCTCCCGTTACACGGCTCGTCTCATCCAGTCCGTCAGAACTCGGTCATCCACGCCCAGTGGGCGAACAGAGCTGGTGGACGTTGCACCAGGTCTTTCCACCATCTGTGGGCCCGTTTGAATGACCTGAGCCGCTTGAATCTCCGTCGCGCCCATCGCACCAGGTAGGTATTGATGCGTCGCAGCAGGGGGAAGAGCTCGGTCCGGTAGAAGTAGCCGTAGTAGTTCATCCAGCCGCGAACGACCGGGTTGATCCACCATGCCAACTCTGCCAGATCGGTCGTGGTGCGTAGATGCAGCCGCCAGGTTCGGATAACCGCGCCCATGCGTTTGACAGCATCGGCGCTGGCCGCGGGCAGGAACGCCAAGAACATGCTCGACTGGTCCCGCGTCGGGGCCTTCCTGGCCCGAAACGTGTACCCCAGAAACGTAAACGAGGTGTTCGCACAATCGAGACGCCGCCTTTTCCTCGACGCTCACCACGACGGTCTTCAGCCAACGCAGCTCGGGGTGGTTTGACGCCTTCCCCCGAAAGGACGACGCCGAAGGGCCACAAAACCTTCATCTACTGTGGAGCAAGCACTTCAGACAGCCGCCCTACATGACGACTCCTTTCCATACGTCGTGGCGCAAGCCGGGTGGCCCCGGGGGGTCTCACCCCGGGGCTCCCACAGAACGGAGCGTGACAGTCTCCCATCACTCCGCTCTTCTCATCTAGTCCGTTTAGAACTCGGTCATCCACGCCCAGTGGGCGAACATG
>NZ_UPHQ01000144.1 GCF_900566055.1 Mycobacterium innocens
ATACATTACGGCGAGACGCTAATGTTGGAGGGACTGATCCCCTCGATCGGGACCGTCGGTGACGCCCTGGACAACGCGCTGTGCGAAACCACGATCGGGCTCTACAAGACCGAGTGCGTGCGCCCTGGCTCCCCGTTTCGCGTCGTGCCCGATCCGAACCCTCGCTGACCTGGAGAACATGACCTCGGCGTGGGTTAGCTGGTACAACGAGCGGAGGCTCATGCACCGCCTGGGCTCGCATCCCACCGGCCGAAGCCGAGGCTGAGTACTACGCTCGACTCCAGGCCGGAGAGCAACACCGGTCACACGTAACGAGGTGTGCATGAAACCGGGGATGCTTCAGTGTCGCCGTCTTCACAGCTGTGAGTGGTAATACGGTTGGACTCAGCGCAGTGCGGTGTCCGCGTGGTGCTGCTTAAAAGTTACCGGTTTGCCGACGGAATTACTGATGTCCGCGTGTGAGACTTCCGCGGTCGGACTGCCGGCACTGTCTGCTCCACAGCGACACAACCCAACTCGCCGAACGCCCTGAATTGCGAAGAGTCACTAGTGGTTTCGCGCTGTGAGTTCGCGTTGTCAATGCAAATCCGCCCATGGATGGAGGGACTTCGGGCGCTTACCTAGTCGTGATCAGGCGCGCATCTTGTTGGACGAGAAACGGATTGATCAGGTCGACCACGATCCAGTGCCTTGACTCATCTACGGCGGTGATCACACCGAGGTTGTAGATAGCTCCATCAAGCTCAACAGTGACCGGAGACCCGAGCACCCACTGCTCGATGGGCTTGGTGGTGTCGTCTGCCGCCACGACGACGCGAGCCACGCCAGCGGGCAGGTCCTTCAGATCCGGCGTGGAGGCTGGGTCGAGCACGTGTCCCGTGACGACGACTCCGTCGACGTTGCTCCACCTCGCAGACGCCTTGTGCTGTTCGACTGGCTGTACCGCCTGAACGGTTGCGCCTGTCGGCATCTGGTCGTTGACTTTGACGTCCACCGGAACCGCCCAATCTGGCTGACCGGAAGTGAACACCGCGAGGGGGGAAGTCGGGATCGTCCACGGTTCGTTGGCAACTGCTGGTTGTACATCGCCCGGGGCGACGTAGGTGATTTCGCCTACGTTGGTTCGACGGGGTGGTTGGCCGGCGGCCTGAATCTTCATCACCGACACCGGCGCATGTGCAGCACCTTGGGCACATTGCGCCGCGGTGATGAAGCCCGGCAGCCGCTGACCGCCATGGTTCGCGTCCGGGTAGTCGATATAGAAGCCGGCTTTGCACACCATGGTGGCGGCCTCGTCACCAACCATGATTGGAGACCCTGGTTGCAGCGCGGTCACTGGCCCCGACGTCAACGTCGGCGCGTTGATCGACGGCGGGGGTGGGGCAAATGAGGCGGAGGACTTCGCGCTCGATGACGTTGTGCCCGAAGACTTGTCGCTGGCATTAGATGCGCACCCGACGGCGCCCAAGAGAAAGGTCAGGATGATCGACGCCGCTACCAATAACCTTGCGGCGCTAGCCTTTCTCATGTTTTCGCGCTTGGCGAGGGCCAGCCAGGAGACGCCGGCAGGGTCGGGAACAACGACCGGTCATATTCTTGGCCCATTACAAAATCGCGGTGCGGGGGCGCCTTCGCGACACAGGTATCTTCGTCTTGGACATAACCCGGCCATTCCCACTCCCGCCCCATTCCAGGCTGGGCGTACCACCCGCCCTCGCGGCTGGTGATCCTCCAACCAGCGAAAACATCGACCGACGGCGCGCGCGCCGGCCCCTGCTGAGCGGGCAGTGGCGGCGCCGGCCTGGCAGGAGCGGTCATGGTGATCCGCATCGCCGCGATACCTGTATCCGGGCCTGGCCTTGCAACATGCGGGTAAACATATTCTCGGCCAAAACGGCCCTCATTAGCACTGCCGAATGTGTATTCGCAGACAATGACCGTGACATCACGACCGGATGCTGTAACAGACAAGAGGTGGTCCTGCTGCGTGCCCACCCACGGCCGGTCCGGCGAATCGCCGGTCTGTGGCCACAGATACTGTGTGCCGATCGGATCGTAGATGGACTTGTTGGAATCAACCGACTGCCTAAATCCCGGGTACAGATACTTGCCATCGCTCGCAGCGGAGGCCAGCGTGAACGACTCGGCGTAGGCACGCACCACCACAGCGGGCCAAGCGGTCACGTCGATACCGGGTTCAGCCGTCCACACCATGGTGAAGTCGTCGAGCACCGCAGGCCCGCCCGCCGGCGGCGCCGCGGACGTACTGGTCGGACCTCCACCCAAGCCCCCACCCGAGCCACATCCGCCGGCCAAAAGCACAGCGGCTGCCAAAAACGCTGCGACACTTGCCTTTCTCATGCACTCGCGCTTGGCGAAGGCCAGCCAGGAGAGGGCGGCAGGGTCGGAAACAACGCCCGGTCATATTCCTGCCCGGGTATCAAATCGCGGTGTGGGGGTGCTTTCGCGACACAGGTATCTTCGTTTTCGACAGCATCGGGCCATTCCGACCAGTCTCCAGATCGAGCGAAATACCCGCCCTGGTGGCTGGTGATCCTCCAACCGGCGAAAACATCGACCGACGGCGCGCGCGCCGGCCCCTGCTGGGCGGGCAGCGGCGGCGCCGGCTTGGCAGGAGCGGTCATGGTGATCCGCATCGCCGCGATACCTGTATACGGGGACGGCCTTGCAACATGCGGGCGGATCCATCCTTGGCCGAAACGGCTTTCGCTGGCAGCGCCGAACATGTATTCGCAGACAATGACTGTGGCGTCACGACCAGAGGTTGTAACGGACAAGATGTGGTCCCGCTGCGTGCCCAACCACGGGGGATCCCGCGGGTCGTCGGTTTTTGGCCACAAGAACTGTGTGCCGATCGGATCGTCGATGGACTTGTTGGGATCAACCGACTGCCTAAAACCCGGATACAGATACTTGTCATCGCCCGTAGTGGAGACCAGGACGAACGACTCGGCGTAGGCGCGCACCACCACAGCGGGCCACGCGGTCACGTCGATACCGGGTTCAGCCGTCCACACCATGGTGAAATCGTCAAGCAACGCAGGCCAGCCCGCCGGCGGCGCCGCAGACGTACTGGTCGGACCTTCACCCGAGCGCCCACCCGAACCACATCCGCCGACCAACAGCACAGCGGCTGCCAACAACGCTGCGATGGTTCGCAACTCGAGCCGGATTCGCATCACTTCCTACCCTGATCGGGGTGCGGAACACCAACAATATCGTCATAGCGGCTGACCAACCCCACATCCGCGGAGAAGCGCTCGCTGGGCGGCCTGGGTTCGAGCGACTGCGACAAAGCGGGACCAATCACGCTGTTGTATTCACCGGCGGTAACGCCCAGCTCTTCCGGCGTCGCGATTCGCCCGTTGGGGTGGTCGTGGTCATAGATGATGTAACCGGGCGGCAACCCGGCGACGGTGTGTCCTGTTCCGAGCATGGCGTTGAGGATCTCTTGGTCGGCCATTCCTAAAGACATGGGTTGTATCGGATTTTCGGTCGGCGCAGTCGGTGTCGGTCCAAGGATGGCGTTTTCCAGGTTGTGGCCGAGGATGCCGATCGTAGGGCCGGCGATGCGGCCGACTCCGGGGATAAAGCCACCTGCTGTGGTGAGACCTTGCAAGCCAGTTTCATACGCCGATTTCTTGGACTGGTATTCCGAGACGCCCTGGTGATAACCATTGTCCTCGTTGGCTTGAAACGCATTGTGTGTGCCGACGTCGACCAACGCCCGCAAAGTTGCGGCATCATACAAATGCTGGTCGTAACCCGAATGGGTGGGATCGTAGACCTCCCCCGGTTTCCCGGAGACTTTTCTATCTGGGACCGACTCCCTCGAGTTGGAGGGTAGCTCGCTTGGGGGTCATGCTGCTGCTGGCTGGTCTTCCAGGCAGCTTCGTACTCGTCGGGTGAGAGTCCGTCGAGGCCTTCTTGGATGCGACGTGGGTTGTACCATCCGTCGATGTAGCGGAACAACATCCCCTGCGCTTGTG
>NZ_UPHQ01000232.1 GCF_900566055.1 Mycobacterium innocens
CACCCACATTCCCATCACCCACACTCCCAAACCCAACATTGCCCACCCCCACATTCGCCAACCCCGCATTAAAAACACTCACCCGGCCCGGCGGGCTGAAGACGGCGGCCTGCGCGGCCGCGACCAACGCCTCACCGGCGGCGACGGGGTTCTGCACCAACTGGATGAACGGCGTCAACGCCGACGCGGCCGCCGAAGCACCGGCGTGATACCCGAACATCGCCGCCACATCCTGGGCCCACATCTGCTCATAGACGGCCTCGACGGCGGCGATCGCGGGCGCGTTGAAGCCGAGCAGGTCGGAGGCGACCAGCGAAACCAGCTGAGAACGGTTGGCCCAAACCGCTGCCGGATGCACCGTGGCGGCGCGGGTCGCCTCGAACGCGGCCGCGGCGATCCGAGCCTGACCACCCGCCTGCGCCGCTTGCGCTCCCGCCGAGGACAACCATCCGAGATAGCTTCCGGCGACGCTTGCCATCGCCGCCGACGCCGGGCCCTGCCAGGAAGAACCCACCAGCGCCGAGGTCACTGACGAGAACGCGGTTGCCGCCGATCCCAGCTCGCCGGCCAACTGGTCCCAGGCCGCCGCCGCGGCCAGCATCGGGCCTGCTCCGGCACCGCTGAATATGCGGGCCGAATTGATCTCCGGTGGCGAGACCGAAAAATTCATTCGCGGCAACCTCTCCAGGTGGCCGTCGCATCGGGGGCCACCCATCGCGATCACTGCCTGCGACAATCCGGCGGTCACCGGGATTCAGCCGGCTGCCGTCAAGCGGATTTTCCCGTCAGCATACGGCGAGCGCGGCAAGAATTTCGCGTTTTCGGCAAAATAGACCGCGACAACGAACCATTCTTAGATAGCGTGATGCAAAGTATTTATACACATGCGGTCCGGCATGCCACGCCTTTGACTTCCGACCGTATTGACGTCTCGGTCGTTTACTTTTCCGGACACCGCCATACCTGCGGTTTGACACCGAGCACTCTGGCCCGAATCCACCACGTCGCCTCGATCGCACCAGCTCCGATCACGCCGATGCCCAAGGCAATCGACGTCACAACGAGATTTGACGGGTCCAGGAAAAACTTCTTCTGCGCCAAAGGAAGGCTGAAGATCACCAAATAGGCCGCCCCGGACGCCGTAACCAGTCCCAGACGCCACCATTGATAGGGCCGTGCCACCACCGCAAGCACCCATAGCGCGGTCACCAGCAGTGTGATCAGGGCCGCCGTTGAGGCTTGCGTCCGTTCATGCCATGTCGAGTGACGGCCAGGATAGGCGACGAGGTAGGAAACGAAAGTCGCCGTGCCCACCACAAGTCCGGACGGCAATGCGGAGGTCAACACGCGTCGAACGAAGCCGGGATACGCGCGCTCGTTGTTGGGCGCCAGGGACAGGATGAATGACGGAATGCCGATGGTGAACCACGCCGCGATGGTCACATGGATCGGTTGGAACGGATACAGCAGCGGATCGGCCCCCAGCGGCTTGGCAAGCAAGCACTCGATCCCCACCAGCAACGCCAGCAGCGCCGAATACACAGTTTTGGCCAGAAACAGGTTCGCGACCCGTTCGATATTGCCGATCACCCGGCGGCCTTCGGCGACCACGTAGGGCAGGGTGGCAAACCTGTTGTCCAGCAAAACGATCTGCGCTACTGCGCGCGACGCCGGGCTACCCGCCCCCATCGCCACGGCGATGTCGGCGTCCTTGAGGGCCAGCACGTCGTTGACGCCGTCGCCGGTCATCGCCACGGTATGCCCGTGCGACTGCAGGGCGTGCACAATGGCTCGCTTCTGGTCGGGACGCACCCTGCCGAACGTCGTGAAGGATTCCAACGCGTCGGCCAGTTCGGCGGGCCCGGTAGGGAGATGACGCGCATCCAGCACCTCGCCCTGCAGCCCAAGCTTGGCGGCGACCGCCCCGACCGACACGGCGTTGTCGCCGGAGATCACCTTTACCGAAATGCCTTGGTCGGCAAAGTATTCAAGCGTTTCGCGGGCGTCGGGCCGGATCTTCTGCTCGAGCACCACCAGAGCGACCGGGGTGACCCGTCCGGGCGCGTCGGGATGGTCCACAGCGACGTCGGAAGCACCCAGCAGCAGCACCCGCAACCCCTGTGCCCCAATGCGCTCCGCCTGTTCGGCGGCTGCCGATGCCGAGTCGAGCAGCACATCGGGCGCGCCGATCACCCAGTTGCCGTGGTCACGATACGAGGCGCCGCTCCATTTGGTCGCGGACTTGAAAGACGCTGTCGCAGTTGGGATCCAGCCGGGCGGCGAATGACAGGCCGCAGCGATCGCCTGCATGCTGGCATTGGGTCGGGCGTCGACAGCAGAAAGGGAAGCCAGCACGTCCACGACACGATCGTCAGCAGTGCCCAATCCGCTGACCTGGGATACCCGCATACCGCTTTCGGTCAGCGTGCCGGTCTTGTCGGCACAAACCACGTCGACTCGGGCCAGCCCCTCGATGGCGGGCAATTCCTGCACCAGGCATCGGCGTTGGCCTAACCGGATGACGCCGACCGCGAACGCGATCGACGTCATCAACACCAGACCTTCGGGCACCATCGGCACCAGGGCACCCACCGTCCGCAGCACCGATTCTCGCCACCCGGCCTTCGTGGTGAACAGCTGGGTGTAGACGGTCAGCAGTCCCGCGGGCACCAACAGGTAGGTGATGAACTGCAGAATCCTGTTGATACCGTTGCGCAGTTCGGATTTCACCAAAGTGAACTTGCTGGCCTCGGCGGCCAGCTTGGCCGAGTATGCTTCCCGGCCCACTTTGGTCGCGCGGTAGGCTCCGGCTCCGGAGACGACGAAACTGCCCGACATCACCGCGTCGCCGGGGTCTTTGGCGATCGGGTCCGCCTCACCGGTCAGCAGTGATTCGTCAACCTCGAGGTTCCTGTCCTCGACGACCTCACCGTCGACGACAACCTGGTCTCCCGGACCGACTTCGATGATGTCGTCCAGCACGACTTCGCTCGGCAAACGGGTCTGAGTACCGGATCGTCTGCGCACCAAGGGTTTGGCCTGCCCCAGGATCGCCAAGCTGTCCAGCGTCTGCTTCGCCCGGAGCTCCTGGATCATGCCGATGATGCTGTTGGCGATGATGAGCAGACCGAACAGCCCGTTGATCACCGAGCCCGTCGCCAACACGATCACCAGCAGCACGCTTAGGATCGCGTTGATGCGGGTGAACACGTTGGCCCGGATGATCTGCGCGACGCTGCGGGTGGTCCGTTCCGGGATGTCGTTGCTCTTGCCCTCGGCTAACCGTTGTGCCACTTCGGCATCGGTCAAGCCGGGCGCGACACTCATCGGGTAAACGTTCCCAGCCTGTCGGCGTCGTAGTATTCGAGGTTCAGCGTGGCGACCGGGAAGCCGGAAAAGACGGCCTTGGAAATGGATCCGGGTAAAGCGTTTTCGGTTGACAGGGGGAACGTGAAAGTGTCTGCGTCCCAATGCGTCAACGTGAATGGCTGGTTCTTCGGCCCCAGCGCCAGCTGCAGCTGGCCGTCATGTTCGGTCACGGTGGCCGGACCCCAGTAGTCGTTGGCATAGACCCCGACGTAGTCGCTCAACTGCCGTGCCGGCGCGGGGCTGACCGGAGGTTGTTTGCCGACCAGCGACCCCTCCGGGTTGTTCAGCGGGGCAAGTTGCTGCTTGTACAGGGTCGCCCAGTCCTCGCGGACCTGGCCGTACTGAACCAGGTCCATGAATTCGGCCGTCAGCGTTTCCGGCACTCCGTACGGCGCGGCATTGGTCAGGGCAATGATGGCGAGGTCTTCGGACGGCAGGACCGTAAAATTTGTCGCGGCCCCCAAGCCGAATCCGCCGGAATGACCGTACTGGGTGCGACCCGACGAGTTCACCGACACGTTGAATCCGTAACCATAGGTGCCCGCTCGCGCCTTGGGCAACCGCGCCGGAGTCGAGATCACCTGCGGTGTGATGGCCGGCAAGAGCGCCTCCGGCGACGTGATCTGTTGACCGTTGTAGGTGCCGTTGGCCAGCACCATGGTCAGCCAATGCGTCATGTCGTTGAGCGAGGAGCTGACCCCGCCTGCGGGCGTTTGGGCATCGGGATCCCGTTGGAATCGGGCCTCCCATTTATCGCCGACCTTGATGTGGGTGACCGCGTGGTTGGGTCTGCCCAGGAAATCGGTGAACCGCGAGCTGGTGGACGTCATTCCCAGCGGACGGTAGAGCACCTCGTCGGACAGCTCCGCCCAGGATTTGCCGGCCGCGGCCGCGACCGCGTCGGCCGCAGCGGTCACGCCGAAGTTGGTGTAGGCGTAGCTGATCCGAAATGGCGCCAGCGGCAAGTACTTAAGCCGCTGCAGCACCTGCGGTCCGTCGTAACCCAGATCCTCCAGCGGGTCACCGGCATGGTCCGGCAATCCGGAGCGATGCGAGTAGAGGTCGGCGATGGTCACATGGCTGGTGACGTAGGCATCGCTTAGTTGGAACCACGGCAGCTTCGCGACGACGGGCGTATCCCAGGTGACCACATTGGTGCCGACTTCGTGCGCCACCACCGTCGCACCGACCGATTTGGACACCGATGCCAGCTGGAAGACGGTGTCGGCGTCCACCCGGTTGTCTGGACCATCGGCCTTGCTGGCATCCTTGATGCCGAAACCCTTCGCGTACAACGTCTTTCCGCCGTGGACAACGGCCACGGCCATGCCGGGGATGCCACTGGTCTTCATCAGCTCGGCGATCAGACCGTCGAGTTTCGCCACTGCCTGGTCGATGCGCCCGGCCGGAATGTCGAGGCCCGAAACCTCGTTGGGCGGAACTTGCGACAGCGCCGACGTCGGGCCGGATGCCCGCTGCGCGGGCCCGCATGCCACCAGCGCCAGCAACATCACAACTAATGCGGCCGACGCCGCGCGTCTCGTCATGGCCGCTCACTCTAACCCGCTGCCGAATCGCGCCACGTGAGCGACGTGACACGCGGCCCGGTTCAACGCCCTCGAGCTACAGCCGCCACCACGGGTTGGATCTCAACGGCCCGGCCGGATCCACCCGCTGACCCGGCAGCGGCACCGCCACCTTGACTCGCTCGGGCTCAGCAGCCGCCAAAAGCCGCTCGACCGGTTCTGACCATGGGTGCGGAGCCAGCCGGAAGGTGCCCCAGTGCACCGGCACCAACAGCCCCGCGCCGGAATCAGTGACGTCCAGATGCGCCCGGATCGCCTCCTCGGGGTTCATATGGATATCCGGCCACGCGGTGTTGTAGGCGCCGATCGGCATCAGCGTCAGGTCGAACGGCCCGTGGTCCGCGCCGATCTGAGCGAAGCTCTTGGTGTAGCCGGTATCACCGCCGAAGTAGGCGCGATGGCTGGGACCGATGAACGCCCACGACGCCCACAAGGTGTTATCGCGGCTCAGGAAGCGTCCGGAAAAGTGCCGTGCCGGCATACAGACGATCCTGAGCTGGTCAACCTGGCCGCTCTGCTGCCAATCGAGTTCGATGATGCGCTGCTCTGGAATGCCCCACGACCGCAGATGGGCACCGACCCCGAGCGGCACGAAGAACGGCGCGCGCTGGGTGCGGGTCAACGCGATGACGGTGTCGATATCGAGATGGTCGTAGTGGTCATGGCTGATCACCACCGCGTCGACGGCCGGAAGGCCCTCCAATTGCACCGGCGGCGGATGCAGGCGCTGGGGCCCGACGAGATCCGAGGGCGAGCACCGGTTGCTCCACACCGGATCGGTCAGCACCCGGTACCCGTCGATTTCCACCAGCGACGTCGAGTGACCGAACCAGCTGACGGCGAGCTGGCTGGCGTCACCTTTGTAGATCTCCGGCGCGGCCAGCGGGATCGGTTTGGCGGGCATGCTGCCACCGCGATTACCCACGAACTCCCAGATGATGAGCCGCAGTTCCTCACGCCCCATGACGTATATGGACCCCGGGTCGACGTTGACGAAGCTGCCGTCCCGGTAGTGTGGCGACCCCTCCGAAATGGCGCGGATGGTCGCGGGGTTTGCCCCAAGCGCAGCCGGTGCGCCGTGCAGTGCCCGCACCAGCCAGCCTCCGGCCGCCAGCGAGGCCGTGCCGGCGGCCAGGCGTAGCGCTCGGCGCACCACCACGACTATTCCCCCTGAAACCTCGGCGGCCGCTTCTGCACGCGCGCGACCTGTGCCTCGATAACATCTTGGCTGCCCCAGGCGCGATCGAAAAGCTCCTTGTGCTCCGGCCAGGGCTCCTCGATGGCGCCGTCGTCGTTGAGCACCCGCTTGGCGTGCTGAATTGCCAGCGGCGCCAGGCCGGCGATCTCGGTGGCCCAGGCCTGCGCGTCGGCCAGCGTCCCGATCCGGTTCGCCATTCCGGTGTGCAACGCCATCTCCGCGGTCAGCTTCTCCGCGGCCAGCAGCATCGCCCGCGCCCGTCCGTGACCGACCAGCGAGGAGAGCCTGCGGATGCTCCAGTTGTCCAGCGCCAGACCATATTTGGACGTCGGAAACTGAAAGAACGCCTCCGGCGCGACCACCCTCAGGTCACACTGCATGGCCAGCTGCAGGCCCGCGCCGATAGCCGGACCGTTGATGGCGCCGATCACCGGTATCAGCGTGGCGTCCATGACCCGGTGCAGCTCGATGAGCCGGTCGGGGTAGTCGGCGGCGAATGCGTCTCCGGACAGGTCTGCTCCGGCGCAAAACGCCGTGCCCTGGCCGGTGAGCACGATCGCGCGGATCGACCCGTCACCGGCTTTGAGAAAGGCCTCGCGCAACTCCTCCACCAGTTGGGAATTCAGGGCGTTGCGGCGCTCCGGGCGCTGCAGCTCAATTGTCATCACGGCCTCGGCCAGGGTGATACCGATCATGGCGCCAGCCTATATAGCCTCATCGGGTGAGTCGTATCACGACCGACCAACTGCGCGATGCGGTGCTCGACGAGGGCTCGTTCACCAGTTGGGACACCGACCCGCTGCCGGTGCCGGAATCGGAGGCTTACGCACGTGATCTGGCCCGGGCCCGGGCCGCCACCGGCCGCGACGAATCGGTGCTGACCGGCGAGGGACGGATATTCGGGCGCCGCGTGGCGGTGGTGGTGTGCGAGTTCGACTTCCTCGCCGGATCGATCGGGGTTGCGGCGGCGGAACGGATTACCGCCGCCGTCGAGCGCGCCACCGCCGAGCGCCTGCCGCTGCTGGCGTCGCCGAGTTCCGGCGGCACCCGGATGCAGGAGGGCACGGTTGCCTTCCTGCAGATGGTGAAGATCGCCGCGGCCGTCAGGCTGCACCAGCAGGCGCACCTGCCCTACCTCGTCTACCTGCGCAATCCGACCACCGGCGGGGTTTTCGCGTCGTGGGGCTCGCTGGGCCATGTCACCGTCGCCGAACCGGGAGCCCTGATCGGTTTCCTGGGTCCCCGGGTCTACCAGCTGCTCTACGGTGAACCCTTTCCCCCTGGTATCCAGACCGCGGAAAACCTGCAACGCCATGGCGTGATCGACGGCGTCGTCGCGCTCGACGAGCTACGCCGCACGGTCGACCGGTCACTGACGGTGCTCACCGATGCTCCCGAGCCGCCGCCGGCGCCGGCACCGCCCGAGCCGGTGCCCGACGTGCCCACCTGGGACTCGGTGGTGGCGTCGCGACGGCCCGACCGGCCGGGTGTGGCACGGCTGTTGCGCGACGGTGCCACCGACAGGGTGCTGCTCTCGGGTACCGGTTCTGGCGAAGCGGCGACGACGCTGCTGGCGTTGGCTCGCTTCTGCGGCCAGCCGGCGGTGGTTCTCGGCCAGCAACGAGTTGTCGGCGGTCTTGTCGGTCCGGCGTCGCTGCGCGAAGCCCGACGAGGCATGGCGCTGGCCGCCGAACTGCGGTTACCGCTGGTCCTGATGATCGACACCGCCGGACCCGCATTGTCGGCCGAAGCCGAGCAGGGCGGGCTGGCCGGACAGATCGCCCAGAGCCTTGCCGACCTCGTCACACTGGACACCCCGACGGTGTCAGTGCTGCTAGGACAGGGCAGCGGTGGACCGGCTCTGGCGATGGTGCCCGCCGACCGGGTGCTGGCCGCGCTGCACGGCTGGCTGGCCCCGCTGCCGCCGGAGGGCGCCAGCGCGATCGTGTTCCGCGACACCGAGCACGCCGCCGAGCTCGCTGCGGCCCAAGGTGTCCGGTCGGCAGACCTGCTGGCCGCCGGCATTGTCGACGTCATCGTGCCCGAGTATCCCGACGCCGCAGCCGAGCCGGTCGAGTTCGCCCGACGGCTGTCGCGCGCCATCGCGGCCGAGGTGCATGCGCTGCGGTCGGTTCCCGACGCCGAACGCATGGCCGCTCGGTTGGCGCGCTATCGGCGCATAGGGTTGCCGCGCGACACATAAACCACGTACCCGACACGCCGGGGCGCGTGACCGTGGCTTATATCTGGGCGGAACCCGTCCGTCGGTCATGACGTCCTATCAGCCATGAACGACATATTCGTGGGCAGCGAAGCCCTGCGACAGGGCAAGCTGACCCCGTACCAGCTACGTACCGGTTATCGGGCCCTCTATCCCGGCGTTTACCTGGCGCGTCATGCGGCACCGTCGCTGCGACTGCGCTCGGAAGGGGCGTGGCTGTGGTCAGGCCGGCGCGGTGTCGTAGCCGGGCTTGCCGCCGCCGCGCTGCATGGCTCGGATTGGGTCGACGAGAACGAACCTGTCGAGTTGGTCTGGCGTAATCAACACGCGCCCGCAGGCGTCCTACCCGCAATCAGCGCCTCGAGGACAACGAGGTCACCCGTATCGCGGGCCTTCCGGTGACCACGCTCGCGCGAACGGCGTTCGACCTGGCACGGCAGCTCGCCATCCGAGAGGCGGTGGCACGGCTCGACGCGCTGAAGCGGGCAACCCCGTTCTCCATCGAGGACGTGCTGTTGATCGCCAGGCAACACCCCGGCGCCCGCGGCCTGCGGCAGCTGCGGGCGGTGCTTGCGCGAGTCGACCCAGGCGCAGCGTCTCCGAAGGAGACGTGGCTGCGGCTGCTACTGGTCGACGCAGGATTTCCGGCGCCGCAGACACAAATACCGGTGGTCGCCAATTACCGGACGGTGGCCTTGCTGGACATGGGATGGCCGTTGTTCAGAGTCGCCGTCGAGTACGACGGTGACCAACACCGGACCAGCCGGCGTCAGTACGTCCGGGATATGCGTCGCCTGCAGGAACTCGAAGAGCTTGGATGGATCATCATTCGGGTGATCGGCGAAGACCGGCCTGAAGACATCGTGCGCAAGACCCGCGAGGCTCTTCAGCGACGTGGATACCGCGACACATACACCACGCACGCGACAGGCCGAGGCGCGTGACTGCCACTTACATCTCGGTGCAGCCCGTCAGCCCTAGGCCGCCCCGGCCCGGCGACGCGTCTCACCCGGTGCGTCGTCGGCGGTGATCTGGCCCCGATCACCCGAGTAACACCCCCGGTCTGCACCCTCGGCCGCGTCGAGCCGATGCGAGATGACCAGTGTGGTCCGGTCCGCAATGCACGCCGCACCGCGCGTTCGCCGGACAGGCGCAAACGACCCGGCGGGCGGCGTCCCACCGCCACGGGCAACAATCAGGCAAAATGAGCGGCATGGAGACTGGTGTGAGCTCACCTCGGGTCTTGGTGGTCGACGACGACTCCGATGTCCTGGCCTCATTGGAACGCGGCCTGCGGCTGTCCGGGTTCGAGGTCTCGACCGCCGTCGACGGCGCCGAGGCCCTGCGCAGCGCCACCGAGACCCGCCCGGACGCGATCGTGCTCGACATCAACATGCCCGTGCTGGACGGCGTCAGCGTGGTCACGGCACTGCGTGCCATGGACAACGACGTGCCGGTCTGCGTGCTGTCGGCACGCAGCTCGGTCGACGACCGAGTCGCCGGCCTGGAGGCCGGTGCCGACGACTACCTGGTCAAGCCGTTCGTGCTGGCCGAGCTGGTGGCACGGGTGAAGGCGCTGCTGCGCCGCCGCGGCTCCACCGCGACGTCCTCCTCGGAAACCATCACGGTAGGCCCGCTGGAGGTGGACATCCCCGGCCGGCGGGCCCGGGTCAACGGCGTCGACGTCGACCTGACCAAGCGCGAGTTCGACCTGCTGGCGGTTTTGGCCGAGCACAAGACCGCGGTGCTGTCCCGTGCGCAGTTGCTGGAGCTGGTATGGGGCTACGACTTCGCCGCCGACACCAACGTCGTCGACGTGTTCATCGGGTACCTGCGGCGCAAGCTCGAGGCCAACGGCGGACCCCGGCTGCTGCACACCGTGCGCGGCGTCGGCTTCGTTCTCAGGATGCAGTGAGTGAACATCCTGTCGCGGATCTTTGCCCGTACGCCTTCGTTGCGGACGCGGGTGGTGGTCGCGACAGCGATCGGCGCCGCGATCCCGGTGCTCATCGTCGGCACGGTGGTCTGGGTGGGGATCACCAACGACCGCAAAGAGCGGCTGGACCGGCGCCTGGACGAGGCGGCGGGCTTCGCGATCCCGTTCGTGCCGCGCGGCCTCGACGAAATCCCGCGCTCCCCCAACGACCGCGACGCGCTCATCACGGTCCGCCGCGGCGACCTGGTCAAGTCGAATTCCGACATCACCTTGCCCAAACTGCACAACGACTACGCCGACACCTACATCGGCGGGGTGCGCTACCGGGTGCGCACGGTGGAGATCCCGGGGCCCGAGCCGACGTCGGTAGCGGTGGGCGCGACCTATGACGCCACCGTCGCCGAGACCAACAACCTGCACCGCCGGGTGCTGTTGATCTGTGCCTTCGCCATCGGCGCGGCAGCGGTGTTCGCCTGGCTGCTAGCCGTGTTCGCGGTGCGGCCGTTCAAACAATTGGCCGAACAAACGCGGTCGATCGACGCCGGGGACGAGGCGCCGCGGGTCGAAGTGCACGGCGCCACCGAAGCCATCGAGATCGCCGAGGCGATGCGAGGCATGCTGCAGCGCATCTGGAACGAGCAAATCCGCACCAAGGAGGCGCTGGCGTCGGCTCGCGACTTCGCCGCGGTGTCCTCCCACGAACTTCGCACTCCGCTGACCGCGATGCGGACCAACCTCGAGGTGCTGTCCACCCTGGACCTGCCCGAAGACCAGCGCAAAGAAGTGCTCAACGACGTGATCCGCACCCAGTCGCGCATCGAAGCCACCCTCAGCGCGCTGGAGCGGCTGGCCCAGGGCGAATTGTCGACCTCGGACGATCATGTGCCGGTCGACATCACCGAGCTGCTCGACCGCGCGGCCCACGATGCGATGCGCATCTACCCCGACCTCGACGTCTCGCTGGTGCCATCGCCGACCTGCATCATCGTCGGGCTGCCGGCCGGCTTGCGGCTGGCCGTCGACAACGCCATCGCCAACGCCGTCAAACACGGCGGCGCCACCCGGGTGCAGCTGTCGGCCGTCAGTTCGCGGGCCGGCGTCGAGATCGCCATCGACGACAACGGCAGTGGAGTACCCGAAGAAGAGCGCCAGGTGGTGTTCGACCGGTTCTCCCGCGGATCGACGGCGTCCCACTCGGGATCCGGTCTCGGGCTGGCGTTGGTGGCGCAGCAGGCCCAGCTGCACGGCGGGACCGCGTCTTTGCAGGACAGCCCACTGGGCGGCGCGCGGCTGCTGCTGAAACTTCCCGGCCCGAGCTAACCGAACGCCGGTTTCACTCCCGTCGCGCGCTCTTGCGCCAGGGCGTGAAAAAGGCCCGTGCCGCGGCGCCCTCGTCCTGGAACCAGACCTGGGCCACGGTCGCGTCATAGTCGGGATCGTCGGGGGTGTAATAGAGCCTGGTATCCGTGCGGCCCTTGACCAGCCATCCCTGCGGTCCGCTGCCGTCGGCGCCGGCGCGCGCGGAGCCCGGGCCGTAGGGGGCAAACCGCGCCGGGGATTGCGGCGAAGATTGCCCGATTACCACGGTCTGCTCAGCCGACTCCGTCGCGTCCGGGACCTGCTGTGCGGGCGTAACTTTCGCGGGTGCGATCTCTTGCGATGCCGCCTTGTCCGCATCAGGGGTCTCGGGTCTGGGTACCTTCTTGGCGGCCGGGATCTTCTTCGCCGGTGCCCCTTTGTGGGCGACGGCCTTCTTGAGCGGCCGGCGCGGCACTGTGCCCGACTTGCGTTGCGGCAGTTGATCTTTGACGGGACCGACCATCAGTGTGAAGGTCAGCAGCATGCCGAGGGCGAAAGCCAGGCCCACTAGCCACCAGTGCACGTGGCCCGTCACGGCACTGCGTCCGTCTCATGCGGCTCGTGCACATGCTGTTCTTGCTGTTCTTGGCCGGCGGGCTTGACGAAGACGGTGGCGATCACCCATGCGAGAGCCGAGCCTGCCACGAAGGCAGCCAGGCAGTACAACCACTGGATCACGAAATCCACGCTGGATTCTCCTTAGCTGACCACGATTTCGACGCGGCGATTCTTGGCGCGACCCTCGGGTGTGTCGTTGCCGGCGATGGGGTTGGCGGAACCGTAGCCCTGGGCGGTGATGTGATCGCGGGCAACTCCCTGGGCGGCGAGGAAGTCGGCGACGGTGGTGGCCCGCTGAACACTCAACGGAAAGTTGATGCCCTCGCCGCCGCCGTTGTCGGAGTAGCCGTTAACGGTCACGCGTGCGTCCGGACAGGCTTTGAGTTTGGCGGCTACCTGGCTCAGGATCTGGTTGTCGGCGGGGGTCAGGCTGACCCCGTCATTCTTAAAGGCAATCGCCCCGCCCGTCAGAGCATTGATGGCCGCCGGTAAGTCGGCACACGGTCCGGAGGCACCGGAGCCTGACGGTGGACTGGCGCCCGGCGTCGGGGACGGCGCCTTGACCTCGATGTTGTTCGCGACAGTGACTCCGGGCCAAGCAGTTTTGGCTGCACGCTCCACCGCATCCTTCTGATCGGGCGATGTGGCGGTTCCCGACAAGGTCACGGTGTTTCTCTCGACCTTCAGGCTGAAGTCCGGGATTGCGGCGCCGGCGGTGAAAACCGGTTCCGCGTTTGCGAAATCGAGGGCGCGGACCAGGGGATCGATACGGATTTGATCGATGACGGTGACGCCCGGAGTCAGCACGTTCCTGAGGGCCGCCAGCAGCGCCGCCTTGGAATTGTCATCGGGAAAATCGCCGATAAGCGTAATGGTGTTGCCGCTGCGGCTGATTGAAAGCAGCGACCAGGACACGTCGGAGGCGTTGGAGGTGCTACTGGTCGTTGTCAGGGTGGGCAGCTCACCGGCCGGCCCGGTGACGGAGGTGGGGCGTTCGAACGCGCCGTAACCGATTGCCGCTATCAGCAATGGAATAACCGCCAGCGCGATCAACCAGGCGACGCCGAGTGGGTGCCGACGAAGTCTCCACGCGCGGGTGGGTGCGGGCGGCATGTCTGAGACCGGCTGGCTACCCACCATCGCCCCGCCTCTCGCCCTCGAAAAGTGTCTGTCCCGCCCTCAGGCGATATGCAGCCTACCGACTGTCCAGCGGCGAAACTGCCAATGTCAGGCACACTGGAGCAATGGCTGGCGGGAGCAAACCAACGGACAGCGAGACCCTGGCGCAGATCCGCGACCTGGTCGCCGAGGAGAAGGCGCTGCGTACGCGGCTGCAGCAGGGTGACATCACCGAGTCCGACGAGCATCAGCAACTGCGCCGCATCGGAATCGAACTCGACCAGTGCTGGGACCTGTTGCGGCAGCGACGGGCACTGCGCGAAACCGGTGGTGACCCGCGCGAGGCACACCTGCGTCCCGGCGGCCAAGTCGAGGGCTACCTCAGCTAGCCCCGATCCGGGCTACCTGTCGACACCACCATGCGGGATTTCGATGTCGTCGTCGTCGGCGGCGGTCACAACGGCCTGGTCGCGGCCGGTTACCTGGCCCAGGCGGGGCTTGCGGTGCGGGTGCTGGAGCGGCTGTCACACACCGGCGGGGCCGCGGTGTCGGCGCAGGCCTTCGCGGGTGTCGAGGTCCGGCTATCGCGGTATTCCTACCTGGTCAGCCTGCTGCCGCAGCGCATCGTCGACGACCTGGGCGCGCCCGTGCGGTTGGCCCGTCGACCGTATTCGTCGTATACGCCGGACCCGGCTACCGCCGGGCGGTCTGGTCTGCTCGTCGGGCCGAACGGCGCGAGCACATTCGCTGCGATCGGCGCAGCGGCTGACGAGCATGGCTTCGACACCTTCTACCGCCGTTGCCGACTGGTGACCGAACGGCTCTGGCCGACGCTGATCGAGCCGCTGCGCACCCGCGAGCAGGCACGCCGCGACGTCGTGGACCGCGCCGGCCGGGTGGTGGCGGGTGCCTGGCAGGCCATGATCGACGAGCCGATCGGGCACGCCATTACCGGCGCGGTGGCTAACGACCTGGTCCGGGGGGTGATCGCGACCGACGCGCTGATCGGCACCTTCGCACGACTGGACGACCCGTCGCTGAGGCAGAACATCTGCTTCCTGTATCACGTGCTGGGCGGGGGTACCGGAGACTGGGACGTCCCGGTCGGCGGCATGGGTTCGGTGACGTCGGCCCTGGCTGCCGCAGCTGCCCGCCACGGCGCCGAAATAACCACTGGCGCAGACGTTTTCGCGGTAGCTCCGACCGGGGAGGTGCACTACCGCGCGGACGGCGACGAGCATGTGATCCGAGGGCGGTTCGTGCTGGCCGGCGTGACACCGGCGGTTTTGGCCGGCCTGCTGGGCGAACCGGAGCCCGTGCTGACCCCGGGCGCCCAGATCAAGGTGAACATGGTGGTACGCCGACTACCCCGGTTGCGGGACGCCGGCGTCACCCCGGAGCAGGCCTTCGCCGGGACCTTGCACGTCAACGAGACCTGGACCCAGCTGGACACCGCGCATTCACACGCAGCCGGCGGGCGGCTGCCCGACCCGTTGCCGTGCGAGGCGTACTGCCATTCGCTGACCGATCCCAGCATCCTGTCGGACCGGCTGCGCGACGCGGGAGTGCACACCATGACCGTGTTCGGCTTGCACACGCCACATTCGCTGTGCTCCGGCACCGACCCGGACGCCGTCCGCGGCCAGCTGACGCGGTCGGTGCTCTCGTCACTGAATTCGGTTCTGGCCGAACCTATTCAGGATCTCCTGATGACCGACGCGGACGGCCGGCCGTGCATCGAGACCACCACCACGCTGGACCTGCAGCACGCGCTGCACATGACCGGCGGCAACATCTTCCACGGCGCCCTGTCGTGGCCGTTCGCCGAGGACGACGAGCCGCTGGACACACCGGCCCGGCAATGGGGGGTGGCCACCGGCCACGAACGGATCATGCTGTGCGGCTCGGGTGCCCGCCGCGGCGGCGCGGTATCGGGCATCGGCGGGCACAACGCCGCCATGGCGGTGTTGGCCAGCCTCTAACCCGCGAGCAGACGCAAAAGCACCCAATTTCGTGCCGAAATGGGTGCTCTTGCGTCTGCTCGCCCTGATGGGCTACCGCCCATCGATGGCCACGTAATCGCGCGCGGTGTAGCCGGTGTAGATCTGGCGCGGGCGACCGATCTTGCTGTCGCCCTCGTCGTGCATCTCCCGCCAGTGCGCGATCCAACCCGGGAGCCGGCCCAGCGCGAACAGTACGGTGAACATCCGAGTCGGGAAACCGAGCGCACGGTAGATCAGGCCGGTGTAGAAGTCGACGTTCGGGTAGAGCTTACGCTCGATGAAGTAGTCGTCGGTCAGCGCCGCCTCTTCGAGCTCCTTGGCGATGCCCAGCAGCGAGTCGTCGCCGCCCAGCTTGGACAGGATCTTGTCGGCCTGTTCCTTGACGATCCGCGCGCGTGGGTCGTAGTTCTTGTAGACCCGGTGGCCGAAGCCCATCAATTTGACGCCGGCCTCGCGGTTCTTCACCTTGCGGACGAATTCGCCCACGTCGTCGCCGCTCTCGCGAATCTGCTCGAGCATTTCCAGCACCGCTTGGTTGGCGCCGCCATGCAGCGGGCCCCACAGCGCGTTGATGCCGCCGGAGATGGAGGTGAACAGGTTGGCCCGCGACGAGCCCACCAGCCGCACCGTTGATGTCGAACAGTTCTGCTCGTGGTCGGCGTGCAGGATGAACAGCATGTCCAGCGCCCGCACCACCTCCGGGTCGGCCTGGTAGGGCTCGGCCGGGAAGCCGAACGTCATCCGCAGGAAGTTCTCCACCAGCGTCAGCGAGTTCTCCGGGTAGAGGAACGGCTGGCCGACCGACTTCTTGTAGGCGTAGGCAGCAATGGTGGGCAGCTTGGCCAGCAAGCGGATGGTCGACAGCTCGACCTGGTTGTTGTCCATCGGGTCCAGGGCATCCTGGTAATACGCTGAGAGGGCGTTGACCACGCTGGACAGCACCGGCATCGGGTGCGCATTGCGCGGAAAGCCGTCGAAGAACCGCTTCAGGTCCTCGTGCAGCATGGTGTGGCGCTGGATGCGGTCGGTGAACTCGGCCAGCTGGTGAGGGGTGGGCAGATCGCCGTAGATCAGCAGGTAGGAGACCTCGATGAAGGTCGACTTCTCCGCCAGTTGGTCAATCGGGTAACCGCGGTAGCGCAGAATGCCGGCGTCTCCGTCGATGTAGGTGATGGAGCTCTTGCAGGCGGCGGTGTTGACGAAGCCGACGTCGAATGTCGTGTACCCCGTCTTGGCGAGCAGCGGACCGAGCGCAATACCGTCCGCACCTTCGGTGGCATGGACGACCTGGAGGTCGATCTCGCCTCCCGGGTACTTCAGAGTTGCGGTGTCGTCGGTGTCGGCCACGAGAACCCCTTTGCGCTCTGGCTGATATGGCAGCCCCACTCGGTGCGTATAGGTGAAGGTAGTCGTTGACACGACGGAGCGCCTGCTCGGGGTCGAATCTGCCGGTCGTGCGGCGCTTGTCGGGTCTTTCCGGGCTTGTCCGAGCGTGCGGCCACGGCGTCGAGCGTGCGGCCACGGCGTCGAGCGTGCGCCCACGGCGTCGAGCGTGCGGCTGTGGCGTCGAGCGTGCGCCCGCGGCGTCGAGCGTGCGGCTGTGGCGTCGAGCGTGCGCCCGCGGCGTCGAGCGTGCGGCTGTGGCGTCGAGCGTGCGGCTGTGGCGTCGAGTGTGCGGCTGTGGCGAGCCCAAGCCCTTGGGGCCATCGTGAGCTCACACTCGAAGCCACCACTACACACTCGGCCCGCCAGCGGCTTGATACGGGAACTATTCGCCCCTAAACCACCCCTAAACCGCCTCGCGGCGCCGCGCGTCGCCCTACGCCGCTTCGCGGCGGCGCGCTTGGCAACCTCACCGTTGCGCCCCGAATCGTCGGGCCCCTAAGGCTGCAGCCGCTCGATATGACCGCCGATGACCCGGATCCTGTTGTGTACCCGGTTTTCCCGGCCCTGCCAGAACTCCACCACCGCAGGACCAATGAGATAACCGCCCCAGTTCGGCGGAACCGGAATGCGCTCCGCGCCGGCGAACCGCGCAATCACTTCAGCAAGTTGATCGAGCAGCGCCGCGCGCGACGCGATCGGCTGCGACTGGTGCGACGCCCACGCTCCCAGCTGCGACCCGCGGGGCCGCTGTGACCAGTACTGCTCGGTCACTCGGGGATCAACCCGGCTCACCGGGCCCCGGATGTGGACCTGTCGACCCAGCTGATACCACGGAAATGTGACCGACGCATAAGGCACAGCCGCCAACTCGGCGCCCTTGGCCGACTCGTAGTTGGTGAAAAAGGTGATCCCCGTCTCGTCCACGCCCTTGCACAGCACCGATCGGCTGACCGGACGGCCCGCTGCGACGGTAGCTAGCACCATCGCATTCGGCTCGGCGACGCCGGCGCGTTCAGCGTCGGCCAGCCAGGTGCGGAACAAAGCCAGCCATCCGTCGGCGAGCCAGGCTTCATCCAGGTCGGGGCTTCCGTCCTTCTCGACGGATCCGTACTCCGCCCGCATTCCAGCCAAATGATCTGTCATCGTGCCAACGCTAGCGGTGTCGCTACCAGCCGGTAGCGTCCGCGGGGAGGTGGGGTGCGAGAATTTGCCTATGACTGTGGTCCCAGAAGATTTTGTCCCTGGTCTTGATGGCGTGGTGGCCTTCACCACCGAGATTGCCGAGCCGGATAAAGACGGCGGCGCATTGCGCTACCGCGGCGTCGATATCGAAGATCTGGTGAGTCAACGGGTCACATTCGGAGACGTGTGGGCGCTGCTGGTGGACGGCGAATTCGGCCATGGGCTGCCGCCAGCCGAACCGTTCCCGCTGCCCATCCACACCGGCGATGTGCGGGTCGACGTGCAAGCGGGATTGGCGATGCTGGCCCCCATCTGGGGGTACGCGCCGTTGCTCGACATCGACGACCGCACGGCCCGCGAACAGCTGGCCCGTGCATCGGTGATGGCATTGTCCTACGTCGCACAATCCGCGCGCGGCATCTATCAGCCGGCCATACCACAGCGAGTCATCGACGAATGCTCAACGGTGACAGCGCGTTTCATGACCCGGTGGCAAGGCGAGCCGGACCCCAGGCATGTCGAAGCCATTGACGCGTACTGGGTGTCGGCGGCCGAGCACGGCATGAACGCCTCGACGTTCACCGCACGCGTGATCGCCTCCACGGGTGCAGACGTCGCCGCAGCGCTGTCCGGAGCGATCGGCGCGATGAGCGGACCGCTGCACGGCGGGGCGCCGGCGCGGGTGCTGCCGATGCTCGAAGAAGTCGAGCGCACCGGCGACGCACGTGGTCTGGTCAAGAAGATCTTGGATCGTGGCGACAAGCTGATGGGCTTTGGGCACCGGGTCTATCGCGCCGAGGACCCGCGGGCGCGGGTGCTGCGCGCAACCGCGGAACGGTTGGGCGCACCGCGCTACGACGTCGCCATGGCGCTGGAGCAGGCGGCATTGGCCGAGCTGCGGGAACGCCGCCCGGACCGGGCGATCGAGACCAATGTGGAGTTCTGGGCCGCCGTCATTTTGGACTTCGCCCGGGTGCCGGCGAACATGATGCCGGCAATGTTCACTTGCGGGCGCACCGCTGGCTGGTGCGCGCACATCCTCGAACAGAAGCGACTCGGCAAGCTCGTCCGCCCGTCGGCCATTTATGTGGGGCCGGGTCCGCGCAGCCCCGAATCTGTCGCAGGGTGGGACCAGGTTCTAACGTCCGCTTGATTCGACGCCTGATTCGACGCCTGATTCGACGCCTTATTCGACGCGAAGACCGCCCTTACAGCGCGCAGCCGCTCCCCCGGTTGCCTGCCGTCGCCAGGCATAGCTGGCCAACGGGCGTTGCAGTCTAGATGAGTAATTCCCAACTGCGCGCGGAGTGTGCATCGGCTGCGCCGAGTGTGTACTGGCGGCGGCGACACGCCGAGCGGCGCCGCAGTGGTTGCACTCTCGGCGTGTCGGCTTGTGAAGGATGTGGTTGGAGGGCACCGATGGACAGTTATGAAGACAGACCTCGATGCCCTCCTGACCGAACTGTAT
>NZ_UPHQ01000024.1 GCF_900566055.1 Mycobacterium innocens
GATGACCCACCAACCGTGTGAGGTCGCATAAGTCAGCGTGGGCGCTCGGCACTCCTCACAGCACACCGCGCACTCCGGCCAGGTCTTCTAACGCCAGCAACCACCGGCGACAATGCCCCACGCACCACCTATGACTTGACACGACCTACAGCCAGCTAGCGCGGGTTGTCCAACGGAATGTTCAGCGCCGTGATCGTCGCCGCCAGCCCGTCGTATTGGGTTGCCAGCATGCAGAATTCGATCAGCTGCCGCTGTTTGAGGTGAGTCGCCAGCTGCTGCCAGGTTTCGGCGGTGATCGAGCGGTCCTTGATCAACTCGTCGGTCGCCTTCAACAACGCCTGCTGCCGGGCGCTGAGCACCTTCCGGGGCCCATCGCCCTCCGGAACGTCCGGCCACGCGAAGATCGTGGCCTGTGTCTGCGCGTCCAGCCCCGCGGCGCGCGCCATCCGGCGATGGTGTTGCAGCTCGTATTCGCATGATCGCAAACGCGCCACCCGCAGGATCACCAACTCGGTGTCGATTCGGGGCAGCCGTCCGCGCAGCAGCCGGCCGCCGTAGATCAGCCAGGCCCAGAACAGCGACTGGCGATAGCCCAATGTGGTGAACAGATGCATCTCCGGCGCTCGGACCGCACGTGCTCCCAGCTTCGCGAGAACCCAGTTGATCGGTCCCAGCTGGCGCAACCGGCCCGACGGGATGCGCGCGACCTGGTCCCCGGTCATGGCTGCTTGACCAGATATGGGGACACGGTACTGCGATGCTCGTCGAGGTCGAGCGCGCGGCCGAGCGCAGGGAAGGCCCGCTGCGGACAGTTGTCGCGTTCGCATACTCGGCAACCTGCGCCGATCGGTGTGGCGGTGTTCGGATCCCCGGACAAGTCGAGTCCTTCCGAGTAGACGAGTCGGTGCGCGTGGCGAAGTTCGCAACCCAGTCCGATCGCGAAGGTTTTACCGGGCTGACCATACCGGGCGGCGCGTCGCTCCACAGTGCGGGCCACCCACATGTAGTTGCGCCCGTCGGGCATCTGGGCGATCTGCACCAGGATCTTGCCCGGATTGGCGAACGTCTCGTAGACGTTCCACAGCGGGCAGGTTCCGCCGCTGGAGGAGAAGTGAAAACCTGTGGCGGACTGGCGTTTCGACATGTTGCCGGCGCGGTCAACCCGGATGAAGGAGAATGGCACGCCGCGCATCGACGGCCGTTGCAGCGTCGACAGCCGGTGCGCGATGGTCTCGTAGCTCACCGAGTAGAACGCCGACAGGCGCTCGACGTCGTAGCGGAAATTCTCGGCGACATCGTGGAATTGACGGTAGGGCAGCACCGCGGCCGCCGCGAAGTAATTGGCCAGTCCCAGCCGGGCCAGCGTGCGCGACTCGTCGCTGGTGAACTTGCCCTCTTCGACCAGGGTGTCGATCAGGTCGCCGAACTCGAGGAAAGCCAGCTCGGCGGCCATCTTGAACAATTGCTGACCGGGGGCGAGGTGATTGCTGATCTCAAGCGTCTTGGACGTGGGCTCGTAGCGGTGCAGCACGCCGTCGCCAAGGTCGATCCGCCTGTTGATGTGCACCCCGCGCACCTCGGTGAGTCGTCGGGTCAACTCGCGGCCCAGATCGCCGTGGTGCATCCGCATCTGGATCGTCAGGTCCTCGGCGGCGGTGTCCAGCTCGTGCAGGTAGTTCTGCCGCTGATAGAAGTAGTCGCGCACCTCTTCGTGCGGCATGGTGATCGACCCGGTGCCGCTGCCGTCGGAAAACCGCTCCTCGGTGGCGGCGGCCAGCTGTGCGGTGGTGATCCGGTACCGCCGGTGCAGATTGACCATCGCCCGCGCCAGGGCCGGATGTGCGCTGACCACCTCGGCGACTTCGGTCGGGTCGACGTCGATATCCAGGTCGCGGTCCATGGTGACCTCCCGCAACTCGGCAACCAGCCGGGTGTCGTCCTGGGAGGCGAAGAAGGTCGCGTCCACGCCGAACACCTCGGTGATCCGGAGCAGCACCGCCACTGTCAGCGGCCGGACGTCGTGCTCGATCTGGTTGAGGTAGCTCGGCGAGATCTCCAGCATTTGGGCCAGCGCCGCCTGGCTGAACCCGCGCTCGCTGCGCAGCTGGCGGACCCGGGACCCGACGAACGTCTTGGACACTTCGCCGAGCGTACCGGCTGTGCTAAGCCATGTTTCGCAGAGTTCGCATATGGGCGACAACCGGTGTCCCGATTGGTGTTTTCAAGGCGTCGTTGGCATGATTCGCATCAGGCTTTCAGGGTCAACCTGGGGTTCGCACGAGGAGGGAACGGGGAGTAGGGCCGTGAGCCTGGACAAAGAATTGATGCCGGTGCCGGACGGTCACCCCAGCGTGTTCGATCGCGAGTGGCCTCTGCGGGTCGGCGACATCGACCGGACCGGCCGGTTGCGGCTGGACGCGGCGTGCCGGCACATCCAGGACATCGGCCAGGACCAGTTGCGCGAGATGGGCTTCGAGGAGACCCATCCGCTGTGGATAGTCCGGCGCACCATGGTGGACATGATCCGGCCGATCGAGTTCCAGGACATGCTGCGGTGCCGACGGTGGTGTTCGGGGACCTCCAATCGGTGGTGTGAGATGCGTGTTCGTATAGATGGACGCAACGGCGGGTTGATCGAATCCGAAGCGTTCTGGATCCATGTCAACCGGGAAACCGAGATGCCGGCGCGCATTGCCGACGACTTCCTGGCGGGTTTGCACAAGACAACTTCGGTTGACCGGCTGCGGTGGAAGGGCTATCTCAAGCCGGGCAGCCGTGATGACGCCACCGAAATCCACGAGTTCCCGGTCCGGGTTACCGACATCGACCTGTTCGACCACATGAACAACTCCGTGTACTGGAGCGTGATCGAGGACTATCTGGCCGGTCACACCGACCTGTTGGCGGGGCCGTTGCGGGTGACCATCGAGCATGAGGCGCCAGTGGCGCTGGGCGACAAGCTGGAGATCATCTCGCACGTTCATCCGCCCGGCACGACCGAACAATTCGGTTCCGGGCTAGCCGACCGTACTGTTACAACGCTCACATATGCGGTTGGCGACGAGACCAAAGCCGTCGCAGCCATCTTCGCCCGCTAACACCGGCGTATTGCCGCAAATCTGAGTCTTGACCTGCGGCTTTACCGTTACTGCCGGGTAGGTTCTGTAACGGTTCAGTTGAGCGGCGACTTTGCAAAATTAGCAAAATCACCGAAAGTCATTGCTGAACTTGGCAAATGAAATGGGTAGACCAGGTTAGCTGGCTGTGCCATGGTCGGATTAGCACACCAGTGAAGCTGGGCCCTCCGCACCGTCGCGGTCGCGCCGTGGTCTCAGCAGTCCAGCAAATTGAGTGACCGTTAGGAGCAGTCCAATGTCTGTGGTTGGCACCCCGAAGAGCGCTGAGCAAATCCAGCACGATTGGGACCACAACCCCCGGTGGCAGGGCATCACCCGCACCTACACCCCCCAGGATGTGGTCGCCCTGCAGGGCCACGTCGTCGAGGAGCACACTCTCGCCCGGCGCGGCGCCGAGGTGCTCTGGGAGCAGCTGCACGAGATGGACTTCGTCAACGCGCTGGGCGCGTTGACCGGCAACATGGCCGTGCAGCAGGTGCGCGCCGGCCTGAAGGCCATCTACCTGTCGGGCTGGCAGGTCGCCGGCGACGCGAACCTGTCGGGCCACACCTACCCGGACCAGAGCCTGTACCCGGCCAACTCGGTGCCGCAGGTCGTCCGTCGCATCAACAACGCGCTGCTGCGCGCCGACGAAATCGCCAAGGTCGAGAACGACCGTTCCGTCGACAACTGGCTGGTGCCGATCGTCGCCGACGGTGAGGCCGGCTTCGGCGGCGCGCTCAACGTCTACGAGTTGCAGAAGGCCATGATCGCCGCCGGTGTGGCCGGCACCCACTGGGAGGACCAGCTGGCCTCGGAGAAGAAGTGCGGCCACCTCGGCGGCAAGGTGCTGATCCCCACCCAGCAGCACATCCGCACGCTGACCTCGGCGCGGCTGGCGGCCGACGTCGCCGGAGTCCCCACCGTCGTCATCGCCCGGACCGACGCCGAGGCGGCCACGCTGATCACCTCCGACGTCGACGAGCGCGACCGCACGTTCATCACCGGCGAGCGCACCGCCGAGGGCTTTTACCGGATCAAGAACGGCCTGGAGCCCTGCATCGCCCGTGCCAAGGCTTACGCGCCGTTCGCCGACCTGATCTGGATGGAGACCGGTACCCCGGACCTGGAGCTGGCCAAGCGGTTCGCCGAGGGTGTCAAGGCCGAGTTCCCCGACCAGCTGCTGGCCTACAACTGCTCGCCGTCGTTCAACTGGCGCAAGCACCTCGACGACGCCACCATCGCCAAGTTCCAGAAGGAGCTGGGTGCGATGGGCTTCAAGTTCCAGTTCATCACGCTGGCCGGTTTCCACGCGCTCAACTACTCGATGTTCGACCTGGCCTACGGCTACGCCCGCAACCAGATGAGCGCTTATGTCGAGCTGCAGGAGCGCGAGTTCGCCGCCGAGGAGCGCGGCTACACCGCCACCAAGCACCAGCGCGAGGTCGGTGCCGGCTACTTCGACCGGATCGCCACCACGGTGGACCCGACGTCGTCGACCACGGCGCTGGCCGGTTCGACCGAAGAGGGCCAGTTTCACTGACGAGGAGCGGATGCCAGGCTCGGGTCGCTGACCCCACGCCGAGCAGACGCAGACTCGCACTTCTGCTGCGCAGTTGATGCGAGTCTGCGACTGCTCGCGGGAGAAGTTGACAGCGTAGGCCCTGCCCAGCCAACCTGGGCGGGGCCTACTGCGGTGCAGGACAATCCGATTCGGAAGAGGTAACAGTGAGTGACGCAGCGATCCAGCGGGTAGGGGTGATCGGGGCCGGACAGATGGGGTCCGGAATCGCCGAGGTCTCGGTACGCGCGGGCGTCGAAGTGACGGTGTTCGAGACGACCGAGGCGCTGGTCACCGCCGGACGCAACCGCATCGTGAAATCGCTGGAGCGAGGCGTCAGCGCGGGCAAGGTGACAGAGCGCGAGCGGGACCGCGCGCTGACCAACTTGACCTTCACCACCGACCTGAATGACCTGGCCGACCGGCAACTGGTGATCGAGGCCGTGGTCGAGGACGAAGCCGTCAAGGCCGCGATCTTCGCCGAACTCGACCGAGTCGTCACCGATCCCGACGCGGTGCTGGCATCTAACACCTCCAGCATCCCGGTCATGAGAATCGCCGCCGCCACGAAAAACCCTCAGCGAGTGTTGGGTCTGCACTTCTTCAATCCGGTCCCGGTGCTGCCGCTGGTCGAGTTGGTCACCACGCTGGTCACCGACGAGGCCGCTGCCGCACGCACCGAGGAGTTTGCCGGCGCCGTCCTGGGTAAGCAGGTGGTGCGCTGCTCCGACCGATCCGGTTTTGTGGTGAACGCCCTTCTGGTGCCGTATCTGTTGTCGGCGATCCGGATGGTCGAAGCCGGGTTCGCCACGGTCGAAGATGTCGACAAGGCCGTCGTTGCCGGGCTGTCGCATCCGATGGGACCGTTGCGTTTGTCCGACCTCGTCGGCCTCGACACACTCAAACTGATCGCGGACAAGATGTTCGAGGAGTTCAAGGAGCCGCTGTACGGACCCCCGCCACTGTTGTTGCGGATGGTCGAGGCCGGCCAGCTGGGTAAGAAATCCGGTCGGGGTTTCTACATGTATTGACGTGTAGCGACGGGCCGGGCGGCGACGCTACTTCTCCAATGTGAACTGGTCGACGTCGGTGTAGCCCTCGCGGAACAGTTTCGCGCAACCCGTGAGGTACTTCATGTAGCGGTCGTAGACCTTCTCGGACTGGATCGCGATCGCCTTCTCCCTGTTGGCTTCCAATGCCGCTGCCCAGGTGTCCAGTGTCTTTGCGTAGTGCAGTTGCAGCGACTGAACCCGGGTGACTTTGAAACCGGCCGTGGTGGCGTGCTCTTCGACCGTTGGGATCGTTGGCAGCCAGCCGCCGGGGAAGATCTCGGCCAGGATGAACTGAGTGAAGTGCACGATTTCATGGGTCAGGGTCAACCCCCGCGCTCGGGCGTCTTTGAAGGTGGGACGAGCGATAGTGTGCAGCAGCATCACGCCGTCGGAGGGCAGTACGTTGTAGGCCATCTTGAAAAAGCGTGGGTAGCGCTGACGACCGAAGTGCTCGAAAGCGCCGATCGAGACGATCCGGTCGACCGGCTCGTGGAATTTTTCCCACCCTTCCAGCAACACCCGCCTGGTGCGGGGGGTGTCCAACGTGTCGAACATCTGCTGGGCGTGGGCCGCCTGGTTCTCCGATAACGTCAGGCCCACGACGTTGACGTCGTACTTTTCGATGGCTCGCCGCATGGTGGCGCCCCAGCCGCAACCGATGTCCAACAACGTCATCCCGGGCTCGAGCTTCAGCTTTCCCAGCGACAGGTCGATTTTCGCCAGCTGCGCCTCTTCCAGCGTCATGTCGTCGCGCTCGAAGTATGCGCAGCTGTAGGTCTGGGTGGGGTCCAGAAACAGCCGGAAGAAGTCGTCGGACAGATCGTAGTGGGCTTGTACGTTTCCGAAATGCGGCGTGAGCTGCACGGACATAGCGATCGGGCCTTTCTGCTTCGCAGGGGCGTGGCTCAGCGCACCCTGGTCTCCCCCCGGGATGCCCCTCAAGCATGTTAGCCGCTGCGAACAGCCTGCAATGGTCGTGGCAAGCCACCCCGTTGATCCGAACCGTTACGTCCGGTCCGCGCGAGGCCCTGCCCGGGCGGCTATTCCACCTCTTGGCGTGGTGGCACGATCGGCGTTGGATGTGGCTGCTCGCGGAACTTTTCCAGCGACCCGCCGGCCTCCACGATCCCGCACAACGCACTCCAGCTCAGCATCGTCAGATAGTCGATCAGCTCGTCGCTGCTCATCCGCGGGGCCGACATCCAGGAGTGGGTGGCCAGCTGAACGCCGCCGACGATCAGATACGCCCACGGTTCTACCCCGCCGGTGTCCATGCCGACCTCCTGCATGCGGCGGCGCAGCATCACCGCGATCATGCGGGCGATGATCCGTTCGGAGTCGGCGATCACCTTGCTCTTGCTGGCCGAGCTGTTGGCCATCACGAACCGGTACGGCTCGGGCTCGGACGCCACCGTTTCCACATACACCCGGATGACTTCGCGGGCCAGCTCGTAGCCGTCGAGGTTGGATGACAACGCCGCGGCCATATTCGGAATCAACGTGGTCTGTGCGAACCGCATCATCACCGCGGTCGTCAGGTCATTCTTGTCAACGAAGTAGCGGTAGAGCACCGTCTTGGAAACGCCGATCTCCGCCGCAATCTCGTCCATGCTCAGGAAGCGGCCGCGGACACGTATGGCCTCGATTGTTCCGTCAACGAGTTCGTTGCGCCGCTCCACCTTGTGCTGGTGCCAGCGCCGCTTGCGCCCATCCGTTTTGCCCGCCGCGGCCGGGATATGCTCTGTCACTCTCCGCCGATTCCATTCGCTAGACGCAGTCGATACTACGGCTTGCGGGGGCTCACATAGCTCATCGGCTACCTGTGAGTGAAACCCGGGAAGGGTGCCGTCACACTAATTGGTCGCGGCGATAGCGGATGATGGTGGGGTGGCACACAGAGTCGACGCGTCGGGTTCGCCGCCGAGGCTTGAGGTGAGCACGCCGCCGGCCGGGGTGCGCCGGCCGTCCCTGGCGGAGTCGTTCGCCGGGGCCGATCCGGAGGCGGACGCCGAGCGGCGGCGGGCGCTGCGGCGGATGAAATTGGTGGCGTTGAGTTTTCTGCTTGGCGCCACGGTCGTGTTTCTCGCCTGCAGGTGGGCGCAGGCGGATGGCGCCGCACCACTGTGGGTTGGCTACGTCGGCGCGGCCGCGGAGGCCGGCATGGTGGGCGCGCTGGCCGACTGGTTCGCGGTCACTGCGTTGTTCAAGTATCCGCTGGGCATTCCGATCCCCCATACCGCCATCATCAAGCGCAAGAAAGACCAGCTGGGCGAGGGCCTGGGCACCTTCGTCCGGGAGAACTTCCTGTCCGGACCGGTGGTGGAGACCAAACTACGCGACGCGCAAGTGCCCAGTCGGCTGGGGAAGTGGCTGTCGGATCCCGCGCACGCCCGTCGGGTGGCAGCCGAGACGGCCACGGTGCTGCGGGTGCTGGTGGAGTTGCTCAACGACGACGAGATCCATCAGCTGATCGACCGCATGATCATGCGCCGCATCGCCGAGCCGCAGTGGGGCCCCCCGGTGGGACGGATGCTGCAGACGGTGCTGTCCGAGAACCGGCAGGAGGCGCTGATCCAGTTGCTGGCCGACCGCGCGTTTCAATGGTCGCTGGATGCCGGGGTGGTTATTCAGCGGGTGGTGGAACGCGATTCGCCGACCTGGTCGCCGCGATTCATCGACCATCTGGTGGGCGACCGTATTCATCGCGAATTGATGGACTTCACCGACAAGGTCCGCCGCAATCCCGATCACGAACTGCGCCGGTCAGCGACGCGCTTTCTCTTCGAGTTCGCCGACGACCTGCAAAACGACCCGGCCACCATCGCGCGCGCCGATGCGGTCAAAGAGCAGCTGATGGCGCGCGATGAGGTCGCCAATGCCGCCGCGGCGGCATGGAAGACGCTCAAACGGCTGGTGCTCGAGGGCGTCGACGACCCGTCCAGCAGCTTGCGCACCCGGATCGCCGACACGGTGATCCGAGTCGGCGAATCCCTGCGCGACGACGCCGAGCTGCGCGACAAGGTCGACAACTGGATGGTTCAGGCCGCCCAACACCTCGTTTCGCAATATGGGGTGGAGATCACAGCGATCATCACCGACACAATCGAACGTTGGGACGCGGAGGAAGCCAGTCGGCGAATCGAATTACACGTGGGCCGCGACCTGCAATTTATTCGGATCAACGGCACCGTGGTAGGCGCGTTGGCAGGACTGGCCATCTATGCCATCGCCCAGCTGTTCTTCTAGGGTGCTAACAAGCGCTTGCAAAAGCAAGCACCTGTCCGTACCCTGAGTGCGTCAAGATCAAACAGCATGTAAGGAGCGCACCAATGCCGCCGGAGGAGAAGTTCGGCGCGAAGGTGTCCAGCGTGACTTCCAGAGCCTCCGACATCGGCAGCTTCATCCGGACACAACGCGAAACGGCGCAGGTCTCGATGCGGCAACTTGCCGAACGGTCCGGTGTCAGCAATCCGTACCTGAGCCAGGTTGAGCGTGGCCTGCGTAAGCCGTCGGCAGACGTCCTGGCCCAGATCGCAAAGGCGCTACGGGTTTCCGCCGAGGTTCTTTATGTGCGGGCCGGGATTCTCGAGCCCAGCGAGACCAGCCAAGTCCGCGACGCCATCATCACCGACACGGCGATCACCGAGCGTCAAAAGCAGATTCTGCTGGATATCTACGCCTCGTTCACCCATCAGAACGAAGCCACCCGTGAGGAGTGTTCGAGCCCATCCGACATTGACGATTGATCAGCTTGTCGGCCGTCAGATCCGATGTCAGGTGAGGTCTAGATCGACGGCCGCCGGGCAACCCAAGAGGGACGGGGAATTCTGTTTCAGGCAAGCCGCCTGACCGACCCGATAACGCGGCCCCGGACAACGACGAACTCGATCACCAACCGACCCGACACATCAGGAGGTCTTCAGCAAGTCGCGTGCCAGGTCAATCCGCGGGTCTTGACTACTCCGCCAGAGGAGCCGACGCTTGCTCCAACTTCATATCACGATGCAATAACACCGATAACGAAACAATTGATGAAAGGAAATACCATGGCTGAAAACCCGAACATCGAGGACCTGCGGGCTCCGTTGCTCGCCGCGCTTGGTGCCGCCGACCTGGCTCTGGCCACCGTCAACGACTTGATCGTCAACCTGCGCGAGCGTGCCGAAGAGACCCGCACGGACACCCGCACCCGCGTCGAGGCCCGCGTCGAGGAGAGTCGTGCCCGCCTGACCAAGCTGCAGGAGGACCTTCCCGAGCAGTTCAGCGAACTCCGTGAGCGTTTCACCGCCGAGGAGCTGCGCAAGGCTGCCGAGGGCTACCTCGAGGCTGCCACCAACCGGTACAACGAATTGGTCCAGCGCGGCGAGGCCGCCCTGGAGCGGCTGCGCAGCCAGCCGGTCTTCGAAGATGCGTCGGCGCGTGCCGAGGGCTACGTGGACCAGGCCGTCGAGCTGACCCAGGAGGCGCTGGGCACCGTCGCTTCGCAGACCCGCGCCGTCGGTGAGCGTGCCGCCAAGCTGGTCGGCATCGAGCTGCCGAAGAAGGCGGAGTCCGGTAAGAAGGCTCCGGCCAAGAAGGCCCCGCCCGCGGCCAAGAAGGCAGCTGCGGCCAAGAAGGCGCCTGCCAAGAAGGCTCCGGCCAAGAAGGTCACCCAAAAGTAAGCAGGCGACCCACGACTCGACTCCGAGTCGCCCCGTTGGGCGACTCGGAGTCGACGTTTTGGGCGGTGCCCGCATACTCTTTAAGCGTGAGCCACCTTGTGGGTACCGTCATGTTGGTCTTGCAGATCGCCGTCCTGGTGACGGCGGTGTATGCCTTCGTGCATGCGGCGCTGCAGCGGCCAGACGCCTATACCGCCGCAGACAAGCTAACCAAGCCGGTGTGGTTGGTGATCCTTGGCGCGGCGGTGGCGCTGACCTCCATTCTCGGTTTCGTCTTCGGCGTGCTCGGGATGGCAATCGCGGCCTGCGCGGCCGGCGTGTATCTGGTCGACGTGCGGCCCAAGCTTCTGGAAATCCAGGGTAAGTCCCGCTGACCGGATGAAAGTCCTGGTGGCCGCGCCGGCAGCGGTGCTTGTCGGCGTGCTGTGCGCTGTTCCCGCCGAAGCCGGCTCCGGTGGCGGTGTGGTTGAACAACCTGACCCGGGGTATTCACCGCCGTTCGTCGACCACACCCAATGGGCATATTCGGGGCGCCTGAGCAGCCTGCGGGTCTACCCGACGCCATCGGGTCGTGCCGCATCCCGCAATCCTGGCACCGCCGCCGCAGCCGCCGACGAGGCCTGGGCGGAGCTGCTCGGCTGGGCCCCCGACGCCGACACACCCGGCATGCGGGCACAGTTCGACTGTCACTGGCAGCTGGCAGAGGTAGCAGAACCCGGGAAGATCAGCTGGAACCTCGAGCCGTGGCGGCCGGTCGTCGACGACACGGAGATGTTTGCCTCCCGGTGTAACCCGGGTGGCGCCGAAGAGCAGTTTTGATGCCAGGCGCGCTGACCCGACGGCAGCTGGCGGCGGTGGTCGACCACACGCTGCTCAAGCCAGAGGCGACCGCTGCCGATGTGGCGGCGCTGGTCGCCGAAGCGGCCGAGCTGGGTGTCTACGCGGTCTGCGTCTCGCCGTCAATGGTGCCGGTCGCGCGCACCGCGCTCGGCGTCGGTGGCGTGCGGATCGCGGCGGTGACGGGTTTCCCGTCGGGCAAGCACCTGTCGTCGGTCAAGGCGCACGAGGCGGCGCAGGCCGTCGCGTCGGGGGCAGTCGAGATCGACATGGTGATCGACATCGGCGCTGCGCTGGCCGGAGACCTGGATGCGGTGCGGACGGACATCGAGGCGGTGCGTGCCGCGACGGCCGGGTCCGTGCTGAAGGTGATCGTCGAGTCGGCGGTGCTGTTGGACCGGGCGGGGGAGCACCTGCTGAGAGCGGTGTGTCGGGTCGCCGAAAGCGTCGGCGCCGAGTTCGTCAAGACGTCGACGGGGTTTCATCCCGCGGGCGGGGCGACGGTGGCCGCCGTCGCACTGATGGCCGACACCGTCGGCGGTCGTCTGGGGGTCAAGGCCAGTGGCGGCATCCGCACCGCCGCCGACGCCGTCGCCATGCTGCACGCCGGTGCCACCCGATTAGGCCTGTCCGGAACCCGTTCGGTTCTCGATGGGCTCAGCCCCGACTGACGGGCCTCAGAGGTTGGCGAAACAGGGATCCTGCTCGCCGCCGGCGGGGATGGTGGCGTTGCGGGTCGATAGGTGAGCAACCACACCGGTATCGGTGACCTGCACACTGTCCCAATGAATACCCAACGGGAAGTCTTTGGTCAGCTTGCTGAAGAAGTCGTCGAGCATCGATTGCACCGACTCCTTGGGCAGCGTGAAGCCAAGTGCGTTGAAAGTTTCGATCGGCAGCTGCAGCTGGTTGCCCGTCACCCGCGGCTTGACCACGATGTTGTCGAGGAAGCCCTTCATTTCGACTGTGCCGTCTCTGGGATGGGTCGTCACGGTGTTGGAAACGAACGGACCCAGTACCGGTATCGCGTTTTGGAACGATTCCTTGATGCCCTCAGACGTCCACGAGACGGTGGCATCGAGCGCACCCACCGTGCCCTGGGAGTTGGGGGTGTCTCTGAGTTGGACGTCCCGAATGTTGATTTGCAGCTTCATGCCCTTGGCATCGCGAACCTGGTTGCCCGCCGTCTCCGCCGTGATGTTGGTGAAATGCTTGGTCGCGAGCTGCCACAAGACCAACGGGGCCACACCGAAGGAAGCGCTGGCCTTGTCCTTGACCTCACAGGCCACCGCTTCGGCAATCTTGCTGTTGGTTTCATGACGGACGTACAGCTCGGCTCCGATCAGCCCCGCGACGACCAGCGAAAACACGATGATCAGGATGAGGAAGATCGACAACGGGTCCCGACGCCAGCGGCGTTTCCGTTTGGGTGCTCCCGATTCGGCGTCGTCTTGCGGCTTGGCTATCGGAGTGGTCCTGGCGGCGGCCCCGGCCGCCGGCGGTGGCCCGGGTCGCTGTGCATCGGCATTGGCCGCAGCCACGTGCTCCGTCGGCTGGGTTGCCTGGCCGGCCCCGGGTCCGGCCTGAGTGGCCGGATCCTGGGCAGGGGCGGCGCCGGGCCCGCCGGGACGCAATTGCCCGCCGGAGGGGTCTGTAGGGGCTGGAGGCCGGCCAAGGGAACCTGGATTGCTGGGACGCGACCATGTCGACGGGCCCTCATTGGGTGGCCCTTGCGGGTTCGTCACCTACGCGATTGTGCCCTATCAATGTGAACGAAGTCTGAGTGGTTGCTCAGCACGGCGATACTGTCGCGGGCTGCGGTCACGTTCTCGACATCGATATCGGCGACTAGGAGCTGCGGCTCGGCGCCGGCCGACGCCACCACCTGCCCTAACGGCGAAGCCACCAAGCTGCCGCCCACGCCGGTGGGCGCACCCGAGTTGGTGAGCGTGCCGCCCGGGTCGGCCTGACCCGCCGCGGCGACATAGCTCGTGGAGTCCAGCGCCCTGGCCCGGGCCAGCAATGTCCACTGGTCGAGTTTGCCAGGACCCGAACCCCAGGACGCGCACACGGCGATCAGCGAAGCCCCGCGCCGGGCCAGCTCGGTGTAGAGCGCCGGGAAGCGGATGTCGTAGCAAACGGTTAAACCTACTCGAATGTCGTTGACCGTGATCACCACCGGCTCGTGTCCCGGGGCGACGGTACGCGACTCGGTAAAGCCGAAGGCGTCGTAGAGATGAATCTTGTGGTAGTGCGCGTCGGGCTGATTCGGCCTCCCCGGACCCGCTGCGACCAGGGTGTTCATCACCCGCCCGTCTTCGGCGGGGGTGAACATGCCCGCGACCACGGTGATGCCGGCCTCGGTCGCGATCCGCCGCACACCGCTGGCCCAGGGGCCGTCGAGGGGCTCGGCGATCGGTGCCAGCGGCACGCCGAACCGGCACATCGTCGCCTCGGGAAACACCACCAGCTCGGCGCCGGCGTCGACAGCCCGGTTGGCGTACTCGCGCACCAGGAGCAGGTTCGCTGCCGGGTCGGTGCCGCTGAGTATTTGCGCCAACGCGATCCGCATACTGGCCAGCTTAGGAGCCGCCGATGCCCGCGCTGGTGTGGCTAGGTGTTGGCGATCCACTGCGTGGTGAAGCGTTGCTCCAGCGTCACCAGCTGGCGCAGTTCGGTGCCGATGATGCTCTCCAGCTTGCCGCCGATCAGCGGAATACGTACCTGGATGGTGACCTGCAGCGACAACCGGGCGCCGCCGGAGTCGGCCTTGGGAGCCAGCACGGCGGTGCCCCACAGGTTGGCCGGAGCGTCCACGATCGATCCGGCGATGGATGCCGTGGCGATGCCGTCGGTCACCGGGCTCCACATTTCCTCGCGCCGCACGCAGAGGTCGCCCCGATGCAACTGGGTGACCAAACCCGGGAGGTTGTGCCGGTGCACGGTCTGCAGCGTGACCACCTCGATGGTGCCCTCGGTTCCGGACTGACCACCTACGCGCATCGAGTGCAGGGTCGCAATGTCGACCGGGGTTTCGGCCAGCCTGGCCCGCCAGTACTCCTCATCGTGGAAAACCTGGTGGACTTCTTCGACGCTGCCCTCGTAGTCGGCCGACATGTCGAATGAACGCGGCATAGCTGGTCAGGCTACCGTTACGGGCCATGAAATGGCGCGCAGTCGGTTCACGCTTTGCCGGCGCGCGCGTCGAGGAGTGGGTGCCGCTGGCGCCGCTGACGACATTGCGGGTGGGACCCGTGGCGCGGCGCGTAATCACCTGCGCCGCCAGCGATCAGGTGGTAGCGGTGTTGCGGCAGCTGGACGCCGAGGCCCGAGCCGAAAACAGTGGGCCGGTGCTGGTGTTTGCTGGCGGATCCAATGTGGTGATCGGCGATGCCCTGGCCGACCTGACCGTGGTGCGGCTGGCCAATGCCGGCATCACGGTCGACGGCAACCTGGTGCGCGCCGAGGCGGGCACGGTATGGGACGACGTGGTGCGCAGGGCCATCGACCACGGTCTGGGCGGGTTGGAATGCCTGTCGGGGATACCCGGATCGGCCGGTGCGACACCGGTGCAGAACGTCGGGGCGTATGGCGTGGAAGTCTCCGACGTCATCAGCCGGGTACGGCTGTTGGACCGCAGCAGTGGCCAGGTGCACTGGGTACCGGGCGCTGCGCTGGGCTTCGGCTACCGCACCAGCGTGCTCAAGCAGGCTGACGGGCTGCGGTTGCCGGCCGTGGTGCTGGAGGTGGAGTTCGCGCTGGATGCCTCGGGCCGCAGCGCGCCAGTGCGCTACGGCGAACTGACGGCGGCGCTGGGTGTGGCCAGCGGCGAGCGCGCCGACCCGCAAGCTGTCCGCGCGGCCGTCCTGGCACTGCGGGCGCGCAAGGGCATGGTGCTCGACGCGACCGACCATGACACCTGGAGCGTAGGGTCGTTTTTCACCAACCCGGTGGTCGCGCCGGACGTCTACGAACGGCTGGCGGCGGCGGTCGACGGTCCGGTGCCGCACTATCCGGCGCCGGGCGGTGTCAAGCTGGCCGCGGGCTGGCTGGTCGAGCACGCCGGGTTCGGCAAGGGGTATCCGGATCCGGCCCTCAGCGGGGAGGCCCCCGCGTGCCGGCTGTCCACCAAGCACGCGCTGGCGTTGACCAACCGGGGCACCGCGACGGCGGCCGACGTGATGCTACTGGCCCGCACGGTCCGCGACGGCGTCCGTGATGTGTTTGGTATCACATTGCAACCAGAACCGATCCTGATCGGTTGCCGGTTGTAGCTGCTACTTTCGCGTCCGATACGCTCGCCGCACCGTTGCCGTGGCGGGTCCGTCGGCGCTTGCAGCCGGTTATGGACGGTTTGGCCCGGTATCTTTGATTCCGTGAGCACCTCTAGCACCCCCCAAGGCCAGGGGCCGATCAACCGGCGCATGGCTTTGATGGCACTGGGGGCCGGGGTGCTGGCGCCCAATGTGCTGGCCGCCTGCGCGGGCGGGGTCACCAGGCAATCGGAGAAGAAGCCGCCGGGTGCGCCCCATCTGACATTCCGGCCGGGCGATGCCGCCGACGACGTGTTGCCGATCGCCCCGATCAGCGTCGAGGTCGGCGACGGCTGGTTCCAGCGAGTAGCACTGACCAATCCGGCCGGCAAGCTGGTTGCCGGTAATTACAACCAGGACCGCACGGTGTACACGATCACCGAGCCGCTGGGCTACGACACCACCTACAGCTGGAGCGGCGCGGCCGTCGGCCATGACGGCAAGGCGGTACCGGTCGCGGGCAAATTCACGACGGTGACGCCCAAGAAGAAAATCGACGGCGGCTTCCAGTTGGCCGACGGCCAGACCGTCGGCGTCGCGGTGCCGATCATCATTCAGTTCGACGCGCCGATCAGCGACAAGGCGTCTGTCGAACGGGCGCTCACGGTCACCACCAACCCGCCCGTCGAGGGCAGCTGGGCATGGCTGCCCGACGAGGCGAAGGGTGCTCGGGCGCACTGGCGTCCCCGCGAGTACTACCCGGCGGGCACCACCGTCAACGTCGACGCCAAGCTCTACGGGCTGCCGTTCGGCGACGGGGCCTACGGCGCCCAGGATTTCTCGTTGAGCATTCAGATCGGGCGGCGGCAGGTCGTCAAGGCCGAAGTCACCTCTCACCGCATCCAGGTCGTCACCGACGAAGGCGTCATCATGGACTTCCCGTGCAGCTACGGCGAAGCCGACAAGGCGCGCAACGTCACTCGCAACGGGATCCACGTGGTCACCGAGAAATACGCGGACTTCTACATGTCCAACCCGGCGGCCGGCTACAGCAATGTGCACGAACGCTGGGCTGTGCGCATCTCCAACAATGGCGAGTTCATTCACGCGAACCCGGCCAGCGCGGGCGCGCAGGGCAACAGCAACGTCACCAACGGCTGCATCAACCTGTCGACCGGCGACGCCGAGCAATACTTCCACAGCGCGATCTACGGTGACCCGGTCGAGGTAACCGGCAGCACGATCCAGTTGTCCTACGCCGACGGCGACATCTGGGACTGGGCCGTGGACTGGGACACCTGGGTATCGATGTCGGCGCTGCCACGCCCGACCTCGCGCCCCCCGGGGACGCAGATCCCGGTCACCGCGCCGGCCACACCGTCGACCGCGCCCAGCTTGTCCGGCACGCCGGAACCTACCGCGGGCCCGGGTGGTTAGCCCGGCGCGTCGCTGAGGCCTGATCGCGCGGCCGGATGACGATCTGGTCCAGATTGACGTGCGACGGCCGCGAGGCCACAAACCCGATCACCTCGGCGATGTCGGCGGCCACCAGCGGCGTCATGCCGGAGTAAACCGCGTCCGCGCGTTGCCGGTCACCGTCGAAGCGAACCAGCGAGAACTCCGTCTCCACCGCGCCGGGGGCGATCTCGGTGAGCCGGACCGGCTTTCCGAGCAGCTCGCCCCGTAACGTGCGGTGCAATGCGCCTTGGGCGTGCTTGGCGGCCGTGTAGCCGGCGCCACCGTCGTAAACTTCAAGTGCCGCAATGGAAGTGACGGTGACGATCAGTCCGTCGCCCGATTCGATCAACTTGGGCAGCAGCGCGCGGGTCACTCGCAGCGTGCCCAGCACATTCGTCTCCCACATCCAGCGCCAGTGCTGCAGGTCGGCGTCGGCGACGAGTTCCAGGCCCTTTGCGCCACCGGCGTTGTTGACCAGTACGTCGACCCGGCGCAGTCCCGCGGCCAGCGCCGCCACGGCCGCGTCGTCCGTGACGTCGGCCACAACCGGGGTGCCGCCGATCTGGTCCGCCAGGTCGCTGATCCGGTCCGCGCGACGGGCCACCGCGACTACATGAAACCCTTGTGCCGCAAGGGTTTTCGCGGTTGCTTCGCCGATACCGGAGCTGGCGCCGGTAACCACCGCAACCCGGTTCGGCGCGTCGGGAGTTGTCATCGGGACCACTCTAATAAACGTGCTAAATTTTCGGTGTGTACTGCAGCGCCTGGTTCAACACGACGACCGCGTGTCTTTGCGCGGGCGGCTGTTGTTGCCGCGTACTTTGTCACGCCTGACTCAGGTCGGTAAGCGTGGCCAAGGACCCGGCCAGTTGAACTCGGAATAAGGACGCCAGTGCACTCGACCACTCTCACCACCCATCGCCCCGCCCGTGGCGGCCGGCCGCGGCCGTACCGCCAGGTCGTGCCGCCGTCGCTGCACTTGGCTGACTCCGCGGCCGCGTCCGTCTTCCGGGCGGTGCGGTTGCGCGGCCCCGTCGGCCGCGACGTCATCGCCAGTGTTACCTCGCTGAGCATCGCGACGGTGAACCGCCAGGTCATCGCGCTGCTCGAGGCCGGTCTGCTGCGTGAGCGCGCCGACTTGGCGGTTTCCGGGGCGATCGGGCGGCCCAGGGTCCCCGTGGAGGTCAACCACGAGCCGTTCGTGACGCTGGGCATCCACATCGGGGCGCGCACGACCAGCATCGTGGCCGCCGACCTGTTCGGTCGCACCCTCGACGCGGTCGAGACGCCGACACCGCTCAGTCCCGCGGGGTCGGCGCTGGGGTCGCTGGCCGACAGTGCCTGCCGCTACCTGAGGCGCTGGCATCGGCGTCGGGCGCTGTGGGTGGGAGTGGCGATCGGCGGCACCGTCGACGGCGCGACCGGCCACGTCGATCACCCCCGGCTGGGCTGGCAGCGGGCACCGGTCGGGACGGTGCTGGCCGACGCGCTGGGCCTTCCCGTCTCGGTGGCATCCCACGTGGATGCCATGGCCGGTGCCGAGCTGCTGCTCGGGATGCGACGGTTCACGCCGGGCTCGTCGACCAGCCTGTACGTCTATGCCCGCGAGACCGTGGGGTATGCGCTGGTGATCGACGGCCGGGTGCACTGCCCGGCCAGCGGGCCCGGCACCATTGCGGGTCTGCCGGCCCGCTCCGAGCTGCTGGGCGGCACCGGACAGCTCGAGTCCACCGTCAGCGACGAGGCCGTGTTGGCGGCCGCGCGCCGGCTCCGGATCCTTCCGGCCGCCTCGGCTGCGCGCACCAACGGCTCGGCCGGCGCCGTCACCGACCTGCTCCGGGCGGCACGCGCCGGTAACCAACAGGCCAGGGATCTATTGGGAGAGCGGGCCCGGGTGCTTGGCGAAACGGTCGCGCTGCTGCGCGACCTGCTCAACCCCGACGAACTGGTGGTGGGTGGCCAGGCGTTCACCGAGTACCCGGAAGGGATGGAGCAGGTGGAAAAGGCCTTCGCCGCATGCTCGGTGCTGCCGCCGCGGGACATCCGGGTCACAGCATTCGGCAACCGAGTGCAAGAAGCCGGGGCCGGCATCGTGTCGCTGGGCGGGCTCTACGCCGACCCGTTGGGCGCGATGCGTCGTGCCGGGGCACTGGACACCCGGCTGCCGGATACCGAGCCGGGGGCGCTCGCTTAGTGCGGCTTCTGCCCGTGCGTGGGCCTGGCCCCGGAACACGTCCTGTAAAGATGACAGTGTGCGCCACAGCGACAGTCCCCGGCTAGCCGGAGACGAAGATCCACGCCGGGTCGCCCTGCTGGCGGTGCATACCTCGCCGCTGGCCCAGCCGGGGACCGGCGATGCCGGCGGAATGAACGTCTACGTGCTGCAAAGTGCGCTGCACCTGGCCCGGCGGGGTATCGAGGTGGAGATTTTCACCCGGGCCACCGCTTCGACGGATCCACCGGTGGTGCAGGTGGCGCCGGGCGTGCTGGTGCGCAACGTGGTCGCCGGACCCTTCGAGGGTCTGGACAAATACGACCTGCCCACCCAGTTGTGCGCGTTCGCGGCCGGGGTGCTGCGCGCCGAAGCCGCCCACGAACCGGGCTACTACGACATCGTGCACTCGCACTACTGGCTGTCCGGCCAGGTCGGCTGGCTGGCCCGCGATCGCTGGGCGGTGCCGTTGGTGCACACCGCTCACACGCTGGCCGCGGTGAAGAATGCGGCGCTGGCCGACGGTGACGCCCCCGAGCCGCCGCTGCGCGTCGTCGGCGAACAGCAGGTTGTCGACGAGGCGGACCGGCTCATCGTCAACACCGAAGATGAAGCCCGACAACTGATTTCGATCCATCATGCAGATCCGGCGCGCGTTGACGTCGTTCATCCCGGTGTCGACCTGGACGTGTTCTCACCCGGCGACCGGCGGGCGGCACGGGCCGCTCTGGGGTTGCCGCTGGACGGGCAGGTGGTGGCCTTCGTCGGACGGATCCAGCCGCTGAAGGCACCCGACATCGTGCTGCGCGCCGTCGCAAAGCTCCCGGGAGTGCGCGTCGTCGTCGCCGGCGGGCCGTCGGGCAGTGGACTGGCCGCGCCGGAGGGCCTGGCGCAACTGGCCGGCGAACTCGGTATCGCGCAGCGAGTGACGTTCCTGCCGCCACAGTCCCGCACGGATCTGGCGACCGTGTTCCATGCCGCCGACCTGGTCGCGGTGCCGAGTTATTCGGAGTCGTTCGGTCTGGTGGCCATCGAAGCGCAGGCCTGCGGTACGCCGGTGGTGGCGGCGGCGGTTGGGGGGCTGCCGGTCGCGGTGCGCGACGGGATCACCGGCACGCTGGTATCCGGACACGACGTGGACCGGTGGGCCGACGCGATCGAGCAGCTGCTGCGTCGCAATGCCGGCCCGCCGGGGTGGGCGATGAGTCGTGCAGCCGCCCAGCACGCGGCCGGGTTCTCGTGGGACCACACCACCGACGCGCTGCTGGCCAGTTACCGGCGGGCGATCGGCGACTTCACCGCGGGACGCCGGCACCGGGTGCGCGACCTGGTTGCGGCGCGCAAACCGCGCCGCTGGACGGCTCGTCGCGGGGTGGGCGCGTGACATCCGGTGCCGCCGAGACCGTGGCGCAGGTGATCGAACAGGCGCTGCAGGCCAGTCGGCTGAACTACTCGCGACACCCTGGCGCGCATGGCGGGCCGGCGGGCATCGTCGTGGAGTTGCCGGGTGAACGCAAGCTCAAGACCAACACCATCTTGAGCATCGGGGAGCACTCGGTGCGCGTCGAGGCCTTCGTGTGTCGCAAGCCGGACGAAAACCACGAGGGTGTCTACCGGTTCCTGCTCAAACGCAACCGCCGGCTCTACGGGGTCGCTTACACGCTGGACAATGTCGGCGACATCTACCTGGTGGGCCGGATGTCGCTGGCCTCGGTCGACGCCGAGGAGATCGACCGGGTACTCGGGCAGGTGCTCGAGGCGGTGGACTCGGACTTTAATACGTTGCTGGAGTTGGGTTTTCGTTCATCGATTCAAAAAGAGTGGGAATGGCGGGTGTCGCGCGGCGAATCGCTGAAGAACCTGCAGGCCTTCGCGCATCTGATCGACGGTGATGACGGTGATGACGGTGAGGACGACGAGAACGCGTGAGAGACTTGCCGGCATGGGAGACACTGCCACGCTGGTGCTGCTGCGCCACGGTGAGAGCGACTGGAATGCCCTCAACCTGTTCACCGGCTGGGTGGACGTCGGCCTGACCGAAAAGGGCGAGGCCGAGGCCGTCCGAAGCGGCGAGCTGCTGGCCGAGCACGACTTGCTGCCCGACGTGCTCTACACGTCGTTGTTGCGGCGCGCGATCACCACCGCGCATCTGGCGCTGGACCGCGCCGACCGACTGTGGATTCCGGTGCGGCGCAGCTGGCGGCTGAACGAACGCCACTACGGCGCGCTGCAGGGTCTCAACAAGGCGGAGACGAAGGCGCGCTACGGCGAAGAGCAGTTCATGGCCTGGCGGCGCAGCTACGACATGCCGCCGCCGCCGATCGAGAAGGGCAGCGAGTTCAGCCAGGACGCCGACCCGCGGTACGCCGATATCGGCGGTGGCCCACTGACCGAGTGCCTGGCCGACGTGGTGGCCCGGTTTCTGCCCTACTTCACCGACGTCATCGTCGGCGACCTGCGGGCCGGCAAGACGGTGTTGATCGTGGCGCATGGCAACTCGTTGCGGGCGCTGGTCAAGCATCTGGACGGGATGTCCGACGACGACGTCGTCGGACTGAACATCCCGACAGGCGTTCCGCTGCGCTACGATCTGGACCGCCAATTGCGCCCGGTGCAGCCCGGCGGTCGCTACCTGGACCCGGAGGCCGCAGCCGCCGGTGCTGCCGCGGTGGCCAGCCAAGGCACGGCCAAAGTCTGATCGGCGGCGCCGGTAGCCCTGTTTGCTGAACAACGCATGAACGGCAGCCGAACACCTGTGGCGATTGGTGTGACTTGTCCGATTTCGGCCTCGCTCGGCTAGGGCCGCGTTCACCGGAGTTTGTAGGATTTTGCTTGTGACTGTGTTCTCGGCACTGTTGCTGGCCGGGGTCTTGTCCGCGCTAGCGCTGGCCGTAGGTGTTGCGGCGGGAAACCGCCTGTCGCAGCGGGTCGCGCGGCGCCGCCAGCAAGCGGCCACCGAGCGGGCCGGGATCACCGTCGCGCAGATGCTGCAGCGCATCGTCGCCCTGATGCCGATGGGTGCGGCGGTGGTGGATGCCCATCGCGACGTCGTCTATCTCAACCATCGGGCCAGGGAGCTGGGCCTGGTGCGCGACCGGCAGCTCGACGACCAAGCCTGGCGGGCCGCGCAGCAGGCGTTGGGCGGTGACGACGTCGAGTTCGATCTGTCACCCGCCAAGCGTGCCGCCGGCCGCTCCGGGCTGTTGGTGCATGGGCACGCCCGGTTGCTGAGCGAGGAAGACCGCAGGTTCGTCGTGGTCTTCGTCCATGACCAGTCCGACTATGCGCGGATGGAGGCGACCAGGCGCGACTTCGTGGCCAACGTCAGTCACGAACTCAAGACCCCGGTTGGCGCCATGGCCCTGCTTGCCGAAGCACTACTCGCGTCGCCGGATGACCCCGACACCGTTCGACGGTTCGCTGAGAAGGTGCTCATCGAGGCCAATCGACTGGGCGACATGGTCGCGGAGCTGATCGAGCTGTCCCGGCTGCAGGGCGCCGAGGGGCTGCACAATGTGACCGACGTTGACGTCGATACCATTGTGTCCGAGGCGATTTCACGTCACAAAGTAGCCGCGGACACTGCCGACATCGAGGTTAGTACCGATGCGCCCAGCGGGCTACGGGTGCTCGGTGACCAAACCTTGCTGGTTACCGCGCTGGCCAACCTGGTTTCCAATGCGATCGCCTATTCACCACGCGGGTCGCTGGTCTCGATCAGCCGGCGCCGCCGCGGTGACAACGTCGAGATCGCCGTCACCGACCGCGGAATCGGGATCGCCCTCGAGGACCAGGAGCGGGTGTTCGAGCGGTTCTTCCGGGGCGACAAGGCGCGCTCGCGGGCCACCGGCGGCAGCGGGCTGGGACTGGCCATCGTCAAGCACGTCGCCGCCAACCACAACGGCAGCATCGGCGTGTGGAGCAAACCCGGAACCGGGTCCACGTTCACGTTGTCGATTCCGGCGGCGGAGTGCGATGACAGCGAAATACCTGACCAACTGCGGGCGCGCGACGCGCGACCCAACAGGTCACAACGAGAGGAAGAGCTGAGTCGATGACCCGCGCCAGTGATCATGCAGTGGGTGTACCGCCCGCTTGCGGGGGACGCAGCGATGGGGGGGTACCACCCGCCTGCCGGGGAGAGGAGCGGCGCTGATGACCAGTGTGTTGATCGTGGAGGACGAGGAGTCGTTGGCCGATCCGCTGGCGTTTTTGTTGCGCAAGGAGGGCTTTGAGGCGACGGTGGTGACCGATGGTCCGTCGGCGTTGGCCGAGTTCGACCGGTCCGGCGCCGACATCGTGCTGCTGGATCTGATGCTGCCGGGGATGTCGGGCACCGACGTGTGCAAGCAGTTACGTGCCCGGTCCAGCGTTCCGGTGATCATGGTGACGGCTCGGGACAGCGAGATCGACAAGGTGGTCGGACTCGAGTTGGGCGCCGACGACTATGTGACCAAGCCGTATTCGGCACGCGAGTTGATCGCCCGGATCCGCGCGGTGCTTCGCCGCGGTGGCGACGACGACGCCGAATCCAGCGACGGCATCCTGGAGTCCGGCCCGGTGCGGATGGACGTCGAGCGCCACGTCGTCTCGGTGAACGGCGAGGTCATTACCTTGCCGCTCAAGGAGTTCGACCTGCTGGAATACCTGATGCGCAACAGTGGGCGGGTGTTGACCCGTGGCCAGCTGATCGACCGGGTCTGGGGGGCGGACTACGTCGGCGACACCAAGACGCTCGACGTCCACGTCAAGCGCTTGCGGTCCAAAATCGAGGCCGACCCCGCCAATCCGGTGCACTTGGTGACGGTGCGGGGACTGGGTTACAAGCTCGAGGGCTAGCGGCGGAAGGCCGCACCGAGGATCAGGATGCGGGTTGACCGTATCGGAGCCCCATGGGATGCGTGGGCCGCTGTCGATTTGCCACGCTTGCAGCGGACGGATCGCTCGTACGCAGTGCGCGGCGGACCCGACGTACGTGGTCATCAAAACATTCATGCCGGGTGAGCGCTGACCCCCCTGCCGGCGATGTTGTCGGCGACGGCTAACGCCAGCGCCATGATCGACACCTGCGGGTTCACCTCCGGGCAGCTGGGCAGGATCGATGCGTCGGCAACCCACACACCGTCGACGCCGCGCAGCCGGCCGGTCGGGTCGACGGGGCAGATCTGCGGGTCGGCGCCGGCGGCCGCGGTTCCGGTCGGATGGAAGGCCGCCAGGTGCAGGCTTGCGGGGTCGCTGCGCCGCACCGCCTCCCGCAGCTCGGGCAGCGACGTCACCGTGGTGGCGCCGGGCAGGCCGGTGAGCACCTCGGCCGCCCCGGCCTCGAAAAGCAGCCGGCCGATAGCCTCCATGGCGACTCGCAGCTTGGCGATGTCGGCTCGGGTGATGTCGTAGCGCACCAGCGCCTCCCCCCGCACTGACCGGACCGACCCCACGCCCTGGTCGGCCACCATCGCACCGAAGGTGGCGACCCGAGGCGCCCGATCCAGCCAGCCGAGCAGTTCGGCGCCGTAGCCGGGAAAGACCATCGAGCCCATGCCCGGTGGCGTGGCCGTCGCCTCGATCAGCACCCCGTCGGATTCGTGGAACTCGTGGACCGCCGCACTTTGCAACACGCCGCGCCAGGCGTACACGTCGTCGTCGAAGCGGCCGGCGAGCATCGTCGCCGGGTGCAGCGCGAGGTTCCGGCCGAGCCGGGGATGACCACCAAGACCGCTGCGCCACAACAACATCGGCGTCTCGGTGGCGCCCGCGGCGACGACGACGGTGTCCGCCAGCACGTCGATCGCGGTGCCGTCGGGCCGGCGGGCGCGCACGCCACGGGCGCGTCCGTGCTCGTGCAATACCCGTTCCACGCGCGCCCGGGAGACGATCCGCGCGCCGGCCGCGCAGGCCTGCGGCAGCGCGTTGAGGTGTACCCCGTACTTGGCGTTGCGGGGGCAGCCGATTGCGCACTGGCAGCAGCCGCCACAGCCGGGCGCGTTGCGCGGGATGGGCGCTGCCCGCCAGCCCAGCTCGGTGGCGGCATCGAGCAACAGGTTGCCGTTGCGGCCCATGATGTCCAGCGGAACCGGCGCTACCCGCAGCGTGCGCTCCACCTCGTCGAGGTGGTGGGCCAGCCGCTCCGGGTCCGCCAGGTCAAGCCCGAACTCGTCGCGCCAGCGTCGTTGCACGGCATCGGGCGGCCGGAAGCAGGTGCCGGAATTGACCACGGTGGTGCCGCCGACCGCCCGGCCCATCGGCAGCACCACCGACGGGCGGCCCAGCGCGATGGTGGCCCCGGCGCCGCGGTAAAGGCCGGCATAGCGGTCGATCGGGTGGGTGGTGCGGAACTCCTCGACCGTCCAGCGCCGCCCCTCCTCGAGCACGACGACGCCGACGCCGGCCTGCGCCAGCGTGCGCGCGGCCATGGCCCCGCCGGCCCCGGAGCCGACGATCACCGCATCGGTGGTCACGACCGAAGGGCTATCCGTGGACGAGGTGACGGTCAGCGCCGCATCCGGGCGCGCCGGGTCATGCCCCTGCGCGCGGGCGAGCAGCTCGTCGGCGTAGGCGTCGGCGCCGTTGGCCAGCAGCACGATTGCTTTCAGGCCCTCCACCGCGGCACCCATGTCCGGACCGACGGCGGCGACCCGGCCCAGCACCCGGGCCCGGTCCGCCGGGTTCAATCGCGGCAACGACCGGCCCGTGGTCAGGTAGCTCGCGGCCGCCAGTGACAGCACCCCGGCGCGCACCGCGAACCGTTGCGTCGCCGGCAGCTGTTCGACGTAGCGCCCGACGCGCTCAACGAACTGAGCCGGCGCCGGACCCCCGTGCTCGGGTGGTAGCAACGCCGTCCCGAAGGCGGCCACGGCCCGGTCGGCCAGCCGGCTCATCGTCGGCGCCCGAACCGTCGACCCAGTTTGATGAAGAACGGATAGGTCCCGAAGATGCCGCCGGCGGCGGCGTGCAACGGCCACCCTGCTTCCGCGGTATCCACGTCGAAAACGCCACTGTTCCACATGAAGTCACGCCCGTTCTGCGAGCGGAACGGGCGCCACAAGAACCCCAGCCCGGGCACGTTGTTGTAGAGCCCGAACGATCCCGCGAAGAAGACACCGAGCACGGCGGCTTCGGCGAGATCACGACGGTCTTCGGGCACCCTGCGCTCGATGAGCGCTCCGCTGGCGAACAGCAGCGGCGGGTCCAGGAGAAAACTCATGACGGGGTCCTTTCGTTGACGGCGGGTGCGTCGGCTCCGCGCAACCCGACTTCGGCATGCCCGATGCCCAACACCGACCAACGCCGGTCGTCGACCTCGACGTAGATGTCGGCCTGTTCGGTGTTGGTGCACACCGCCCTGCCCCCGTCCGGGTCGGTGTATTGCAGGCTCACGCACCTGTCCGGGGGCTGATCGACACGGATCAGTACCTGGCGGCCGCCGATGCGTCCCTCCAGCTGCCAGTGCGCCACGCCGAGCGTGGTGCGCATCCGCAGGGACGGGAAAGGGCTTGTCGGCCAGTCTTTTCCGTCAATGCGGAACCGGACGAACGCCAGTGGCGCAAGCTTGCGCAGTCCCGGCTTGTGCGACACCGCGGTGACGGCCTCCACGACGTCGCCGCCGCCGAGGTCGGCGTGGATCCATCCCCAGCGCTTGGCATTGCCATGCCCGTAGATGTGTGCGACGCCGCCGCGCCAGCCGGTGATGGGATGGGTGGCGGTGCCTTCAGAACCCACGCTCAGCGAGCCGGTGAAGTCGGCCGTGGGGGCGAGCACCACCTGCGCGCCCGGCAGCAACTCGCGCTCCCACGCCGCCCGGGGAAACGTCCACAGTGGCGTGCCGGCGTCCGTCCAGGCCAGCTCCCAGGCCAGTGATCCCGCCCGCCCGGCCAGCTTTCCGGGCGCCACCCGGGCGCCGGCGGCGTCGAACCATGCCGAGCCGACGGCGGGCTGGACCGGTGTCGGACCGAAACGCTCGGTGCGTGGCGGGCCCTCCGACGGAAACCAGGTGACCCAACCGTGCCCGTATGGCGATCCGGTGGTCGGCGCCACCGTTTCGCAATGGACCCACAGACCCGCACGCGTCGACGGATCGGACAGGGTGGCGTACCAGACTTCCAGCCGTCGCGACTTACCTTGCCAGCGCGGGGCTACCGCCGACAGCAGTTCATCGTCCACTTGCTTCACCTCCGGTTGATTCGTCCACTATATTGGTTGAGCCAATGAACCAGTCAAGTGCCTTTCAACCGCCGGACCGTCAGCGCGTCGACGAACACATCGCCGCGTCGATCGCGGACGCCATCCTGGACGGGGTCTTCCCGCCCGGCTCGACGCTGCCGCCGGAGCGTGACCTGGCGGCGCAGTTCGGGGTCAACCGCACGTCGCTGCGGCAGGGGCTGGCCCGGCTGCAGCAGATGGGCCTGATCGAGGTCAGACACGGCAGCGGCAGCGTGGTACGCGATCCCGAGGGGCTCACCCATCCCGCCGTTGTGGAGGCGCTGGTACGCAAACTGGGTCCGGATTTCCTCGCCGAACTGCTGGAGATCCGCGCGGCGTTAGGTCCGTTGATCGGCCGCCTGGCCGCGCAGCGACACGCCCGCGACGATGCCCACGCATTGCGCGACGCGCTGGCGGCCCTGCGGGACGCGGATGGTGCCGCCGCCCGGCAGGCTGCCGATCTCGCCTATTTCCGGGTGCTCATCCACAGCAGCCGCAACCGCGCGTTGGGGTTGCTGTATCGCTGGGTCGAGCACGCGTTCGGCGACCGCGAGCACGAGCTGACCAGGGCCTACGACGATGCCGAACCGGTCCTGGCCGATCTGCGAGCGATCACCGAGGCGGTGCTCGCGCGCGACCCTGTTGCCGCCGGCGCGGCCGTCGAGGCGTATCTACGCGCCAGCGCGCTGCGGATGATCGTGGCCTACAGCGAGGGATCCGCAAACTGACTGTGTTAGGACACGCGAGTAAATTAACGCTACGTTCGGGATCCTGGCCTTATTCTGTGTGATGTGGTGACGGCCGCCGATCGTGAGGGCGAGGTGTCGCGCAAGTTTGCGCTGCTGGCACCGGTGCTGGACGAGCGGCAGCGCCGGCTGTGGATGGCGGTGGAAGCCCGCGAGGCCGGGCACGGCGGGATC
>NZ_UPHQ01000054.1 GCF_900566055.1 Mycobacterium innocens
GGGCGCCGCGGGGCACGGCGAAGTCGGGGGACGGCGGTGTCGTGGTGTCCGGGCGCTGGCCATTCTGCAGCGGGATCAGCCACGCGGACATGATGTTCGCGGGTTGCTTCGTCGACGATCAGCGGGTGCCCTCCGTGGTCGCGTTGCCCAAATCAGACCTGAAGGTCCTCGACACCTGGCACACCCTGGGCCTGCGCGGCACCGGCAGCCACGACAGCGTCGCCGACGAGGTTTTCGTGCCCGCCGACCGGGTGTTCTCGGTGTTCGACGGACCTGCCCTGGATCGGCCGCTGTACCGCTTTCCGGTGTTCGGCTTCTTCGCGCTGTCGATCGGCGCGGCCGCATTGGGCAATGCGCGTGCCGCCATCGACGACCTCGTCGAACTGGCCGCTGGAAAGAAGGGCCTGGGCTCCACGCGCACACTGGCCGAACGCCCGGCAACCCAGGCTGCGGTGGCGACGGCCGAAGCGGCGCTGGATGCCTCGCGCGCGCTGTACTACCAGGCGATCGACACCGCGTGGCGGGCCAGCCACGACGCCGATGCGGTGCCGGTGGCGTTGCGCAACCGGCTCCGGCTGGCGGCCACGCATGCGGTGCGGACTTCGGCCGACGTGGTGCGCACCATGTACGACCTGGCGGGGGGCAGCGCCATTTACGACAGCTCGCCACTGCAGCGCCGGTTCCGGGACGCCTTCACCGCCACCGCCCACTTCCAGGTCAACGAGGCCTCCCGCGAACTGTCCGGCCGGGTGCTGCTCGACCAGCCCAGCGACGTGTCGATGCTGTGAACGGCATCGACGTCGAGGTCGCCCTGCCGTTTTGGCTTGACCGGCCCGACCACGAAGCGATGGAAGTCGCACAGGCGGCCTCCGACGCGGGCTTCGACGGCCTCTGGATCGGCGAGATGGCCACCTATGACGCGTTCGCGCTGGCGACCGCGGTCGGGCTGCGGGCGCCCCACCTGACCCTGAAAATCGGCCCGCTGGCCGTCGGTGTCCGCGACCCGGTGACGCTGGCGCTGGGAGTGGGTTCGGTTGCCTCCCTCACCGGCAATCGGGTCGACCTTGCCCTGGGGGCGTCCAGTCCGGCGATCGTGAGCGACTGGCACAACCGCCCGTGGGCACACCATGTGCCGGTCATGCGCGAAACCATCGAATGCCTGCGGTCGATATTGGCCGGCGAGCGCGTCGACTACGTCGGCCGGCACGTCAACAGCCACGGTTTCCGGCTCCGCGAGGCACCGCCCGATACCCGAATCGCGTTGGGGGCGTTCGGTCCTGGCCTGATCCGGCTGGCGGCCCGGCACGCCGACGAGGTGGTGCTCAACCTCGCGCCGCCGGCGCGCGTCGCGCAGGTTCGGGAGGTCCTCGACACAGACGCCGCTGCCGCCGCGGTCCGCCGTCGCGCGCCGCGCCTGACGGTCTGGGTGCCGGTCGCGGTCAACCCGGGTGCTGCCGCGCGCGCAGGTGGCGGCTCAGCTGGCCGTGTATCTCGCGCCGCCCGGCTACGGCGAAATGTTCGCCGCGCTGGGCTTCGACGACCTCGTCCGCAGCGCGCGCACCGGCGCAACCCGACGCGAACTGGCGGCGGCCGTCCCCGTCGAACTGCTCGATCAGGTGGGTGCGCTGGGCGGCACCGACCGGATCGCGGCCCGGCTGCGCGCCTACCACCGAGCCGGGGCCGACTGCCTGGCCGTCGTGCCCTCGACGGCCGCAGACCCCGGTGGCCGGATGACGCTGCGCACGGTCCGGGAGATCGTGCCCCTGGTCGACACCGAGTGCCGTCCTACCGAGTAGCCCGATCCGCGGATCGGGGCGGTCGACGTCCCTTTCCCAGCATCGGCCTTCGTCATCGTGAGCCCGCGGCGCGGCTAACGGCACCACGGCGCCGAATTCGCTCCTGCATGCGGTAAGCGCGGTTTAGCCTTGCCGCTTGGGGTCAAGTCTCAGACGTGCCCGACACGCTGGAATTGACCATTTTTGATCCGCGCAGCGGCGACACCGTGGCCCGGGTCCCGATCGCCGACGCCGAGGAGTGCCGGCGCGCGGTTGCCCGCGCCCGCGACGCTCGCCGCGGCTGGGTGCGCACCGCCACGGGCGAAGCCTGCAGGGCAGTTGGGCGGGAACGGACTTCATGATCGCCGAACCGCGCGGCGTGGTCGCGGTGCTGACCCCGTGGAACGACCCGGTTGCTGTTGCCGCCGGCCTGCTGGGCGCCGCCCTGGTCACCGGTAACACCGTCGTGCACAAGCCCAGCGAGCGATGCCCCGCCACCGGCCGGCGCTTTGCCGAGTTGCTCGCCGCACGCCTTCCCGATGGCGTGCTGGAAATCCTCGACGGCGACGCGCGGGTCGGCGCCCGCCTGGCAGCGGCCGACGACGTCGACGTGGTGGCGCACGTCGGCAGCAGCGCGACCGGTCGCGCCATCGCTCGAGTATGCGCAGACCGCGGGGCCAAGGCGATCCTGGAAAACGGCGGAAACGACGCCCTCATCGTCGATGCCGACCTGGACCCGTGCTGGGCGGCCGAACAGGCCGCCACCGGAGCGTTCGCCAACGCCGGGCAGATCTGCGTCTCGGTGGAGCGTATCTACGTGGTGGAGCCACTGGCCGGTCGCTTCGTTGAGCAGCTTGTCGGCCGGGCGCGCGACTGGGCCGACCGGATTGGGCCGCTGGTCGACCGGCGTCATCGCGACCACGTGCACCGCCATGTCGTCGACGCCGTCGAAAAGGGAGCGACCGTGCGGACCGGCGGCGAGCCCGCGCCGGGACCGGGCGCGTTCTATCCGCCGACGGTGCTGACCGATTGTGACCCGACCATGGTGGTGTTCAGCGAGGAGACGTTCGGTCCCGTGGCACCGGTACGCGTCGTCGCCGACTTCCAGACTGCGCTGACCGAAGCCGCGAACGACCGTTACGGGCTGGCGGCGACTGTGCTCACCTCGGACATGGGCCACGCGCAGCAGGCATGGCGGACGCTTCCGGTGGGCACGGCCAAGATCAACGCGGTGTTCGGTGGCGCGCCCGGCGGCGCCTCGGAGCCGCGGCGAGCCAGCGGCAGCGGCTTCGGCTTCGGCCCCGAGCTGCTCGACGAGATGACAGCGGTGAAAGTGGTGTATTGGACCCCGCCGGCTTGATCGCCGCGACGGGCTACCGGCCCGGGCAAACGGTAACCTCGATCGCCATGGGGGAGACGCCATGAGCGCGGGGCTGTTCGGCCTCCTGGACGACGTCGCGGCCCTGGCGCGGCTGGCCGCGGCCTCGGTCGACGACATCGGCAGTGCCGCCGGCCACGCGAGCGTCAAGGCCGCCGGAGTGGTCGTCGACGACACCGCGGTCACCCCGCAATACGTGCACGGGATCGCCGCCGAGCGCGAACTGCCGATCATCAAGCGCATTGCGATCGGATCGCTGCGCAACAAGCTGCTGATCATCCTGCCGGCCGCGATGCTGCTCAGCCAGTTCCTGCCGTGGCTGCTGACCCCGATCCTGATGCTGGGTGCCACCTACCTCTGCTATGAGGGTGCCGAAAAAGCGTGGGGCAGCATCCGCGGTCATGATTCCGAGGCCGGCCCGGCCAGCGAGCAGGAGGTGGTGAGCGGCGCAGTCCGGACCGACCTGATCCTGTCGGCCGAGATCATGGTGATCGCCCTCAACGAGGTGGCCAGCCAGAGGTTCTTGCCGCGGCTCGTCATCCTCGTCGTTGTTGCCCTGATCATCACCGCAGTGGTGTATGGGGCCGTCGGCGCCATCGTCAAGATGGACGACGTGGGCCTGCGGCTTGCCGACACCGGATCCCGGTTGGGCCGGCAGGTCGGCCGGGGCCTGGTCGCCGCGATGCCGAAACTGCTCTCGGCGCTCGCGACGGTCGGGACGGTGGCCATGCTGTGGGTGGGCGGCCACATCCTGTTGGTCGGCAGCGACCGCGTCGGCTGGCACCCGCCCTACGCCTTGGTTCAGCACGTCGAGGAGCAGGTGCGCCACGCTGCGGGGTCCACGGGCGCGGTGCTGGCCTGGCTGGTCGACACGGGGGCGTCGGCAGTCATCGGATTGGCCGTCGGAGCGGTGGTGGTGCCATTGGTGCATGTGCTGCCGTTTCGGCGGGACGGTCGTACCGCCGGTTAGATGAAGTCCGAACCGCCGTCAACGTTCACCGTGGCGCCGGTGACATAGCCGTTGCGCCGCGACACCAGGTAAGCGGTGACCGACGCGACCTCCTCGGGAAGACCGGCGCGGCCCAGATCGCATGGGTGGTGAAAACGCTTGTCAATCCACGTCATAACGTCGTGGGGATTGGTGGCATCCAGGCCGTCGGCGGCCAGGGCATCGTTGAGCTGTTCGGTGAAGCTGGCCGTGACGATGGTCCCCGGGCACACGCAGTTCACCAGAATGCCGTCCTTGGCAAGGCTTTTCGACAAGTTCTTGGTGACGCTGGTCAGCGCTGCCTTCGATGCGGTGTAGCCGACCAGGCGCGGACCTCTGCCGCTGAATGGAGTGCGCGGACAGCGTCACGATGCGGGCCCAGTCAGCGGCCCGCAGCAACGGCAAGGCCGCGCGAATCGACCGGACACCCGACATGGTGCCCAGCGTGAACGCGGCATCCCAGGCCGCATCGTCCATCTCTTCGAAATACCCGTCGCCCGGTCCGATCGTGTGGACCAGGCAATTCAGCTGCCCCCAGCGCGCGGAGACGGCGGCGAAGGCGTCGGTGATGGCGGCGGCGTCGGCCATGTCCGCACTGATTCCGACGGCATCCGGGGCGCCGGCCCCGCGCAGCCTGTCCACTGCCGCATCGAGCGCCGCTCTGCCCCTGGCGACGACGGCCACACTGGCTCCTTCGGCGGCAAGGGTTTCCGTGATGGCCAAGCCCATGCCCTTGCTGCCGCCGGTGACGACAGCTTTCGATCCGGTGAAGCCGAGGTCCACCGCACCTTTTTAGCAGCCGGCTTAGCAGCCGGCGCAGGCTACTTCGGCGATGATGTCCGGCGCCACGCCCAGCCCGCGCAGGCAGAACCGGACGGTGCGTTGCCGAACGCCGTCGCGTTCACCATCACCGGATGCCCACTGCTGCTCGGTGTTCGCCCACACCACACCCTGGATGGATTGCGCCTCGCTCACCGGATCGATGTCGCGGAACACCTCCTGTTGCAGGCCCAGGTGAAGCTGTTCGACCAGTGGCTCGAGCGTTTCGGCGTATGCCGGTGCGACGAGCTCAGGGGTGTTGAGCATGTGTGATTGGGCCTCTACGGACAGGTGGCGCAGGTCTGCCTTCACGGTCTCGTCGAAGGCCAGGTCCAGTCGCGCGTCGATCCAGGCCGCAACGGCCTCGACCGGGTTGGCGGCCTTGGCCATATGGGTTCGCAGCCGCGTTGCTTCGACCCGGGCCACCTCCAGGAAGACCGCCGCAACCAGTTGGTCTTTCGATTCGAAGTGTCGGTAGAAGGCGCGGGTGCTCAGCTGCGCGCGGTCCAGGACGGTGGCGACGTTGAGCCCTCGTACCCCGTGCTCGCGCACCGACATCGAGGCGGCCACCAGGATGGCGCGTCGAATGCCGGGGTCCGGAGCAAGTTTGTGTCGGCGCCGCGTGAGCCGGCCGGTGATGTTGGTGGGTTGGCGGGAATTCCGGCTACTCGGATCCGTCATAGATGCGTAGGTACCCACCGCGCGGTGCGCGAACACCCGGACGGCGCCGCGTTAGGGACAATAGGTGCGCATCGAGATAGCCACGTAATCTTCGGCGTTGCCGCTCAGCGCCGGATTGCTGGCCCGAAATGCCGCGACTATCTGGTCCACCGTCATGCCGCGGCGGAAGTTCATGCAGACCAACTTGCCGTTGTAGACGGCGGCATCGGGATTGGCGAACGTGATGCCGCGGTCGTTGAGGGCTTTGATGTAGCCGCTGTCCTGCTCCGGGGTCGAGGCGATCGTCGTGGGAGCCGGCGCGGACGTAGCCGTCGGAGCGGCCGTCGTCGGCTGCGCAGCCGAGGGTGGTTGCGCACCCCTGCTGGGGGACTCGGTGGTCAGCGCCCAACCGCCGATCACGATGAGTGTCGCGACACCGACACCGAGCAGCAGCAACGCCGCGGCGCGGCCCCACGCCGTGCCCCACGACTGGACGGCCGGTCCGGCTGCGGAAGCCCTGTCGTCGTCGCGGATGTCCTGGCTGTCGTCGGGTTCGTCAGGTACGTCAGATTCGTCAGGTTCGTCAGGTTCGTCAGATTCGTCAGGTTCGTCGCTGTGCGACCATGCCGTGTGAACTGCGTCGGTGGGTGCCGAATTCGGCAGGGCGGCAGTCTCGCCGCCGAGTACGGCGGTTTCCTCGGACGCCGGGACCGGCTCGGGCATGAGGGCCATGGTAGCCACCCGAGCGAGTCGCCGGCGGTTTTATGTCAGGTGGCGGTTTCGCCACCGTGCCCAGCGTCCGGTCGGCGACTGAATCGCGGCCAGCACCGAACTCATCGACGACGCCACCGACTTCGCGCCCGCCGCGGGCTCGGCGACCGGAGGGCCGTCGCCTTCCCACCACGTCGGCTGCAACAGCGCGGTGGTCACCGGGATGGCCTGCTCGACGCTGTCGCGTCCCCACTCGCAGGCGCGGTCGATGGCGGCGACGGAGGGCGCCAGGTTGATCGGCGACAGCGTCGGCTGGAACTTGACGAGATGATCGACATACGGCAGATTGCGCACCATCTGCAACTGGACGGCCTGGGTGATCGGCGCCAACCACATGTGCCGCGAATCCCATTGCGGATGAAAGCAATCGAAGGCCAGATAGCACGCATTGCGGGTGCCGAGCTTTCCGTCGCGCACCCGCTTCCATGCCAGTTCGACGGGCACGTTGCTGGCCGCGCCGCCGTCGACGATCGCCGCGATGTCGTTCTCGGCGCACAACTCGTCGAGGATTCCGACCATGCGATGGTCGCGCGTTTCGTGGTGCAGCACACCGGGGATGGCCGACGAGAACGACGCGGCGTCGACGACGTCGAAGTCCCGGTCCGGGTCGTCGCCGCTGATCACGATGGGCTTGACCACCCGCAAGTCGATGAAGGCCGATACCTGCCACATCCGGGCAGCCACCAGCGGTCCGATGCCGATCGGACGGAACGGAAGCGACCGCAACTGCAGCGCCGCCAGTTCCGGACGGCGAAACCTTGACGGCAGCGCCGCATAGGGCTGCCGTCGCACCCCGGCGACCACGATGTCGAACGGAATGGCCAAGTCCGACATCCGCATTCGCACGCCGTCTTCCCGGCTGAGCAGGGCCAGCGCGAACTGGTCGAAGCGTAGCGCGAAGACGCCGGCCAGGCCATGACGGCGGCGCAGCCGCTCGGGTCCGAGGATGGCCCGGTACGACACCGATTTGGCCCATTCCATGTACTCGTCGATCGGCACCGGCAGGGATCGGGCGATCAGGCTGCCGATGATCGAGCCGAACGACGAACCGATCATGTAGTCGGGCAGTTGGCCGGCCTCCAGCAGCCGCTGCAGGCCGCCGATGTAGACGAAGCCCGCCCCGCCGCCGCCGCCGAGGATCGTGACGAGCTTTTTGTAGCCGACCTCGGAATCCAGCTCGGCGGCCGAGAAGTCGTTACCGTGGCGCTCGATCATTACTCGCCGCTGGTCGTCCTGGTCGGCGGCCAGACCCTGCAGCGCATCACGTGCCGCCTTCAGGGCAGTGACCGGATCGGCCTCTTCGCGCAGCGGTCCGTACAGTGCGTCGGTGACCCTGGAGCGCCACGGCGCGACCTCGGCGCCGACCGAAACGTCACCACGGCCGCGGCTGCCCCCGGGCCCGGCGGCACCCGGCTCGAAGTCGGCGAGCCTGGCGAAATTGAGGATGTAGCGCAACGTGCGCAGTTCCTCGTCACTCAATACGTCCGGGTTGGCGAGGTGCTGCCGGATCAGCCGGTTCTCCATCTTCTGCAGCAGCAGGGCCGGCTCTGCCGAGGGTAGGTCGACGGCGTCGGGTGCCGCCTCGACTGCCTCACCATCGAAGGCCTCGTGTTCGAACTCCTCGATGAAGTCGAACTCGGCGTCGCGGCGGCCGAAGCGGCCGCGGACGGCGTCGGCGAACGGAATGTCCATGGGCACCAATCTTGTCGGCTAGCGTCCGGGCACGGAAACCGTGGGCAGCGCCGAGCTGCCCGGCCAGCAACCCAGCGGGCTGATCCCCTTGTTGATCGCGGCCGTAATGCAGTTCTGTACCACGACATTGGGGTCGTTGCTGATCGAGCGGGACAGGATCTCGTTGGCCTTGGCCTGGGCCTCGGCGGTCCGCTGGGCCTCCACCGCGATCGAGGTCTGGGCGCGTTGCTGGTTGAGCTGGTTGATCTTGTCCTCGGTGCCCTGGTCGTACTGAATGGTGGGCACGTTGACGTCGAAAATGTCGACCTGGCCACTGACATCCTGGCGCATGATGTCGGCGGCGCGCTTGGCCAGCTTCGGCAGCGGGGACACGTCGAGGTTCTGCGGGTCCAGCGGATTGAAGGCGGCGAACACCTCGTTGAGCGCGACCGACAGATTCCGCTCGATCAGGTTGACCCGCACGTTGTCGAAGGTCTTGTACTGCTGGAACAGTTCCGGGGCGGCGGGCTGCTTGAGTTGCCAGCGGATGCTGACGTCGGCCAGGGCAGTGGACTGATTACCCAGCCGCACCATGATCCGCTGGTCGTTGTTGCCCTCCTTGACGTACTTGTCGATCTGCACCGCGCCGTCCATCTGGTGGGTCATCTGCCATGGCCACTTGCCGTGGAAGCCGTTGTTCAGGCTGACGCCGTTGGGGCGTCCGAAGGCGGTGACGATGGCGATTTGGCGGGTTCCGACGATGGTGAAGCAGCCCAGCAGGAAGAACAGCACCGCTGCTCCCAGGGCGCCGATGGTCACCGTCTTACCGCGGGCGCGGGCTTTGTCACCGGCGGAGAACACCCATAGCAGTGCCGCGACTCCGGCCACGATCAATCCCATGGTGAACAGCACGATCTGCCACGTCATCCCTTAGCTCCTTCTGCTGGTCGTGTGGTCAGCAGGGTAGGCGATGGCGGGTGCTCAGGTGCCGCAGAAGGTGCGGTAGGCGCCGAAATCCCCCGGCGCGGGACTGGCGTAGCGCTCCAGACCCGGCCGTTCGGCATACGGGTGTGTGACGGCGCCAAGGAGCCGTTCGACCGGACCGAGATCGCCGTCGGTCGCCGCTGTCAAAGCCTCCTCGACAAGGTGATTGCGGGGAATGTAGACCGGGTTGACCCGGTCCATCAGCTCGGCGTCCGGTCCCAGGGCCTGCCACCGCGACAGCCAGCCGTCGAACCTGGCGAGGTCGACGAACAGTCCGCGCGCCGGTTCGGCGTCGCCGCGAGCGGCTTGGCCGAGGTGCCGAAAGAACGAGGTGTAGTCGACGCGGCTCTGCTGCAGCATCGGCAGTAACTCATCGACCAGCGTGGTGGGTGTGCGCAAACCCAGCTTCGCCCGCATGCCCGACGACCACACCGCGTCATAGCGGTCGTGGAATACACCGAATGCCTGCTCGGCGAGCGCGATGGCCTCCTGGGTGTCCGCGGCGAGCAGCGGAAGCAGCGCCTCGGCGAAGCGGGCGAGATTCCAGCCCGCGACCACCGGCTGATTGCCGTAGGCGTAGCGGCCCCAGTGATCGATCGAACTGAACACCGTCTCGGGGTCGTAGGCCTCCATGAACGCGCACGGCCCATAGTCGATGGTTTCGCCGGAGATGGTCATGTTGTCGGTGTTCATCACCCCGTGGACGAAGCCGACGAGCATCCACTGGGCTATCAGCGACGCCTGCGCGGCGACCACCGCTTCGAACAGCGCCAGGTAGGGACGCTCGGCCTCGGCGGCGCCGGGGTGGTGGCGGGTGATCGCATGGTCGGCCAGCCGCCGTAGTAGGCCGAGGTCGCCGGTGAATGCCGCGTACTGGAAGCTGCCGACGCGCAGGTGGCTGCTGGCGACGCGCACCAGCAGGGCACCGGGTAGTACGGTCTCGCGCTGCACCGGGCGACCGGTACCCACGACGGCCAGGGAGCGCGTCGTCGGGATGCCCAGGGCGTGCATCGACTCGCTGACGACATATTCGCGCAGCATCGGACCGACGACCGCCCAGCCGTCACCGCCGCGCGCGAACGGGGTGGGTCCGGAACCCTTCAGATGGATATCGCGCAGGCGTCCGTCGGCGGTGGCGAGCTCACCCAATAGCAGCGCCCGCCCGTCGCCCAACCGCGGGACGTAGCCGCCGAACTGGTGGCCGGCATAGGCCTGGGCTACCGGCGCCGCGCCGTCGGGCAGCAGGGTGCCGACCAGAAACCGCACCCCGTCGGGGCTGCCCAGCCAGCCGGCGTCGAGGTCAAGGTCGCTGCTCAGCGGCTCGTTGAGCACGAGCAGCCGCGCGTCCGGCGGCGTAGCGGCTTGCCAGCGGACCGCCAGTTCCGGTAACGCGCGGAAGAACCGGTCCTGCAGCGCGACTGTCATATCCGGTGCAACGCTCACCCGATCCAGCCTACGGAGCTGCGGCTTCGGGCCCGCGCGTTATGAGGCGAGCGCTTGGTCGATCAGCGTCTCAGCTGCCGCGCGGGCCTGCGTCCACGTCGACGAATCGTTGAGCGAGGTAGCCAGCGCAGCCGCACCTTCGTAGAGAACGGCGAGTTGATTGCCCAGTGAGCGTGGGTCGCCGGCGCCCGCCTCCCGGGCCAGTTCGGTGAGCCCATCGATGAAATTCTGTTTGGTTGCGCGGACTATTGTCTGAACTCCTGGCATCGCGCCCGCTGCCTCTACGGCGGCATTGTGAAAGGGACAGCCCCGCAGCGGTGCTGCCCCGGCGCGGGGACGGTCGAACAACGCCAGTAATCGGCTGCGCGGCGTCTGCTCTGCGGCTTTGCCGCTGACCCGCAGCGGATTGGCGGCAACGTCTCCAATGCTGCGCAGGTACTCTTCGACTACCGCTGTCTTGCTCGGAAAGTGTTGGTACAGAGTCCGTTTGGACACCGACGATTCGCTCGCCAGTCGTTCGACGCCGGTGGCGTTGATGCCCTCCCGGTAGAACAACTCGGCAGCGGCGTCCAGGATGCGCTGACGTGCGCCGCGGCCGCCCCGGCGCGTCGCGTGCTGCCCAGCCATGGCTGTAAGTATACCGAACGGTTTACAACTCGCATCGAGCGGCGTAGCATTGCGCAAGCAAAAGTACACCAGTCGGTTTACTAGGAGTTGGAGATGAACGGACGATCGCCAGTGGTATTGGTTACCGGCGTTTCCTCGGGAATCGGCCTCGCCGTGGCGAACGCTTTCGCGGCGAAGGGTTTTGAGGTCTTCGGCACCAGTCGCAACCCGAGTAGAACGCAACCGGTACCCGGGGTGGAATTGGTGCAGTTGGATGTCACCGACGCCGCATCGGTCAGCGCGGCCGTCGCCTCGGTGATCCGGCGGGCCGGTCGCATCGACATCCTGGTCAACAATGCCGGCATAGGGATCATCGGCGCCGCGGAGGAGAGCTCGGTCGCGCAGGCGCAGCAGCTTTTCGACACCAACTTCTTCGGCCTGGTGCGGCTGACTCGTGAGGTGCTGCCGCATCTGCGCGCGCAGGGCGGCGGCCGCATCATCAACATCGGCTCGGTGTTGGGTTTGTTGCCCGCGCCCTACGCCGCGCTCTACTCGGCTTCGAAGCATGCCGTCGAGGGGTACTCGTGGTCCCTGGATCATGAAACCCGGGAATTCGGTGTGCGGGTGTCAGTCGTCGAACCCGGTTTCACCAAGACCTCGTTCGGCGCCAATGCGGTCGATGCCGATTCACTGATCGACAGTTACGTGACCGCTCGCGAGAACGCCCGACGCGTCACCGCCGAGGGAGTGCACCACGGGGATGATCCCGCGGTGGTGGCTCGGGTCGTGCTCAAGGCGGCGACCAGCCGAAGGCCGAAAGTGCGCTATCCGGCCGGTCGCCTGGCGCGCGGACTGTCGCTGCTGCGCAAGGTCGCCCCTGAAGCGCTGATGGACAAGGGAATTCGCAAAGCGAACAAGGTGACGTCGACACCGAAACTGGTCACCAACCGGTTACCCAGCGCAGTGGGGTAGGTAAGTACCTCATCCGCGCCGGCCGCCCGCATGAGCGGCGTGCGAGGCTGTCGCTGGTCGCACCCGGACATCGGTACTACGCTCAGCCGGTGCCGGATACGCGGTATGTCGGCTTGCATGGTGTGCCGGGCACCTGGCAACTCCTGGCGGTAGTTGCCAGGCGGGCGCCGTGGATGCTGCGCGGCGTGAGCCGCATCGCTTCGCCCACCGGCCGAAGGTCATCGCGCACATGACGATAGGAGCGAGCATGCGGTTCGGTGTCCTGACATTCGTCACCGACGAAGGCATCGGCCCGGCACAGCTGGGTGCGGCCCTGGAACAGCGCGGATTCGAGTCGCTGTTTCTCGCCGAACACACCCATATCCCGGTCGACACGCGCAGCCCCTACCCGGCGGGTGGCCCGATTCCGCACAAGTACTACCGGACACTGGATCCGTTCGTGGCGTTGACGGCGGCGGCGGTTGCCACCGAGACGCTGGTCTTGGGTACCGGCATCGCGTTGATCCCGGAGCGCGATCCGATTCTGACGGCCAAAGAGGTTGCCTCGCTGGACACGGTGTCGCAGGGGCGGTTTCGGTTCGGCGTCGGCGTGGGTTGGCTGCGCGAAGAAGTGGCCAACCACCGTGTCGATCCCGCGGTTCGCGGACGCGTGACCGACGAGCGGCTGCGCGCCATGATCGAGATTTGGACACAGGAGCAAGCCGAATTCCACGGGAAATATGTCGATTTCGACCCGATCTACTGCTGGCCGAAGCCGGTGACGAAGCCCTACCCGCCGCTCTATATCGGAGGTGGGCCGGCGAATTTCACCCGGATCGCCGACCTGAACGCCGGTTGGATCGCGATCAGCCCGTCACCGGAGCAACTGTCCCGCCCGCTGGAGCGACTGCGCGCCCTGGCCGGCAGCGAGGTACCGGTTACCGTCTGCCACTGGGGCGACGCGACGGCACAAGATCTGTGGGGATACCAGCCGCTGGGGGTCGAGCGCGTCTTGCTGGACCTGCCCACCGAGCCGTACGACCAGACGCTTCGATACCTGGACAAGCTCGCGCGTGAACTCGGGCAGCTGGCGTGATCGGCGGTCCCGACCGCTGTCAGAGCCCGACGATGACAATGACGACGCCGGCTACGATGGCCACCGCCGGCGACAAGAACAGGAAGGTGACGACGCCTTCCTTTGCCTTCCTTTGCCTTCCTTTGTCGCCGAGGCCTGGTGGCTACCCGCCGCGATCGGCGCCAGTTTGCGGCCCGCCCCCCATGCGGCCGCCAGCAGCCTCGCCAACCAGTTCGCATAGCCGGCGTAGACGAGGAGCACTACCGTGACGACCTGCCAGGCGTGGGACAGGTTGAGGTGCGGCCACTGCAGGCCGAGCAGCGCCAGGAACATGCCGTTGAGAACGCCTTCGAGATGGCTGGACAGCGCCATCCGGGGATTCGTCAGCGCCCGCGCCCGGCGAATCCGGTGAGCAGACCAATCAAGAACAACACCAGCCCGAAGGTGAATAGCAGCGTCTGCATAGCAAAACTTTGTCGACGCGCGGCCGCTCGTAACAGGTTCGCCGACACGCGGCAGCTCGTTCCAATGGGCGCGGCGGCGGTTAGAGTCGGGCGTGGCTCTCCACCTGACCGCCGACCTTCAGGCGAACTATCAGCGCTTCATCGACCAGGTGCGCGCGACCCGAGAAGTCTGGGTGCTGCTCGGCCCCGATCTGCGGGGAGCGTGGGTGCACTCGAATGACCACGTGACCGAAGACGACGAGCCGGTCTGCGTACATCTGGTCTACTCCACAGCGGCCTATGCGCGCCGGCACGCAACGGGGGAGTGGGCGGGTATGGAACCGGCTTCGTTGACCCTTGACGAGTTCATCGACGGGCCGCTGAGGGGCATGCATGAGGGCGGTGACTTGTTGGGACCCGATTTCAACGCCGACCTCGCCGGTCTGGAGATCGAGCCGATCGAGATGGCCCGAGCCCTGCTCGGGGAGCCAGAAGCGCGTCGACGTCCGCCGAGATTGCCGCTATGGCTGTGGTCGACGGCCTGACCACGACCATCACGGCAATTTCACCGCCCGGGGGCTACCTGAATCGTCCGAGCGCTCGACGCAGCACGCCGCCGGACGGGTCGGCCGGCGGCTGACGCTTGGCATACGGCCACGGCTGATTGCGCTCCGGCACCGACAGGGCCCGTTGCTGCTTGAGCTGCATCCGCAGATGTTGGCGCAGCTCGTGTAGGGCGGGGTCGGTCCATCGGTTGTCGGCCTCGATGGGGTCGGTGGTCAGGTCGTAGAGCTCCCACTGGTCGTTGACCGGATCGGTGCGGTACGCCTCGCCGCCTATGCCGTTGCCGGCCAGGTGACGCACGCCCGGTTCGGTCCAGGTGGCCGGGTCGTCGAAGGTGCGTACCAGCTTCCACAGGTGCCCGTCGCCGCCGACGGCGTCGGAGTCGTCGACGCGCACGACGAGGCCCTCGAAGTTGGAGGCCACGTGCGCGGGCACCTTGATCAGCAGCGGCGCGGGCGGATTCACGGTTCGGCCCAGTTGCCGGGCAAACGCCGACGCGCCGGTGTCGCCTTCGAGCACGTTGTCACGCGTCATCACGTACACCGCCCGGGACTGATCGGCGGGTCCGCCGTCGACCACCGGCATCAGGTTGCGGCCGGGAAGGGGGTGCACTTCGGTGAACGACTCGGCGAGTTGTGCGGCCGCGACGTCGACGTCGACCCCCGCCGCGCCGAGCAGCGTGGGCACCAGGTCGACGTGCGATGTCGGCGCCGAAACGGTGCGCGCCGTGGTCGCGTTGGCGCCGATGCGGGCGATGACAAACGGCACCTGGGTGGCCTCGTCGTACAGGTTGAACCACTTCTGGTGCAGTCCGCCGTGAGCTCCCAGCAGGTCGCCGTGATCGGCGGTGCGCACCAGAACTGCATGGTCCGAGCCGCCCTCGGTGACCGCTCGGCGCACCCGGTCGATCGGTCCGTCGACCTCGGCGTGCAGCCGGTAGTAGAGGTCGCGGTAGCGCTGCGCGTTGCGTCCATAGTTGCGTTTGACCACCCGCGCCGGACCGTAGCCGGAGTAGTAGGCCTCCCGGAACGCGATCTGGGCAGCCGGTTTTGCCCGCAGATCTTCGTCGGCGGTGGGCGCGGGGGGCACCGGCGGCGGATCCAGCGGGGACGGCTTGAGCGGATTGCGTCGCACCCACGCCGGGAACAGCACGATGTCGTGCGGGTTGACGAAGCTGGCCACCAGCAGAAACGGGCGCAGCGCCGCGGCGTCACCGGCGCGTCGCCGTGCGTAGCGGTCATTGAGCCAGGCGACCACCCGATCGGCGATCAGCGGGTCGCGGCGCAGACCGCAGTCGGACATGCCGCCCCCGTGCGGTTCGGGACCCACCCAACCGGAGAAACCGTAGGGGCCCAGCGGGTCGGCGTCGAAGTAGCGCTGCACCGCGGCCGGGTCGACGACGCCGTCGTCGTCATTGGTGGCCAGGGATCCACCCGTCGCCGGGTCGTGCAGGTCGGCGTGCGAAATGTGCCACTTGCCGTCGTAGTGGGTGTCATAGCCGGCCGCGCGGAACCAGTTGCCCAGGGTCGGCACCTCGCCGGCGCGCAGCCAGCGCAGCCGCGAGTCGTCGAATCGTTTGCCGATGCCGTCGGTCTGGGTGACCCCGTGCAGGTCGGGGTAGTGACCGGTGAACATCGTGGGCCGGCTGGGCACGCAGGCCAGCGAGCCGGTGTAGTGCCGGGTGAAATTCACCCCGTGCTCGTCGAACCAGCGGCGCCCGGTCAGGGTGCGCTGCCGCCAGGCCAGGATGTCGGCCGACTCGTAGGGCGGTACCGCGCGCTCCTCGTCGGTCATCACGATGACGATGTCGGGGCGATCAGACATGCGTGTTCTCCAATCGGTGTGCCAGCCCGGCCAGCATCGCCTCGGACTGCTTGGCCAGGACGCGAAGCGCCACCCACTCCGCCATCCGCGCCGGCTTGCCGTCGCCGACCTCGACCGTGCTGGTCAGGCTCACCACTGTGGCAGCGCCCGCCGGGCCGCTGGGCCGAAGCGTCCAGCAGTTGGCGACCTTGCGTAACCGCGGCGGCAGGCCTTCGATGTCGTAGGCCAGCCTGGCGGGCGGCTCGAACTCGGTGATGCGTTCCACCAGCGCGTTGCTGCCCACTTGCACGCGGCGGGTGGTGCCCACCGGCCCGCCGCCCGGGCCGTGGTTCAACACACACGAATGGTCGACTCCGCCGGCCCACGAACTCAGGGCGCCGAAGTCGGCCAGGATGTCCCAAATCGCCTGCGGCTCGGCCGTTATGGTCCGGCTGCGACTGATGCCTGCCACTCCGCCATCCAACACCATCGCGGGCCGGGGTTTTCATGCGGTTGACGCAGACTCTGTTCGCGCGGCCTATTCACGGCAAGAGGATGCGCAGCCGCTCCCAGCCGCGAACCGTGGAGGTCGGCGCGAGCTTGAGGCTGTCGTAGTCGATGCCCCATTCGGGCCATCGGTTGAGCAATTCGTCGAGGGCGACCCTTCCTTCCAGCCGTGCCAGGTTCGCGCCGAGGCAGTAGTGCACGCCTTTGCCGAAGGTGAGGTGGGAGATGTTGTCGCGGTGGATGTCGAACGCGTCGGGATCACGGTAGCGCAACGGGTCTCGGTTGGCGGCGCCGAAGAGCAGCAGTACGGCGCTGTGGGCGGGCACCGTGGTGTCGTAGCACTCGAAGTCGCGGAGGGTGTAGCGCGCGACATGGGGACCGGTGGGCTCGTAGCGCAACGTCTCGTCGACCGTGCGGGTCAACAGCGAACGGTCCCGCTCGACTTCGCGGCGCTGGTCGGGATGCTCAGCGAGCACCTTGGCCAGCCAGCCGATCAGTCGTCCGGTGGTTTCGTTGCCGGCGCCGGCGACGACCTGGGTGTAATGCAGCACCTCGTTGCGGGTGAGCTTTCTGGTGACGCCGTTTTCGTCTTCGAACTCGACGTTGAGCAGCGCGGTCATCAGGTCGTCGGAGGGGTTCTTGGCGCGCCAGTCGACGTAGTCGGCGTAGATGCGGCCGTCGGCGATCGCGTCGGGATCGGCCACCTTCATCGGCGTACCGGGTTTGGTGCGCAGGCTGGCGTCGTTGGCGTCCCGGACACTGATCTGGTCGCCTTCGGGGATGCCCAGCAGCATGCCGATGACGCGCATCGGCATCATCGAGGCGAGTTCGGCGATGATGTCGAAGCCGTCGGAGCCGACTAGTGGATCGAGGCAGCGGACGCAGTAGCGCCGGATCTGGTCTTCGATCGCGGCCATCCGGCGCGGGGTGAAGACCCGCGACATCACGCCGCGCAGCATGGTGTGGACCGGCGGGTCCTCGAACATCATCACGCCGGGGGGCATGTCGAACTTGGACTGGATCAGTTCGAGGATGTCGCTTCGGCTGTTGGAGAACGTCTCCCAATCCGACAGCGCCTTCTCGACGTCGGCGTGCCGCGACAGTGCCCAGAAGTTGTAGCGCTCGTTGTAATAGATCGGCGCCTCGTCGCGCAGGCGGGCGTAGGTGGGGTAGGGGTCGGCGGCGATGTTGACGTCGTAGGGGTCGTAGTAGAGCTTGGTTCTCATGTGCCGGTCCTTTACTTGAGGCAGCTGCCGGCGTGGACGGGCAGCGCGACGCCGGTGATGTCGCGCGATTCGTCAGACGCCAGGAACAGGACCGCGTTGCTGATGTCCTCGGCCGTCACCCACGGAATCGGCAGGATATGGAAGGTCCGGCAGATCGGGGCAAAGTCGTCGCGGCCCGGATTTTCCAAGTCGGGGCGGAACAGGCGGAAAGTGTTGTCGTTGATCAGCAATGGCGTGTTCACGTGTGTCGGGTGTACCGAACTGACGCGGATGTTGCGCGGACCCAGCTCGACGGCCAAGGACCGCATCAGCCCGACGATCCCGTGTTTGGCCGCCACGTAGTGCCCGGTGTGGGGATATGCCTTGAGCCCGGCGACCGAACTGGTCAAGACGATTGATGCGCCCGAATCTAGATGGGGCACTGCGGCTTTCACCGACTTCCAGACGCCGCTGAGGTTGACGTCGATCATTTGCTGCCACACGTCTTCGTCGATGCGGTCCAGCCGGACTCCCACGGTGTCGACGCCGGCGTTGGCGACGATGTCCAGGCGGCCGAGTTGCTCGACCCCGCCGTCGACGGCGGTCCTGGAGCGAGTCGTAATCGCGGACGTCGACTTCGGCGGTGACGATCCGCCGGTCCAGAGCCTTGACGAGGTTGGCCGTCTCCGCGAGGTCTTCGGATGTCGGGGGTGGTGCCGCCGATTTCTGCGACCGTGATGATGTCGGCGATTTCCTGCGCGAGCCGCACGGCGTGACTGCGGCCCTGGCCGCGGGCCGTGCCGGTGACAACCGCGACCTTGTCGGCGACTCGGCCGGCCATCGCTCCTCCTCGTTGAGTAACGTTGTTACACCCGGTACGGTAACGATGTTACCGAGCGAGGGCAAGGGTGGTGTTGGTGACCGGCGACCCGGAGCGCCCGCACGACCGCAGCCTCGATCCCATCCTGGAAGTGGTCGTCGACATCCTGGAGACCGGAGGCTACGACGCCGTCCAGCTGCGGGAGGTGGCCCGCCGTGCGCGGACCTCACTGGCCACCATCTACAAGCGTTATCCAACCCGAGACGCGCTGATCCTGGCGGCGCTCGAGCGCTGGATGGACGAGAACCGCTACGCCGGTTTGGCCACGCAGCAATCCGGCCCGGACGAATCCATCTACGACGGCCTGATGCGCGTGTTTCGGACGATTTTCGAACCCTGGGAGCGTCACCCGGACATGCTGCGGGCCTATTACCGTGCGCGGTCCGCCCCCGGTGGTCAGCGGCTGGTGAGCCGAGGTCTGGACGCCGTCGTTCCCGCCGCGATGGCCGTGCTCGGCGAGGCCGACCCCGACCTCGTCGCAGACCTGCCCCCGATCGTGTCCAACCTGGCCTACGGCCTGGTGGCGCGATTCACCGCCGGCGAAATCGCCATCACCGAGATCTTGCCGACTCTGGACCGCGCGCTGTTCCGGCTGACCGCGGGCCACGAACGTCGCGGTTCGCGCCGCTGAAGCGGATCAGCCCGACCGCTCGTTTCGCGATGAGGCTACGGTTTAGGGAGGTTTAAGGAGGTTTAGGGAACCGCGCTACACACCCACGGAAATGATGATGACCACTGAACACGCAATGTACGACCAGGTCGACGGCGCCGCTACGGATCCCGATGACATCGGTTCACGCATCGATCCCGTTCTCGCCCGCAGCTGGCTGTTGGTCAACGGCGCGCACGCCGAGCGATTCCAGTCCGCGGCGCACTCTCGTGCCGACATCGTCGTCCTCGACATCGAGGATGCCGTGGCGCCCAAAGACAAGCCGACCGCCCGCGACAATGTGGTGCGGTGGCTGGGCGCAGGAAACGGCGACTGGGTTCGGATCAACGGCTTCGGCACCCCGTGGTGGGCCGACGACATAGCCGCGCTGGCCGGCACGTCGATCGGCGGCGTGATGCTGGCGATGGTGGAATCGGTGGACCACGTCACCGAGACCGCGCTGCGACTGCCGAACGTGCCGATCGTGGCGCTGGTCGAAACGGCCCGGGGCCTGGAGCGCATCACCGAGATCGCCGCGGCAAAAGGCACCTTCCGGCTGGCCTTCGGCATCGGTGATTTCCGTCGCGACACCGGGTTCGGCGAAGAGCCGACCACCCTGGCCTACGCCCGGTCACGGTTCACCATCGCCGCCAAGGCCGCCAACCTGCCCAGTGCCATCGACGGGCCGACCATCGGTACCAACCCGCTCAAGCTCATCGAGGCGACGGCGGTCTCCGTCGAATTCGGCATGACCGGCAAGATCTGCCTGTCGCCCGAACAATGCGCCGTGGTAAACGAGGGATTATCCCCGTCGCAAGACGAAATCGGCTGGGCCAAAGAGTTTTTCGCCGAGTTCCAGCGTGACGGCGGAGAGATCCGCAACGGCTCCGACCTGCCGCGCATTGCGCGGGCCACCAAGATCCTCGACCTGGCCCGCGCCTACGGCATCGAAGTCTCGGAGTTCGAGGACGAGCGGGTTCACATGCCCGCCCCGACGGACACCTACCACTACTAGGCGGCGTGCCGAGCGAGCGCGATGCCGATGCGGACCTCGACGTCGCTGACCGGTGATCGGCGGTATCCGCGGTGGGGCCCCTCGCGAGTGTGTGTCACCGACGGTGTCGGCGACCATCGCGCGGGCCACAGCCGCGGGGATGGGGCGATAGCCGCAGACATCCGCCGGTGCGCTGTCAGCGCCGAGCAGCGTCTCGTCGGACAGGACCAGGTTGACCGCGATCGGGGTCGGGACCGTCGCGGGCCGGCCGGTGACCCGCTCGACCCGGGTGTCTGCCATGACCTGTCCGCGTGGGCGCCCGTCGCAGCAAGCGTCAGCTTCCCGGCGCAGCGCCGCATACACCGACACGCCCTGGGCTACCGGGAGCAGCGCGGTCACATACGACATGGTGTCGGGTGCGGGTCGGATGGTGACCGTGCGTTCCTCGGCGGCCTTGGCCGCCCGGTCGACGACGGCATGCGGGTCCAGCCGGTAGGCGATCGCCTTGGCGGCCGCGGCCACCCGCGCATCGCCCAGCCCATCGAGGTTCGCCGGGTCGCCACACAACTCGGCGTCCAGCGTGCGCCGATCCGCCACGTCCAGACAGGCGCTTTCCCGCACGATCAGGGTGGCCCGCCATTCCGACAGGGCTCCGGATTCCAGCGCGGCGAGCGTGTGCGGCATCTCGTACACCAGAGCCTTCGCAAAGCCGAGATGCCGCGCGCCGCGGGCCGGTGAGTCTCGTCGCGCCAGCGCGACCTCGTTGGCGACGCCACGTCCGCGCCGATCGGCGGGCATGCCGGCGGCAGCTTCGGCGGCCCGGCGTGCCGTGTCCAGGGCGGCCGCCGCTCGGGCCTGGCCCGCAGCGGCCGCCGATTTGACTCTCTCCAGCTCGGCGATGCGCTCGATCAAGGTCGCTTGGTCAGCGCGGGGGTCGATCATTGTGTCGAACATGTGTTCGATACTAACACGGCCCACTGACATTGATGACGTTCGCCCGAACGTGATCGACATCGAGACGCCGCAGCCGCCCCGAACTGGGAAGTTCCGGCATAGCGTTGGTTCTGCTGACATCGGTGCTGATGACGCTCATCGGGAGGCTGATCATGATGCCTGCACAAGCGTTTGCGGTACCGCTGGTGGGCCTGGCTGTGCTGACCTGCCCGGTGACCCGCGCGGTGGCCTTCCGGGTGGCCTTCCCGGTGGCCCAAGCCGATCCGCTGAGCACCGAGGATTCCTACTACATCAAGTGGCTCTCCGAGAACGGGGTCAACTACCAGGGCCGGGTCTCGCTGCAGACGATGATCGCCGAGGCCCACACCACCTGCGCGATGCTCGACCAGAGCCCCACCCCGCAGACGTACCAGGCGACGGTCAACAGACTCGTCGGCGGCCCCGGCAACTTCACTCAGCAGGAGGCGAAGTCGACCGTGCTCGCTGCCGTCAACAGCTACTGCAGCCAGCACACCAATCTGCTGTATCACTGACGCCATGGGCGCCAAGCGCCAGATCCGAGTGACGCGGATCTACGAGGAGCCCGGTCCCGACGACGGCCAACGCATCCTGGTCGACGGCATCTGGCCGCGGGGAATCCGCAAAGACGACCCGCGAGTGGGTATCTGGCGAAAGGACGTCGCCCCGTCGAAGGAACTGCGACAGTGGTACCACCACCGGCGGGAGCGGTTCGACGAATTCGAGGCGCGCTACGAAGCGGAACTGGCCAGCAGCTCAGCACTGGCCGAACTGCGGGACCTCGCCGAGAGCGGGCCCCTCACCCTGGTCACCGCCACGCGCGAAATCGACGGCAGTCATGCGGCTGTCCTGGCGAAGCTGCTCAAGAGTCGCTGACCGGCATGAGACGATCGTCGGATGCGGCTGGGATTGCATGCGCTGGGGATCGGTTCCGGCGCCGACCGGACGGTGATTGACGCCGTCGCATCCGCGGCGGACAACGCCGGTTTCGCCACCCTGTGGGCCGGCGAACACGTCGTGATGGTGGACCGGCCCGCGTCCCGGTATCCCTATTCCGACGACGGCGTGATAGCGGTTCCGGCCCAGGCGGATTGGCTGGACCCGATGATCGCGCTGGCGTTCGCCGCCGCCGCCTCGTCGCGGATCGCGGTCGCGACCGGTGTGCTGCTGCTGCCCGAACACAACCCGGTCGTGGTGGCCAAGCAGGCGGCGAGCCTGGATCGGCTGAGCGGCGGACGACTGGTACTCGGCGTCGGCGTCGGATGGTCCAGGGAGGAGTTCGAAGCGCTCGGGGTGCCGTTCGAGCGTCGCGCGGCGCGCACCGCCGAATACGTCACCGCGATGCGCGCGTTGTGGCGCGACGATGTGGCGTCGTTCAGCGGAGACTTCGTCGCGTTCGACTGCGTCCGGGTCAATCCCAAGCCGACTCGTGAGCGCCGCATCCCGATCGTGGTCGGGGGCAATAGCGATGCGGCGATGCGACGAGTCGCGGCCTGGGCGGACGGCTGGTACGGGTTCAACCTCGACGGCGTTGACGCGGTGCGCGAACGGGTCGGCAGGCTCGAGCAGCTGTGCGCCCAGGCGGGTCGCGACCGTGGTGAGCTGTCACTGGCCGTGGCGCTGCGCAGCCCCCGGGTCGGCGACGTCGAGACCCTGGCCGAACTGGGCGTCGACGAGCTGGTGCTGGTCCAGGCGCCGCCGGCGAATGCCGGCGCGGTAGCCGGATGGGTTTCGGCGCTGGCCGACAAATGGCTGTCCGCAACGGGTGCGGTGGGTAGGCTTGCTGGTTGACATGAGCGAAGCCGACGCGCCTTTCCCGCGCCAACTGACCGATCTCACCGACGAGGTCCGTAACGTCCCACCGCCGCCCACGCCGGCGGTGCCCTCGCCGTACGCGTTCCGGCTGGCCGATCCGGATACCGACGCGGAGATGATCGCCGAGTGGATGAGCAGGCCGCACTTGGCCAGAGCGTGGGAACGCGTGTGGCCGGCGTCGCGATGGCAGCGGTATCTGCGGGCACAGCTCGACGGCAACTACTCGCGGCCGTTCGTCGGAAGCCTGGACGGCCAATATCACGGCTACCTCGAATTATACTGGGCTGCAAAGGATTTGATCTCGACTCTGTATGAGGCCGATCCCTATGATCTGGGGATCCACGCCGCCACCGCAGATCCGAATATCATCACCCTGGGCGTCGCCCAGCTCCTGTTGCCGCACTTCGTGGCCAGCGTGCTCAATGCCGAACCACAGTGTCGCCGAATCATTTTCGACCCGGACTATCGCAGCAAAGGGATACGCCATTTCTGTGAGAACGGTGGCTGCGTCTTCCTCGGCGAACACGAGCTGGCGAACCGGCGGGTAGCGCTCTACGTGCTGCCGCGGACCCTTGACGACGTGCCCGCCCTTCGGAAGCAGTGACGGTCGACCGTCAGTAGTTGTACTGTGCCAGCGGCGTTTCGGGCGCTCTGGGCGGCCCCGGCGGTCCCGACGACCCCGTCAAGGACACCGCCGCCGGGACCATCTCGCTGGTGACCAGCCCGTGGCGGGTAGTCAGCTCGTCGACGATATCGAAGCTGCGCGCGATAGCCTCCGGCGTATCGACGATGATGGTGGTGACCGGCACTCTACGAGCGAGCTGGAAAAGCTTGTCCCCGTGCGGTTTATGATCGCCGTGGAAGCCCCAGACACCACGCAGGGCAGTCGCGCCCCGGGCCGTCTGCGACTGCATCAGCCGGTACACCAGCGCGCGATGGATCGGCAGGCCCTCATGATGGGTCGCCTCGGCGGTGTGCACCATCAGCTTCTGCCACAGGTTTCGTCCCTGATCGTCGGTCGGCGGCAGCTGTTGCGGGCGGGCCAACAGCTCGCCGTCGCGTTTGCACAGCCGTACCCGTTCGATGGTCAGCAGTGGGTTGGGCAGTAGGCCGGCGAGGTCGGTGGCGGCGGCCGACACTTGCGGAACCGAACCGATAGCGATGATCATCAACGGAACATTGACGTTGCGGCCGAAGAAGCGCGCCCGGAAGCGTTCGCCGTATGCCGTGCCGTCGACACCGAGAAGCACTGTGGCACCGGCGAATCCGTGCCGATACAGTAGTTCGCAGACAGCGTAGCCGGCGGCGGTCCCGCCGACCCGCACCTGACGGCCGACGTAGACGGTGAGCTTGGCGGCATCCCCGTTTCGGCCTTCCATCTCGCCCAGCGCCTCGGCGCCGCTGTGTCGCGTGACCAGTCGGGCGCGTTCCAGCGTCACCAATCCGCGGTCGGTCATCGCCGTCACATCGTCGACCAGACCGCGGATCTTCGACGCGACGTCGACGGCGACAATGGTGACCGGAGGATCCTCGGACAAGCTCAGCGTCCGGTCGCAGCGCAGCTGGTGTTTGGGTCCGAAGCCCGTGGTACCGCGCATCAAAACGCTCGTCGCGACGCCGTTCTCGCCGAACAGATCCAGCATCGCGTCGGCCAGAAACCGTTTGGTGTCGACCGCGCGTTGTCGCTCGCCGAAGTAAGCGGTCAACTTCAGGCTTTGCTCACTCATATCTGCTCCGCGATCCATTGGCCCAGCAGCGCCGCCGCCAGTCCGAGTATGACGCTGACGGTGATATTGGCCAATGCCGCACGCAGCTGGCGGTCCTCGCTGAGCCGCTGGGTTTCCAGCATCCAGGTGGAGAAGGTGGTGTAGGCGCCGACGAACGCCGTTCCCGCCAGCAGCGCAACATCTTTGGGTAGCGTCAGGCCGCCGAGGAACCCCAGCAGCGCGGCACCGCTGAGGTTCACCGCCAGCGTGCCGTAGGGAAATGCCCGCGCCGTCCGGCGCGCGACGGCGCGATCGACCAGGAAACGCGACACCGACCCGATCCCGCCGATGACCATGACGCCCAGCCAGACGGCAACCGAGATCATCCGCGCACCCGCACCCGGCGCACCAAGACCGTGGCGAGCTGCACCGCCAGCAATCCGAGCACGATGCTGACGACGGTGTAGGCGAAGGCCAGCACCCAATGGCCGTGCTCGAGCATCCTGACCGTCTCGACCTGCATGGTCGAGAAAGTGGTGAGGCCACCGCATAATCCGGTGCCCAGCAGCGGGCGCCGATAACTGGACAACGGCAGCCGCTCCAGCAGCCGGGTGGTGAAGTAGCCCACCAGGAAAGCACCGACGATGTTGACGGTGAACGTCGGCCATGGCCACCGGGCCGGGTCGGGGACCGCGAGGGTGGCCAGTGCCGCACGTGCCAGCGCGCCCAGCGCTCCGCCAGCGAAGATCGCGGCCAACTCCCGGTAGTCGTGGCGTGCCACTGGTCGTGTCCTTCCGGTGTGCCAAGGGTGCGCTTCGCAGCGTAAAGCCTGGCCGATGGCGGCGAAGGTGCCAATGGGCAGAATTGGTGCCATGGTGGCCCACCCGCGAGCCGGTCAGCCGGCCCAGCCCGAAGACCTCGTCGATCTACCGCACCTGGTGACGGCGTACTACTCGATCCAACCCGACCCCCACGACGTCGCACAGCAGGTGGTGTTCGGCACCTCGGGACACCGCGGCTCGGCGCTCGACGGCGCCTTCAACGAGGCGCACATTCTGGCGATCACCCAGGCCATCGTGGAGTTCCGCGCGCAGCAGGGCACCACCGGGCCGCTGTTCATCGGCCGTGACCCGCACGGACTTTCCGAACCGGCCTGGGTGTCGGCGCTGGAGGTGCTGGCCGCCAACGACGTGCTGGCGGTGGTGGACAGCCGCGACCGCTACACGCCGACACCGGCCATCAGCCACGCCATCGTGACCTACAACCGGGGCCGCACCACGGCATTGGCCGACGGCATCGTCGTGACGCCGTCGCACAACCCGCCGCCCGACGGTGGCTTCAAGTACAACCCGCCCCACGGCGGCCCGGCCGACAGCGCCGCGACCAACGCAATCGCCAAGCGCGCCAACGAGATTCTGCGTGACGGCGTCTCGGCGGTGCAGCGGGTGCCGGTCGCGCGGGCGCTGCGCGCCGCCCAGCGCCACGACTACCTGGGCTCCTATGTCGACGACTTGCCCAATGTGGTCGATATCGCCGCGATCCGCGAGGCCGGCGTCCGCATCGGCGCCGACCCGCTGGGCGGGGCCAGCGTGGACTACTGGGCCGAGATCGCCGACCGCCACCGGCTAGATCTGACCGTGGTCAATCCGCTCGTCGATGCGACGTGGCGGTTCATGACGCTGGACCATGACGGCAAGATCCGGATGGACTGCAGCTCCCCGGACGCGATGGCAGGGCTCCTCCGAACGATGGTTGCCGACCCGGACCGCTACCAGATCGCCACCGGCAACGACGCCGACGCCGACCGGCACGGCATCGTCACCCCCGACGCAGGGCTGCTCAATCCCAACCACTACCTGGCCGTGGCGATCGACTATCTCTACACCCACCGACCGTCGTGGCCGGCGGGCATTGCCGTCGGCAAGACCGCGGTCAGCTCGTCGATCATCGACCGGGTGGTCGCCGGGCTCGGCCGTCGACTCGTCGAAGTGCCCGTCGGGTTCAAATGGTTCGTCGACGGCCTGATCGGCGGCACCATCGGATTCGGTGGCGAGGAGTCGGCCGGGGCGTCGTTTCTGCGCCGGGACGGCTCGGTGTGGACCACCGACAAGGACGGCATCATCATGGCTTTGCTGGCCGCCGAGATCCTGGCCGTCACCGGCGTGACGCCGTCGCAGCGGTACCAGGCGTTGACCTCCGAGTATGGTGCGCCGACGTACGCCCGGGTCGACGCGCCCGCCGATCGGAAGCAGAAAGCGCGCCTGGCCAAGCTGTCGGCCGACCGGGTGAGCGCCACCGAGTTGGCGGGGGAGCCGATCACCGCCAAGCTGACCGACGCTCCCGGCAACGGCGCACCGCTGGGTGGCCTCAAGGTGACGACGGCCAATGCGTGGTTTGCTGCGCGGCCGTCGGGCACCGAGGACGTCTACAAGATCTATGCCGAGTCCTTCCGCGGGCCCGAGCACCTGGCCGAGGTGCAGCAGACCGCGCGCGAGGTCGTCAACCAGGTCCTCGGGTAGCTGTCGTGGCCTGCGACTTTGAACCCTTCTCGGCGGTGGTGTAGCTTCGATGGGCACGGCATCTCGGGGCTATGGCGCAGCTGGTAGCGCACCACACTGGCAGTGTGGGGGTCAGGGGTTCGAGTCCCCTTAGCTCCACCAGTTATTAATCCATCCTGAACGCGCCTTACTCTTCGCTACGAAGTTAGCTGTACGGGTCGTCTGGGTCGATTTTTTGGCGACAACGAGCGGTTAGGGTGTCGCCGCGTTCAGACATGGGGACATGGTCCGGTTTCCTGGCAGGATCACTTCGCGGATTTTGATGTATCGCCCGCGGTTGCCGGAACGGGCGAATCTAGACTGTCGAAAACGGCGAGGATTAACTGTCGAAACCAGCGAGTAAGAGTTGTCGGAAACGTAGACTGGCGTCATGTTCGACTATCGCGCACGCGTCCTCGACGCCGAGCTGTCCGAGCGGCTGACCTCGATCGGTGCTGTTCTCATCGATGGGCCGAAGGGCTGCGGGAAGACGGAAACCGCCCTCCAGCAGGCGAAGAGTTCAGTCCGCTTCGACACCGACCCGAACGCGCGGGCGCTCCTGGGACTCAACCCGGACGAGCTGTTCGACCAGGAAACGCCGATTCTTTTCGATGAATGGCAGCGCGCGCCGGAGATATGGGACCAGGTGCGGCGGCATGTCGATGATCTTCGCCGTCGTGGCCTGTACATCCTGACCGGATCGGCGACTCCGAGATATGAGCGCGAATTGCACTCCGGCGCGGGTCGGATCGGCACGCTGCGGATGCGGCCGATGAGCCTATTCGAATCCGGGCACTCGACGGGTGAGGTTTCGCTGGCTGCTCTGCTGCAGGGCGAAGACCAGCAAGCGAAGCGAACCGCGATGACGGTCCCTGGCCTCATGGAGCGGATCGTCATCGGCGGCTGGCCGGCGTTGCTCGATCAGTCCGAGCGCAGTGCCCGGGGGTGGCTTGCCGACTACCTTGCCCAGATCGTCGACATCGACATTCCTGAGCTCGGCACCGGCAAGCGCACTCCGGACCGACTTCGCCGTGCACTCGCGTCGCTCGGGCGATCCGTCGGGACGGCGATCAAAGTCACCGCACTAGGCGCAGACATCGCCGGTGACGATCAGCGGGCTCCGGCAAAGGAGACGGTGAACTCCTACCTCGACGCGCTTGATCGTCTCAAGCTGACCGAGAACTCGCCGG
>NZ_UPHQ01000098.1 GCF_900566055.1 Mycobacterium innocens
ACCAGCCACCCGATCCGATCCTCGCGTTCCTCGAAGGCCTCTGATTATGCCGATACCTCACGACTGAACTCCCTGCACCACAACCGACCCCACCTAAACATCGGCATAATCGTGAGGTCGGCATAATCGCAGCAATGCCGATATCGGCATTGCTGCGACAATGGTAGCGAGTTCCTGAACAAGGCCGTCATCGCCTGGGCGGCGGAGAGGGAGATCTTCTTCACCCGCTCACGGCCGTACAAGAAGAACGATCAGGCCACGATCGAGTCCAAGAACAACCATCTGGTGCGCCGCTACGGGTTCTACTACCGCTACGACACCGACGCCGAACGCGCGGTGCTCAACCGGCTCTTGCGCCTGGTCAACGACCGGCTCAACTACCTGACCCCCACCATCAAACCCCTGGGCTACGGCTGTGGCCGTGACGGTCAGCGTCGCCGCCTCTACGACCAGCCCACGACCCCACTGGACCGTCTCCTGGCCGCCGGGATCCTTTCACCAGCCCAAGAATCGGAGCTGCTCGCCTACCGCGACAGCCTCAACCCGGCCGCCATCGCGCGCCAGATCGCCGACCTGCAAAGCCGACTGCTCGTCTTGGCCAAGGAAAAAACCGAGCAGCTCTACCTCGCGACCATCCCCACCGCACTACCCGACATCCGCAAAGGCATCCGGACCAAAGCCTCCTAAAAGAGCCCAATTACGGGTTGCCTGTGACGTGAACGGGGTTCCGCAACCTCCGCACCTGTGAACGGGGCTGGCTCAACGGGTTCCGTTGCCGAGGTTGTCTTGTCTGGGCCACACCGCCTACGGGCACATCCCTCACGCGTCAAGAGCGCTTCGCGTCGCTTCGCGATGGCCTTCGGCCACCCTTGACCCGCGAGCCTCTATGCGCCCTCTGGGCCGGCGAAAGGTGGGGCAGGTCAACAGACCTGGCCCCTGGCATTGGCGTGGCCCAGACAAGACAACCCGCGGGAGGCACAACCGGCGAGCAACCTACCCATCGATCCGATCAACAGAACCCACTTTCGCGGGCATTCCTACGTGATGCATGGATCAGATTTCGCGGGCATATTGACGTGATGCATTACGCCCCGCCGCAGAACCGTCTACCTCCAACTCCTCAACCAGCTCGACACAGCCACCCCTTTTGGGATTCCCCTCATATCGTGGAGACATCGCCCATGAGGAGGTTCGGCGATGGAAGCACGGCGAAAGTTCGACCAGCAATTCAAGGTGGGTGCGGTTCGGATCGTCCGGGAAACCGGCAAACCCATTGCGCAGGTCGCCCGCGATCTTGGGGATCCATCAGGGCACGCTGGGTCGATGGGTGAATGGGGATCGACGTCCCAACAAGCAAAGTCTCTACGGTTTGAGGGGATTGCCACTTGACAGCGATCACCCGCATAAGCGTGCAGTTTTGCCTGCGCATCCACCACGAACCGGGTCTTGGCCAGCTCCTGCTCCAGTTGTCGTTTCTCCTGTTCAAGGCGGGCGATCCGCTCGGCTTGCGGGTCGTGCTGCTTATGTCCGCACGCAACGGCGCGCCCAAGCCAGTGCGCCGCCGTCGCGGGCCCGCCGCCACTGCACAATGTGGCTGGAGTACAGGCCCGCCCGACGGAACAACGCACCCTTCTCACCATCGGGGGCGGCGTCGTAGGCGGCCAGGACCTCCAGCTTGTACTTCGCGGTGAACGTCCGGCGCCGGGCACGCTCGGGCGCCTCAGGGTCGGGACGTTCCATTCCAGCACCGCTCATCCGACCGGGATCTTCGATCCCGGTCGCCCGGACCAAATGTGGTCACCGTGTTCGTTACCTCGGCGAAGCTCTCCATCCCCGCCCTAGCCGCTGCCGGCGAGTACTGTGCGGTGACTACGAGTCGACGATCGCGGCGGATGTGGTTGGCCCCTTAGGCCACAAGATGCTGGCGAATACCACAAGTGACCCGCGGCGAGCGTAGCAACCTGGCGCCAGTGCCGGCGGTGAGGTCGTTTGGTTGCCTTCATGGTGCGGGCCTCGACGCGAAACGGGGCCACGGTTACGAGCTTAGATCCGAAATAGCGTGGCCAGGAACAAGGTAGCCATACCGGCGGCCATCATTGCCTGACCGAGGTTGCCCAGCGACCTATAGCGGGTTGTGCCCTGCCGCCGCTGAATGACGTGCCTGCATGCCCAGAAAACCGCTGCGACCGCGAAGGCGACGGTACCGAGCCAGTTCACTACGTCGAGCCATAGGGGCGATCCGCTGCTTGCCGGCATGCTCGTCATGGCAGCCATGTCCATGTCCGGCATCGACATATCCGGCTCAGTGTGGTGTTGGATGCTGGATCCGACGGGCAGCAGATGAACGTTCATGATGGCATACATCCACGCCGTCGCCAGCATCATCAGGCCGTGATATCCGTATAACACTCGCGGGGCGGTCGTGCGGGCCGAAACGACGCCGACCGTCACGAACCACACTGCCGCCAGCAGAAAAAACACCGCAAGTCCCGTCGTCGGGAACCCTGCGCTCCACGGCCAAGCCATCGCCGCCATCGCAACTGCCATCACGAAATGCAACCCGTGGCTCATGACCGATGTCCACGATCGGCGTTGCGTGACTACCGGTAGAAGACATTCGGCGGCCGCCAGCAGGAACAGTCCGGTGACCACCCACCGAAGCACCAGGCCGTAGATCATGCGCTATCGAGGCGCTCAGATCGGGGAAAAGTCATGCGGTTCAACATCGATGGTGATTTGAGACCCTGTCATGTGTCGCGGCCAAAACGGCGTAGCCGCAGCGAGTTCGTCACCACGCTGACCGAGGACAATCCCATCGCCGCGCCCGCCACGACCGGGTTGAGCAACCCGACTGCGGCAAGGGGGATGGCGGCGGTGTTGTAGCCGAAGGCCCAGCCGAGGTTTTGATGGATCGTGTGCAGGGTCTGGCGCGAGAGCTGGATCGAACGCACGACACCGTCGAGCCGGCCCGACATCAGTGTGATGTCGGAGGCCTCGATGGCCACGTCGGTACCGGTGCCGATCGCAATGCCCAGGTCGGCCTGCACCAGGGCGGGGGCGTCGTTGACGCCGTCGCCCACCATCGCGACGACCCGGCCTTCGTTTTGGAGCCGGCGAATTGCGGTGACCTTGTCTTGCGGCAACACCTCGGCCAGCACGCGGTCGATGCCGACCTGGTTGGCGATCGCGGCCGCGGTGCGGGCGTTATCGCCGGTGATCATGGCGACCTGCAGCCCCATCGCGTGTAGCTGACGGACCACGTCGGCGGCGTCGTCTTTGACCGTGTCAGCCACCGCGAGCACACCCACGACCCGGTCGTCGCGGCCGACGAACACCGCGGTGCGGCCCTGCTCTTCGAGCTCTGCGGCCGCCGCAGCAAGCTGATCCGGCAGCAGCAACCCCTGTTCGTCGACGAGCTTGCGCCGCCCGACCAGCACGGGCTGGCCGTCCACTTGAGCCCGAACCCCGTGCCCGGCCAGGTTGGTGAACTCTGTGGCGGCCGGGATCTGCAATCCATGCTCGCGGGCACCCGCGACGATCGCCGCGCCGATGGGGTGCTCAGAGCCCGACTCGACCGCAGCGGCAAGCCGCAGCACCAGATTAGGCTGGCGGCGCTTGCCGACAATGACGTCGGTGAGCTGCATCTGGGCGCGGGTCAGGGTGCCGGTCTTGTCGAACACCACGGTGTCGATCTTCTTGGAGGCTTCTAGGACCTCGCCGCCTTTGACCAGGATTCCCATCTCCGCACCCCGGCCGGTGCCGACCATGATCGCCGTGGGGGTGGCCAGGCCCAGCGCACATGGGCAGGCGATGATCAGCACCGCCACCGCAGCAGTCATACCGGCGATCGGGTTGGCCGCGATCAGCGCCCAGCCGGCAAACGTCGCGGCGGCAACCCCGACGACGGCTGGCACAAACACCGCCGAGACCCGGTCGGCCAGCCGCTGTATCGGGGCCTTGCCGCCCTGTGCTTGTTCGACCAGGCGCACAATCTGGGCCAGCGCGGTGTCGGCCCCGACGGCGGTGGCGCGCACCGTTAATAGCCCGTCGGTGTTGACCGTTGCCCCGGCAACACGGTCACCCACCCTCTTTTCGACCGGGACCGACTCGCCGGTCAGCATCGACTCATCGACGGCGGCGCGCCCGTCGATCACCTCACCATCGACGGGGATCTTCTCGCCGGGCCGCACCAGCAGCAGGTCTCCGACTTGCACCCGATCCACCGGCACGAGAATTTCTTGGCCGTCGACGAGCACGCAGGCTTCTTTGGCGCCCATCTCCAGCAGCTTGCTGATCGCCTCCGAGGCTTTGCCCGTGGCTCTGGCCTCGAAATAGCGGCCCAGCACCACGAACCCGATGATCAACGCCGCGGTGTCAAAGTACAGCGGCCCCCCGGCGAACAGCTGATAGGTGGAGTAGCCGAACGCGGTTAATGTGCCCAGCGTGATCAGGGTGTCCATGTTCGCGGACCCTGCCCGCGCCTGCTGCACAGCCCCCTTGAGGAATGGCCAGCCGGCCACGAACTGCACGGGCACCGTCGCGGCGAATGCCAACCACCCCGCCCACGGATAAGCGCCGAACAGCATCGGCGCCGCCAACGAAACCAGCCCCAACGGCAAGGCCAGCCACACCCGCCGCAACCACCGCCGCTGCTCGCCCTCACTGTCCTGCCCCGGCGACCCATGACACGAGGCCGCCGGCCCCTGGTGGCAGCCGCTACCCTCAACTGCTTCGCTCAGCGTGTCGGCGTCAGGCGAGCGGCCCAGCAAGCGACGGATCCCGCCGGTGATTTTCTGCACCACACCGGTGGTGCGCGCATCGGCCGAGTGCGGGGCACGCGCGGGCACCAATTCTGCCGGGATGTCCCGCGCATCGGAGATCGCCGATGCGACGGCGGTGGTGTCACAGCTTTCGGGCGAATACCAGATCACCACCGATGCCGTTCGCGGATAGGCATACACGGCGCGCACACCGGGCACCTTGGCGACCGTATCCTCGATCGCGACCGCCCGAACCGCGTCGAACTCAAACCCGCCGGCACGCACTCGCATCCGCCCCGCCGCGTCGGACAGAACTTTCAGCGTGAGGTCGGCATCGGGCAGAGTATCAGTGGTCATGGTCATGGTCATGGTCATGGTCATGGTCATGGTCGTGGCCCGAGTCTGCCACCACCAGCGGTGGAACGTCGTCCCCGATGCGCTCTCTTGCCTCGGCCATCACGTCGGCGACCGTCAGTCGAGCCAGCTCAGCGCTCTTCTCGGCCTTGCGCCCGGCCTTGCGGGCAGCGCGCATACCCCACGCGGTCACGGTGACGGTCGCCTCGTGCAGCGGAAACTTCGCCGCCGTCCAGCGGACCCCCTCATAGGCCACAACCCCCACCGCGCCGGTTACCACCGTGGGCACCGCCTTTGCCAAAAGTCCCTGCCACGCCATCCCGAACACTTCCTTCCCATCGTCGACCCATCACGGGTTGCGGACAGTCACAGTCCTGGCCGCCACGTCTACCTTCCGACCGTAGCCATCCCAGCGGCGGCTATGACATCTCGATCACCTGCTGCTCGTGTCTTGGCCAAATGACTGGCACCGAGAAACCTGGTGGCCGTCATATCGTGCTCCCTGCCGGCGCCGGCTCGGCATCGGTTGGTTCTCCGACCGCAGCACCGCTCAGCCGTGCCCGCGGACCGGTCAGTGCCGCCGTGAACTTGACCGCATCAATCAGTTCGTCAATGGCTGCTCGCCCGCGGCCATCCAGCACCGCTGCGGAAAAACACGTCTCCAAATGGTTGTGCAACATCACCCGATTTGCTCGCTCGAGCGAGGACTGAACCGCTGAGATCTGCTTCATCACATCCACGCAATACGCGTCGGACTCCAGCATCCGAATGATCCCGTCGAGATGACCCCGAACCGTCTTCAGCCGGTTCAACGCCGCACGCTTCTTCACCGTCAAATCGCTGCCGTTCATAACACCCACAAACACTCATAGGTCCACCCCACCTGGGGTGGGTAGACGCAATCATAGGCCCAGTCGGCCCAGCCCCGTCAAGACTCCGGCGTGCCTCACCTACTTTGAGCGCGTGGCCGGCGGTGGTGCCTCAGCTATTTTGAGCGCGTAGCGCGGAAGGCTTGCCCGATGTGGAGGGGCAAGATCGATATGGCTGCAAGGCGGCAGGTAACCAACAAACTGCGAGGTCAGTACCGCAAGGCGTCGAAGGCGGACAAGGGCGAGATTCTGGATCGGGTGGTGGCTA
>NZ_UPHQ01000200.1 GCF_900566055.1 Mycobacterium innocens
CACCACAGCAGGCCCCCCACCCCCAGCCAGGCCGCCAACGGCATCGTGATCACCGCATAGAGGATCGGACTCAGCGAGGCACCCGATAACGAGTTAGGCAGCGGCGCAAACAAACTGGGGTCACCGCGCCACACCTGACTGAGCGGTTGGGCGCTGGTCAACCCGCCCAACCACACCTGCTGCCCGGAGTTCTCAAACCGCGGCCCAAACAGCGCGTCACTAGCGGTAGCGGGCAGGCTCGGATGCGCCTTGACGAATTCGGCCGGTGCCACAGTGACCATCGGGATGGTGGTGAAGTCCACCCCACCCACCGTCAAGGTCCAGCTGGTGCGCTCGTCGGCCTGCCAGGTGTAGGTGGCATCTCCCTGATAGAACGATGTGCGGTAGCGGGCGAAAATGTCCTGCGGGCTCCACGGCTGTTTGGACGTCCAGGCGCTGATGTCACCGGAGTTGACGATCGTCGAATACGCGGTGGTCTTGGTGGCGCTGTGTTGGCGATACCACTCGGCGGCTACCCGAGAGGCATACACCCGACGCAGATCGGCGTACTCCGCGGCGTGGTTGACCGCCGCCACGATCTTGGGCAAGATCGTGGTCCGGTACAACTCGTCGTTGCCGCGGGTGATCGCGGGATCCTGACCCGGGCAGCCGATGCCAGGTTTGAGATCGGTCCCCAGGATCTCGAGTTTGACGTCCAGCGGCGCGTCCAGCAGATACATCCCATTACCGTCTTGGGCCACGCTGGCCGGCAGCGGCACGATCCACTTGCGTTGCGGGGAAAAGCATTTGGAGCCTTGCAGGGCGTCGAGGAACCGGTGCCCGTCCACGGTGGACGGATCGACGAGCTGCGCGGTGGCCCGCTTCATCGTGTAATCGGCCTCCAACAACACCCGCCCGGCATCGGTACGGCCGAACTGCGCATCAATGATGCGGTCGGGCTCGTTGGGATTGAGATTGACCGTGAACGCCGAGGTCGGCAACGCCAGCCACACGAAGAACGCATCCGAGGCCATCGCCGCGTTGGCGTGGCCCCCGAACGACGGCGCCTCCCCGGGTTGTGCATTGGCGGCAAACGCATACCGCACCCCGCCGCCGCTGTAATCCGTGTCAGCGATGTAGCGCAGCTCCAGCGTGGAAAAGTCCACCCCACCCACCACACCGGGCACGGCGCCGCCCAGCCCGCCGGCGATTGCGTTGGGCAGGCCGGCAGCGATCCCGCCGATGCCGTTGACGACGCCGCCGGCGATATTGGCCACCAGACCGGGCACCCCACCAGCGGCCGCGGCCAGCGCAGAAGCGACCGCGCTGGCCCACGCGTTGGCCAGGTTCACCGCGGTGATCGGCCACGCCGGCACACCCCCAACATTGGGCACACCGGGCCCCGCCGGCGCGGGTGCAGGCGCCTGCGGGGCCGGGACCTGTTGGGAGGCCGGGACTTGTTGCGGGGCCGGCGCCGCCGTGGGTACCGGCGCGGAGGTCGGCGCCTGCGGCTGGACGTTGGCCTGGCCTTGCAGGAACTGCGCGACCCACTGCTTCTCGACGACGTCTTCGGGCGAGTCCGGCGACTGGTCAACGGGTTGGCCTCCACCACCGTCGACCGGGTTTTGCGAGCCGGTGGCCAACACTCCGGGGCCCGGCGGTGTGGCCTGTGGCGCGATATTGAGAAATCGCGAGGTGATCGCCGGCGCGCGCGCCAGTCCAAGCTCTTTGGCGACCTGGGCGGCGGTGTCATTCATGGCGCTCAGCGTTTTCGACAACGGTCTGCTGTCGAACACAATGCCCGCGTTGAGGTGGTGTTCTTCGCAGTACCGAAGAAAGTCTTTGAGTTGGTCTTTGCTGATGGCCCCGGTTTTGAAATCCCACAACCAGTTTTTGCCCTGCGCCCACAACTCGGGCTCGTTCAGCGCATCCGGGCGCCGATTCACCTCGCTGTCGGGCAGCCGCTGATTGAACCGCCACTCACCATTACTGAAATACGGCAAGCCCCGGACGATTTCTTCGAACCTCGCGCCAATATGGTTGCTGTTGTAAATGCGGATGTACTGCTCGCGGTATTTCGCCCAGGTCAGCGGCTTCGCCACGTACGGTGCCCGCTCGCGCTTGTACAGCTTCCAATTCTGCAGAAGATTCTCTTCGGTACCCCACGGCGCTAGGGACGCGACCTTGATGTCTTCCAGTTGTTTAGTCGTGGGTTCTTCCACGGCCGCCAGCGCGTTCGCCGACGAATACTCATAGGCCACCGGCGGCCCCTGCACCGGATCAGTCACCGAATACCCCGGTAGCGGCTCGGGCTCGGCCCCCGCCGGCCTCGCGGGGGCCAGCAACAGCGCCAACATCACCACCAGCAGCAGGGCCAGACCACCCCGAGCGCGCGCTGCCAACCCACACATCGCCACCACCTCCCATCACCGCCCGGCACTCCTAGCGGGCCGGCAGCCTCACGCTACGGTCGCGCGGTCGCGCGCCGCAATTCAGCGCGGCCCAACGGTATTAGTCCAACGGTGATAAAAATCGCGGGTGCGCCCAGGGTCGCGGAGTTCGATCATGCGCCAGAGCAGGCCGAAGGGGCCGGTGAAGTCAGAGTTGTCGTTCATCTGGATCTTGAAGTTAGCGGTAACCGGGTCGCCCGGGTCCCGGAATTCGACGTAGACCCAGCGGCAGGGGATGCCACGGCACAGCGTCTCACCCAGATAGAAACAGGCCCCCTCGACGAACTCGGCGTTGGCCGGGTCGTTGAACGCCTCCACCGTCGGAGTGAGTGCGCTGACCAACGCAGTCAGCCGATCAATACTGTCCGGACTGTAATCCCACTGGCCGCCGTAGCGCGCCGCCCACCGCGGAAAATCCGCACGCTGACCCGCCAACCACTCATCAAGCACCGCCGAGGGCGGCGGCGACGAAAACACCCCATCAGCCAGCGTGTGCTGCTTGCTCGGCGTCCAACCCGGATGCGCCGCACCGTAGGCATCCACCGCATCTCGCCAACCCTGATAGGTCGACACCCACACCCCGCTGTGGCTGCTTTGCGCCGCCTCCAGCAACAAATGCACCGGCGACACCGCCGACAGCCCGGTGACCGGGTCAGGACGCACCACCGGCAACCCCACCGCATCCGGCTCCTCAGCACCCGACACAAACCAACAATGCCGAGCCAGCTCACCATCACCAGAACCAGCGTCACCAGGCCACTGGGTGCTCCACTCCCACGCACCCCCACCCACCCGCATCAACGTCTCCCCCACATAGGCCGCCACCCCCGCCGCAAAAGCGTCATCACCCAACGGATAACGCCCGCGGTAGCGCTCACGCACCACCTCCTCGAGGGCTTGCAGCGACCCCGGCGAATAATCCAACTCCACCACCCCACGCAGATGCGCGTCGCCCATCATCCCGATCACCACGTTGACCCAATCCAGCCACCACTGCAACGACTCAGCCTCCACCACCATCTCCCCTCCTCAGCTCGACGCGGGAACGTCGGCGACACCGACCGTCCTGGGCACCCCAACTTACGATCACGTGCTCCGTCACGGCAATTCAAACATCGTCGACCCATGACTCAGCCACGGCCACCGTCGTCGCGGGCCTTAATCAACCATGCCGCCCTACCAGGGCGCCCCGGGCACCCACAGCCCAACTCGTGGAACCCGCCCGAACCCACACAGCCGCGCCGGCACAGCCCCGAGACCCGGTGAGCGACCCACACCCACCACGCGCCACCGCCATCCTCATCGGTATCGACCCGCCCAACACACACCCACCCCGGCTGGACACCACGGCCCAACCATGCCCCACAAACCCCATCGTTCGTCCTATATCCCTTGAACCCCAACAGGTTCGGCCACTATCAACCCCCAACCGCGCGAAAAATCAGCAACCCCAACCCAATCCGTTTCACCACACGCACGACCCAATTCACACCGAGATCAACCAAACAGCAGCAGCACCAAGCACATTCGCCGACGAATACTCGTAGGCCACCGGCGGCCCCTGCACCGGATCCGCCACCGAATACCCCGGCAACGGCTCGGGCTCGGCCCCCGCCGGCCCGGCGGGGGCCAGCAACAGCGCCGACACCACCACCAGCAGCAGGGCCAGACCACGCCGACCGCGCATTGCCAACCCCGACATCGCCACCACCTCCTACCGTCACCGGGCTCGATCAAACGCCCCGGGAACCAAAACCTACGATCGCGCGGCGGGCCACCGCAATTCAGCACGTCCTGGGGGTTTTGGTCCAACGGTGATAGAAGTCGCGGGTGTCACCCGGATCGCGGTGTCGAATAATGTATCGCAGCAGGCTGAAGGGGCCGGTGAAGTCGGCGTTGTCGTTCATCTGGATTTCAAAACTGGCCGTAACCGGATCACCCTCGTCGGTAAGGACGTCACGGTAGACCCAGCGGCAGGGGATGCCGCGGCGCAGCGTCTCACCCAGATAGAAACAGGCGCCCTCGACGAACTCGGCGTTGGCCGGGTCGTTGAACGCCTCCACCGTCGGGGTGAGTGCGCTGACCAACGCAGTCAGCCGATCAATACTGTCGGGGCTGTAATCCCACTGGCCGCCGTAGCGCGCCGCCCACCGCGGAAAATCCGCACGCTGACCCGCCAACCACTCATCAAGCACCGCCGAGGGCGGCGGCGACGAAAACACCCCATCAGCCAGCGTGTGCTGCTTGCTCGGCGCCCAACCCGGATGCGCCGCAACGTAGGCATCCACCGCATCTCGCCAACCCTGATAGGTCGACACCCACACCCCGCCGTCGCTGCTTTGCGCCGCCTCCAGCAACAAATGCACCGGCGACACCGGCGACAGCCCGGTGACCGGGTCGGGACGCACCACCGGCAACCCCACCGCATCGGGCTCGTCGGCACCCGACACAAACCAACAATGCCGAGCCAGCTCGCCATCACCAGAACCGGCGTCACCAGGCCACTGGGTGCTCCAGTCCCACGCACCCCCACCCACCCGCATCAACGTCTCCCCCACATAGGCCGCCACCCCCGCCGCAAAAGCGTCATCACCCAACGGATAACGCCCGCGGTAGCGCTCACGCACCACCTCCTCGAGGGCTTGCAGCGACCCCGGCGAATAATCCAACTCCACCACCCCACGCAGATGCGCGTCGCCCATCATCCCGATCACCACGTTGACCCAATCCAGCCACCACCCCAACGACTCAGCCTCCACCACCATCTCCCCTCCTCAGCTCGACGCGGGAACGTCGGCGACACCGACCGTCCTGGGCACCCCAACCTACGATCACGTGCTCCGTCACGGCAATTCAACACCGTCGACAAATGACCCAGGCACGGCCACCGTCGTCGCGGGCCTTGATCAACCATGCTGAACCACCCTGGGTTTCGTTGCACACTCGGTTACTGGTGCGCCTCCGTCTTGGCGCCCGCGCCCGCACCGAATGGGTTCACCGTCGCCGAGTTCACCGCCAAGGTGCACGCCCTCACCGGTTCCGAACAGTGCGGCTACAGCGTTCGTCAGGCGGCCTACGACCTGCGCAAGCTCCGCGGCAAACAGCTCGTGGACAAGCCCGGCCGAACCCGCCGCTACCACGTGCCGCCCCCGGCCGCACGCACCATCGCCGCCCTGCTCACCCTCCGCGACCAAGTCATTGCACCCATCCTCGCCGGAATCCGCAGCCCGAAGATGGGACGCAAACCCGCGCACTGGACACCCGTCGACCGCGACTACGAACGAATCCGCATCGACATGCAAACCCTGTTCACCGATCTCGCCATCGAAACCCCGCTAGCCGCTTAAGGATTCCGCGCAAGCTAACCATTGAACATCGCCAACAAATTGTCGAAAGTCGATCCTCAAGCGGCTAGCGCCGTCGACTTTCTGCATCGCCGGGATCGGCGTTTCTTGCGACACGCGATGACGGTCCTGCTGATCGGATCGACGGTGTTGTTGCGCTTTGCCTGCCGCCGCCCACCTGGCATGACGTGGCTGGATGCGCTGCACTTCAGCACCGAGACAATCGCGACCCGAGGCTACGGCGACTTCAACTTTGATCGCGATCACCAGGGCCGACGAGCCGGTCACGCTACATCCGCGCCGAGAGGCCCGGATGCGGGCCGGCGACACCGTCTATCTCGTCGGCCCCTACCGCGAGCTGCTGGCGACGCTGCGCAAAGGCCAACCCGTGCAGCAACGCGCGGTCGGTGGCTTGCCTGAAGCGGCGACTGGCTGACCTACAGCGCGGCGACCACGTCGGCGGCGCGACGAAGCTGCTCCAGGTCAGCACTGGTCGGGATCAGCTGAACCTCGTCGGTGCCGACCTCGTCGAACTTTCGCAGCACCGCCAGCAGCTGTTCCTCGCTACCGGCCCAGCCGGTCATCGGCGCCATGGCATCGACGTATTCGGCGGGGATCCAGTTCATGTAGCGCCGCAGGTGATGATGAACCTGCGCGCGGGCGTGATCCGGCGACCCAAAAGCGAACCAGAACGACGTCCCCAGGTGTGGTTTGGGCTTGCCCGCTTCGGCCCAGGCGGTGCGAGCGACGTCGTAGAGCTCGTTCTGCCTGGCGACGTCGAGGTCGAGGGTTGTTCCCGCGAGCCCGTCGGCCCACGCGGCGGCGCTGCGGAGGGTCTTTGGCCCAATCGTCCCGACGAGCAGCGGCGGACCGCCGGCCTGCACCGGCGCCGGGCCGATCGGCCGCTGTGACTCGGTGATCTTCTCGCCGGCCCAGACCCGCTTCATGACCGCCACCCGCTCGGCCATACCGCGCATCGTCTGCGTCGAGGAGTCGGCGCCGACGGCGTGGTAGTCCTCCTGCCGGCCGCCGATCCCGACTCCCACCGTCAACCGCCCACCACTGAGCACGTCGCCAGTGGCCAGCGCCTTCGCCAGCATCACCGGGTGATGCAATTGGGGCACGATCACCGTCGTCACCAACCGGACCCGGTCGGTCCAGGCGGCCAGCGCACCCAGCAGCGTCAGGCTGTCGGGGTTGTCGAACGCGATGCGCTCGCCCCAGCACAGCGACGAGAACGGTCCGTCGTCTATTGCGCGCGCCCACTTCTTGAGCACCGCCGCGTCGAGGTCGGGCTCCATCACGGGCATGGTCATGGCTATCTGCACGAAGGCGATTCTGGCAGCATGAGCTAGATGGGGTTCGCCAGCACGTCGATTGCGCATGTCAGGCTCACGGTCACCGATATCGAGCGATCGCGGCGGTTCTACGAGAGCGTGTTCGGCTGGCCGGTGCTGATCGAGGCTCCCGAGAATGCGGATGAGGCAACGCGCCGGCAGTTGGGCTTTCTGTTCGGCGGCGTCATCTACGACCTCGGCGGCGCGTTGCTGGGACTGCGCCCGGTGGCAAACGACCGCTTCGACGAGGATCGCGCCGGCCTGGACCATATCGCGTTCCGGGTCGGCAGCAGAGCCGAATTAGACGTTGCTGCTACACATCTCGACGATCTCGGTATCCGGCACGAGCCGATCAAAGACATCGGGCCGGCATACATTCTCGAGTTCCGCGACCCAGACAACATTGCATTGGAACTCACCGCGCCCAAATAGCGGGCGCGACGCGGCGCCGCAAAGTACGGGAGGCCAGCACATGGGGATCAGCTTCAACCACACCATTGTCGCGTCGCACGACAAGCGAGAGTCCGCGGAGTTCCTCACCGACCTGTTCGGCTTGCCCAAGCCGGTTGCGTTCGGTCACTTCATGGTTGTCGCACTCGAACACGGCGCGTCACTCGATTACGCCGACGTCCCGGCAGACGAGGAAATCCATCGTCAGCACTACGCCTTCCTGGTCTCTGAGCAGGAATTCGACGCCATCTACGGCAGGATCCGATCCCGCGGATTGGCGCACTGGGCCGACCCCGGTGCCACCCGGCCCGGTGAGGTCAATCATCGCGACGGCGGGCGTGGGGTGTATTTCCGGGACCCTGCCGGACATTTCCTGGAGATCCTCACCCGGCCGTACGGTTCGGGCGGCTAATCGGAAGTTACGGCTGCCTGGGTAAGGGTTTTCCGCCCTGAACTGGGGGTTTGCTGGTTTGCTGGTTTGTGTTTGTGGCTACGCGGCGATGGTCAGGGGGATGGTGGCCTCAATGAGGTCGAAAGCACGGCGTTGAGTGGGGGTGGCCTCGGCGAGTTTGTCGATCTCGATGTCGGTGTGGTGGTAGCG